>NZ_JBFRFV010000015.1:0-139900 GCF_052115005.1 Massilia sp. 2TAF26
TGCGACGTGATCCTGCCGCTGGTCGCAATTGCGACCCCGTCGACCTATGTCCAGGCGCCGCTGCGCGTGTTCGAACTCGACTTCGAAGCCAACCTGCCGATCGTGCGCTCGGCCGCCAAGTACGGCAAGCACCTGGTGTTCCCGTCGACCTCGGAAGTSTACGGCATGTGCCACGACGAGGAATTCGATCCGGAGAATTCGGAGCTGGTCTACGGCCCGATCAACAAGCCGCGCTGGATCTACGCCTGTTCCAAACAGCTGATGGACCGCGTGATCTGGGGCTACGGCATGGAAGGCCTGAACTTTACCCTGTTCCGCCCCTTCAACTGGATCGGCGCCGGCCTCGATTCGATCCACACCCCGAAGGAAGGCTCTTCGCGCGTGCTGACCCAGTTCCTGGGCCACATCGTGCGCGGCGAACCGATCCAGCTGGTGGACGGCGGCGCCCAGAAGCGCTCCTTCACCTATGTCGACGACGGCATCGACGCGCTGATGCGCATCATCGAGAACAAGGACGGCAAGGCGACCGGCAAGATCTACAACGTCGGCAATCCGTCGAATAATTATTCGATCCGCGAACTGGCCCACATGATGCTGGAATTGGCCGCCGAATACCCGGAATACCGCGACACCGCCAAGGACGTGAAACTGGTCGAGACCAGCTCTGGCGCCTACTACGGCACCGGCTACCAGGACGTGCAGAACCGCGTGCCGAAGATCGAGAACACGGTCTCGGAACTGGGCTGGACCCCGCAGGTCAATATGCGCGACGCCCTGGCCAAGATCTTCGACTCCTACAAGGACAATCTGGGCGATGCGCAGGATCTGATTCCGGAGCGCAGGCAGCTGCAGCGTAATTAATTCGATTCATCGTCAGCTTCAAAACGCCGTTCCTGCGAAAGCACGAACGGCGTTTTTGTATGTACGACTTCATGGAACTTGTAAATCCTTGTATGCCTAAGCTTCCACCCGGTAAGTAATTGTAAGAGTCCAGGCGAGTGGGAGGGGCCGAGCCTATAGTTCTTATCAGTTTTTCTCTCTCTCTCCACTCTTGAAGTGGTCTTTACCCACGGTTTCCCCCGTGGGTTTTTTTATGCCCAGGAGCCTCATCAAATGACGATGCGTACGACCATCCGGATGCCCGCGCGACTTGCCCGCGCCTGCCTGTTTGCGCTTGCCCTCGGATCGGCGGGAGCCAGCCTTGCGGTTCCGCTGATGGACTTGCGCGCCGAAGACCTGGTGCCGATGACCTCCGAGTTCAAGAAGTCGCTGAACCTGAACGCCAACCAGCAGACCCTGTGGCAGCAGGTCGAGAGCCGTTCGCGCGCCGTGCTGCGCGAGCGCCAGCACCGCCGCGAGGCGCTGCAGGAACAGGCCAAGACCCTGCTCGCCAAACCAGACGTCGAACTGCGTCAACTGAACGCCCTGGTGGAAGCGGAGAGCGCGATCGCCGTCCAGGAAGACAGGCAGCTGCGTGAACTGTGGCTGGGCCTGAACGACGCCCTCGACGACGCCCAGCGGCGCCAGGTCGCGACCCTAGTGAACGAACAACTGATGCGGGTGGTGCCGGAAGGCCGCCCGGGTGGAGAACGCGGCGGCGAGCGCGGAGGAGAGCGCGGAGGCGAGCGTGGCGGCCGCGGGATGGGCGGTCATGGCCGCGGAGGCATGGGTGGGCCGGGCGGCGGCAGCATTAACATCGGCGGCTAGGAGCCCGTTGCTTTTTCGAGGGATTTGTGTGTTTGCTATGTATCGTAAAGTAACAACGGCTGCCTGATCGTAATTTTGGCTATGCTTAAAGGCTAGAATTGGTTTAACCGGATGGCAACAGTCCGGGCAACCGATAATAACGATAAGCATGAGCAAACTGATCCCGATGGCCTGCCTGGCCTTGCTGGGCACGGCGGGACACGCATGGGCCCTCCCCCAAAGCAGTGACCAGGCAACGGCCTCCGTCGCCGAACCGACTCCCACCCAGACCGACAAGGCCGTGACCGGCAAGCAGGGCGCCCGCAGCGGCGCCGTGCCGGCCGTACCGAAGATCCAACAAGTTACCGTCAGCGGCGCGCGCGCCGACGACCTTGATGCGCGCCGCATCTCGACCGCCGCCAAGATGGTGTTCGGCCGCGAGGAACTCGAGCGCAACGGCGACACCAGCGTCAGCGAAGTATTGAAACGCCTGCCCGGCGTGACCATCGGCGGCGCGCCGGGACGCGGCGGCGGCGGGGTGCGCATGCGCGGCATGGGCAATGGCTATACCCAGATGCTGGTCAACGGCGAGCGTCCGCCGCCGGGCTTTTCGCTGGAGTCGCTGTCGCCGGACCAGGTCGAACGCATCGAAGTGATCCGCGGCCCGGTGGCGGAGCACAGCACCCAGGCGATCGCCGGCACCATCAACATCATCCTGCGCGAAGGCTACCAGCAGAAGGACGTGCAGCTGCGCCTGGCCGACAATATCGAGCAGGGCCGGCATGGCGCCAACGTCTCGCTGGCGATGCCGGGCAAGTCCGGCGCGCTCACCTGGATGATGAGCGGTTCGCTGATGCAGAACCGTCCGCACAACGAGAGCGACACGCTCAACCTCAGCACCCGCAAGGACGGCACGGTCGAGCGCCGCCAGCAGATCCACGACGAGGGCGGCGGCGTCTTCGACGGCGTCTTCCTGTCGCCGCGCTTCTCGTACAAGTTCGCCAACAGCGACACGCTGACCTTCCAGCCCTTCTTCGTCGCCAACCGCAGCCGCAATGGCGCCGACAGCCTGCTGGACCAGCCGCTGGGCAGCGTCGCGCCCGAGTACGCCCGCCAGCGCTCGGATTCGCAGTCGCATTCGGCCTTCCTGCGCGGCTTCGGCAACTGGCTGCACCGTGGCGAGGCCGGCGCCCGCCTGGAGGTGAAGTTCGGCTTCACCGGCGGCCGCAACGACAGCGATACCGTCCGCAACACTTACGATGCCGGCGGCAGCGCGCTGCGCCGCTACCTCGACAGCGACGCTAGCCGCGACAGCGGCGTCAACACTGGCGGCAAGTTCAGCCGTCCTATGGGCCAGGGCCACCTGTTCGCGGCCGGCTGGGACCTGGAAGCCAGCAAGCGCCGCCAGCAACACGTGGCGGCCGGCGACTCCGCTGCCCTGTTCGACGACGGCGGCGCCTCGCTGTCGGCCGACTCGCGCCGCGTGGCCATGTTCGTGCAGGACGAGTGGGACGTCACGCCGCAGTTCTCGACCTATCTGGGCCTGCGCTGGGAGGGTATCCGCGTTACCAGCGAAGGTGGACAGAACGGCGCCGGCGCGCACGTGAAAAACACCTCGAAGGTCTGGAGCCCGGTGCTGCATGGCGTCTGGCGCATCCCCGGCCATGAGAAGGACCAGCTGCGCGGCAGCGTCACCCGCAGTTACAAGGCGCCGGCGCTGAACGACCTGATCGCGGTGCCGACTATCTCGACCTACAACGACGCCACCCGTCCGGACCGCACCGGCAATCCGAACCTGAAGCCGGAGCTGGCCACCGGCCTGGATCTCGCCTACGAGCACTACCTGGGCAAGAGCGGCCTGCTGTCGGCCAGCGGCTTTGTGCGCAACATCGACGACCTGATGCGCCGCCAGACGGTGCTGGCCACGAATGGGCGCTGGATCTCCACCCCGATCAACATCGGCAAGGCGCGGACCAGCGGTATCGAACTGGAAGCCAAGTTCCCGCTGACGGAACTGTGGCCGGCCGCGCCGCTGGTCGACATACGCTCGAACTACAGCCGCTTCTGGTCGCGCGTGGACGGCATTCCGGGGCCGAACAACCGTCTCGACCAGCAGCCGAAGCAGACCGCCAACCTGGGCCTGGACTATCGCGCGAAGGGCTTGCCGCTGACCCTGGGCGGCAGCCTGAACTGGACTCCGGAGACGCTGGTGCAGACCACGGTCAACGAGACGGCGACCACCGGCACCAAGCGCCAGTTCGACGTTTACGGCCTGTGGAAGCTGCCGGCCAACGCGCAGTTGCGCCTGTCGGCCAACAACCTCGACCCGCGCCTGTACGAGACCGCGCGCAGCCTCGACACCGGTTCGCTGGTACAGAGCGCGGCGACGCAGGCCCGTACATACACCCAATTCGGCATTCGCTATGAAATGAAACTGTAGTAAATGCCAGACAAGCGCCCGGTTTTGGCAAGCCGGGCTGTGATACATTTGCCGATGGCCACAAGCCGTTCTTTTCCCTGCAACCAAGGACCCCTCGTGAAACGTTACCTTCTGAGTACCCTGACCCTGTCGATGCTGGCCGCCTTCGCCAGCGCCGCCGACAATGTTCATTCCGCTGCCGCGGGCACGACCTCCGGCATCGAGACCCAGTACATCGACCAGGGCGTGCGCGTCCAGGACGATTTCTTCGGCCACCTGAACGGCAAGTGGCTGCAGACCACCGAGATTCCGTCGGACCGCACGAGCTGGGGCACCTTCATCAAGCTGCGCGACGACACCCAGGGCCAGGTGCGCGGCATCATCGAAGCGGACCAGAAGAAGACGGGCAAGAAGGTCGGCAGCGACGACCAGAAGATCGGCGACCTGTACACCAGCTTCATGGACGAGAAGAAGCTCGAAGCCCTCGGTACCAAGCCGCTGGCCGGCGAGCTGCAGCGCATCCGCGCGCTGAAGGACAAGAAGGGCATCCCGGCCCTGGTGGCCCACCTGTCGCAGATCGGCGTCGCCAATCCCTACGGCGTCGGCGTGGCCCAGGATGCCAAGGAGTCGACCAAGTACGCGACCTACATCCGCCAGGGCGGCCTGGGTCTGCCCGACCGCGACTACTATCTGAAGATGGATGACAAGCGCATGGCCGGCATCAAGGCCAAATACGAGCAGCACGTCGCCAACATCCTGAGCCTGGCCGGCGACAAGGATGCCGCCGCCAAGGCCAAGGCCATCGTCGCCTTCGAGACCGAACTGGCGAAGGTGCAGTGGACCCGTGTCGAGCTGCGCGATCCGAACAAGAGCTACAACAAGATGAGCGTGGACGAGCTGTCCAAGCTGGCACCTGGCTACGACTGGAAGGCCGCGCTGGGCGCCGCCGGCATCGGCAACAAGGTCGACTACGTGATCGTCGGCCAGCCGAGCTACATCACCGGCTTCAACGAGGTGCTGAACAAGACCGACCTCGCCACCCTGCAAGCCTACTTCCAGTGGCAGGTGCTGCGCGAGTTCTCGCCCTTCCTGTCGAAGGCCTTCGTCGACGAGCGCTTCGACTTCTACGGCAAGACCCTGTCGGGCGTGAAGGAGCAGGAACCGCGCTGGAAGCGTGGCGTCGGCACCGTCGAAGGCGCGCTGGGCGAAGCCGTGGGCCGCGAATACGTCGCCCAGTACTTCCCGCCGGAGCGCAAGGCCCGCATGGAAGAGCTGGTGAAGAACGTGCTGGCCGCCTACAAGGAATCGATCGATAAGCTTGACTGGATGGGCCCGGAAACCAAGAAGGAAGCCCAGGCCAAGCTGGCCAAGTTCAACCCGAAGATCGGCTACCCGAACAAGTGGCGCGACTACTCGAAGCTGACCATCAAGAAGGATGACCTGGTCGGCAACGTGATGCGCACCGCGACCTTCGCCTACAACCGCAACATCAACAAGCTGGGCAAGCCGATCGACCGCGAAGAATGGGGCATGACGCCGCAGACCATCAACGCCTACTACAACTCGCGCCTGAACGAGATCGTGTTCCCGGCCGCGATCCTGCAGCCGCCGTTCTTCAACATGGCGGCCGACGACGCCGTGAACTACGGCGCGATCGGCGCCGTGATCGGCCACGAGATCGGCCACGGCTTCGACGACAAGGGTTCGCAGTCGGACGGCGACGGCAACCTGCGCAACTGGTGGACCGCCGAAGACCAGGCCCGTTTCAAGGCCAAGACCGACATGCTGGTCAAGCAGTACAACGCCTTCGAGCCGGTGCCGGGCTACCACGTGAACGGCGAACTGACCCTGGGCGAGAACATCGGCGACAACTCCGGTCTCGCCATCGCCTACAAGGCCTACAAGATCTCGCTGCACGGCCAGCCGGCCCCGACCATCGACGGCCTGACCGGCGACCAGCGTTTCTTCATGGGCTTCGGCCAGGTGTGGCGCTCGAAGATGCGCGACGAGGCGCAGATCAACCAGGTCAAGACCGACCCGCACTCGCCGGGCCAGTTCCGCGCCAACGGCACCCTGCGCAACCAGGCCGCTTTCTATGAAGCCTTCGGCGTCAAGGAAGGCGACAAGATGTACCTGAAGCCGGAAGACCGCGTCACGATCTGGTAATACCAAGCACCACGCATTTAAGCTGATGTATGGGCCGGCGGCGATCCCGCCGTCCCCCAGTAACCCATAACAATCCAAGGGAGATGCAAGAATGAAGAAGCAGTATCTGTTGAGCGCTCTGACCCTGGCCCTGATCGCCAGCGTCAGCCATGCTGAAGGCAGTGGCGCCGCCGCCGCCGCGAAAGTGACCGCCACCAAGGGCCAGACCCTGAGCGCCGGCATCGCCACCCAATACATCGAATCGTCCGTGCGTCCGCAGGACGATTTCTTCGAATACCTGAACGGCAAGTGGCTGAAGACCGTCGAGATCCCGTCCGACAAGTCGAGCTGGGGCTCGTTCATGGAGCTGCGCGAGAACACCCTGCCGCAGCTGCGCGGCATCATCGAAAACGTCGCCTCCAAGAACGCCGCCAAGGGCACCGACGAACAGCGCATCGGCGACTACTACGCCAGCTTCATGGACGAGGCCAGGCTCGAACAGCTGGGCGCGACCCCGCTGAAGGGTGAGCTGGACAAGATCGCCGCGCTGAAGGACAAGTCCGAGCTGCCGGCCCTGCTGGCCCACCTGGGCAAGATCGGCGTGGGCGTGCCCTTCGACTTCGGCATCCACCAGGACAATAAGGATTCGACCAAGTACGTCGCCGACATCGGCCAGGGCGGCCTGGGCATGCCGGACCGCGACTACTACCTGAAGGCCGACGACAAGAAGCTGGCCGACACCAAGGCCAAATACCAGCAGCACGTCGAGAAGATGCTGGCCATGGCCGGCGACAAGAACGCCGCCGCCAACGCGAAAGCCATCGTCGACTTCGAGACCGAGATCGCCAAGGTACAGTGGACCAAGGTCGAGCTGCGCGACCCGATCAAGGCCTACAACAAGGTCAACCTGGCCGACCTGAACACGGTGGCCCCGGGCTTCGACTGGAAGACCTGGCTGGACGCCACCGGCCTGTCCGGCAAGGCGACTTACGTGATCGTCGGCCAGCCGACCTACCTGAAGGCCTTCATGGACGTGGCCAACAGGACGCCGGTCGACACCTGGAAGGCCTACCTGTCGCTGCACCTGATCGAATCCTACGGCAGCTTCCTGTCGAAGAACTTCGTCGACGAGCGCTTCGACTTCTACGGCAAGACTCTGTCGGGCGTGAAGGAAATGGAACCGCGCTGGAAGCGTGGCGTGGGCGCGGTCGAGCGTGCGCAGGGCGAGTCGCTGGGCAAGCTGTACGTGGCCCAGTACTTCTCGGCCGAGAAGAAAGCACGCATGGAAGCGCTGGTGAAGAACCTGCTGGCCGCCTATAAAGAGTCGATCAACAAGCTCGACTGGATGAGCCCGGCCACCAAGAAGGAAGCGCAAGCCAAGCTGGCCAAGTTCAACCCGAAGATCGGCTACCCGAACAAGTGGAAGGACTACTCGGCGCTGCAGGTCTCGCGTGACGACCTGGTCGGCAACGTGATGCGTTCGCGCGTGTGGGCCGCCGACTACGAGATCAACAAGCTGGGCAAGCCGATCGACCGCGACGAGTGGGGCATGACGCCGCAGACCATCAACGCGTACTACAACCCGGAGATGAACGAGATCGTGTTCCCGGCCGCGATCCTGCAGCCGCCGTTCTTCGACGCCAACGCGGATGACGCGGTCAACTACGGCGGCATCGGCGCCGTGATCGGCCACGAGATCAGCCACGGCTTCGACGACCAGGGCGCCCAGTACGACGGCGACGGCAACCTGCGCGACTGGTGGACCGCCTCGGACCACAAGAACTTCAAGGCCAAGACCACGGCGCTGGTCAAGCAGTACAACGCCTTCGAGCCGCTGCCGGGCTACCACGTGAACGGCGAGCTGACCCTGGGCGAGAACATCGCCGACAACTCGGGCCTGGCGATCGCCTACAAGGCCTACCACATCTCGCTGAAGGGCAAGAAGGCCCCGGTGATCGACGGCATGACCGGCGACCAGCGCCTGTACGCAGGCTGGGCCCAGGTATGGCGCTCGAAGATGCGCGAGCAGCAGCAGATCGTCCAGGTGAAGACCGACCCGCACTCGCCGGGCCAGTACCGCGCCAACGGCACGTTGCGCAACCAGCCGGGCTTCTACGAAGCCTACAAGGTCAAGCAGGGCGACAAGATGTACCTGGCGCCGCAGGATCGCGTGATCATCTGGTAATCGTTTCGTCATCGTGACGATGTAAAGGGCCGCGGCATGCCGCGGCCTTTTTTTCAATCGAAAGGGACTCCTGTCATGAAACGTCTCGCCCTGAGCGCCCTGAGCCTGGCACTGATCGCCGGCTTCGCGCATGCCGCCGAAGGTGCATCCACCAAGTCGGCGCCGGCTTCCCGCCCAACCCTGGCCAGCGGCATCGCCACCCAGTACATCGATCCGTCGGTGCGTCCGCAGAACGATTTCTACCAGTACCTGAACGGCAAGTGGCTGCAGACCGTGCAGATCCCGGCCGACCAGGCCAGTTGGGGTTCCTTCGACCAGCTTTATGAGAATTCGCTGGCCGAGCTGCGCGGCATCATCGAGAAAGTCTCGGCGGATGGCGCGCCCCGGAATGCCGATGCCAAACGTATCGGCGACTTCTACGCCAGCTTCATGGACGAGGCGCGCCTGGAGCAGCTGGGCTTCACGCCGCTGAAGGGTGAGCTCGACCGCATCGCCGCGCTGAAGGACAAGACGGAGCTGCCGGCCCTGCTGGCCCACCTCGGCAAGATCGGCGTCAACGTGCCTTTCGACTTCGGCATCCACCAGGACAACAAGGACTCGACCAAGTACGTCGCCGACATCGGCCAGGGCGGCCTGGCGATGCCGGACCGCGACTATTACCTGAAGGACGACGACGAGAAGCTGGCCGACGCCAAGGCGAAGTACGAGCAGCACGTCGAGCGCACCCTGGCGCTGATCGGCAACCCGCGCGCCGTGTTCGACGCCAAGTCCATCGTCGGCTTCGAGACCGAGATCGCGAAGCTGCAGTGGACCAAGGTCGAGCTGCGCGACCCGATCAAGGCCTATAACAAGGTCGGCCTGGCGGACCTGGACAAGCTCGCCCCCGGCTATGACTGGAAGACCTGGCTCGATGCCGCCGGCCTGTCCGGCAAGACGACCTATGTGATCGTCGGCCAGCCGAGCTATCTGAAATCCTTCGTCGAGCTGTCGAACAAGACCTCGCTGGATACCTGGAAGGCCTATCTGTCGATGCACGTGGCCGATGCCTATGCCGGCTATCTGTCGAAGGCCTTCGTCGACGAGCGCTTCGGCTTCTACGGCAAGACCCTGTCCGGCGTCGAAGAGATCGAGCCGCGCTGGAAGCGCGGGGTCGGTGCCATCGAACGCTCGCAGGGCGAGGCGCTGGGCAAGCTCTATGTGGCCCAGTACTTCCCGCCGGAGCGCAAGGCGCGCATGGAAGCGCTGGTGAAGAACCTGCTGGCCGCCTATAAACAGTCGATCGACACGCTCGACTGGATGAGCCCGAAAACCAGGAAGGAAGCCCAGGCCAAGCTGGCCAAGTTCACGCCGAAGATCGGCTACCCGAACAAGTGGAAGGATTACTCGGCCCTGGTGGTGAAGCGCGACGACCTGGTCGGCAACGTGATGCGCGCCCGCGTGTGGGCCGCCGACTACGAGATCAACAAGCTGGGCAAGCCGATCGACCGCGACGAATGGGGCATGACCCCGCAGACGGTGAACGCCTATTACAACCCGGAGATGAACGAGATCGTGTTCCCGGCCGCGATCCTGCAAGCGCCCTTCTTCGACGCGAATGCGGACGATGCCGTCAACTACGGCGGCATCGGCGCCGTGATCGGGCACGAGATCAGCCACGGCTTCGACGACCAGGGCGCGCAATACGATGGCGACGGCAACCTGCGCGACTGGTGGACCAAGGCCGACCACAAGAACTTCAAGGCCAAGACCGCGATGCTGGTCAAGCAGTACGACGCCTTCGAACCGCTGAAGGGCTACCGCGTAAACGGCGAACTGACCCTGGGCGAGAACATCGCCGACAACTCGGGCCTGGCGATCGCCGCCAAGGCCTACCGGATCTCGCTGAAGGGTAAGAAGGCGCCGGTGATCGACGGCTTGACCGGAGAACAGCGCCTGTACATGGGCTGGGCCCAGGTGTGGCGCTCGAAGATGCGCGACCAGCAGACGATCGCGCAGATCAAGGCCGATCCGCACTCGCCGGACCAGTTCCGCGCCAACGGTTCGCTGCGCAACCAGCCGGGCTTTTACGAGGCCTTCAAGGTGAAGCAGGGCGACAGGATGTACCTGGCGCCGAAGGACCGCGTGATCATCTGGTGATGCGCATCCGGTGATGTGCATCCGGTAATGAAAAAAGGGCCGCAGCGATGCGGCCCTTTTCCTTGGCGGCGCTTGAGCGCCGCGGCAGGGATTACTGTGCCTCGTAGGCGCCGATGTCGATCGTGCCCAGCGCCGGACGCGCCACGCCGGAAGCGACGTGCTTGTACTGCGCCACCGGCTTGAGCGACACGCCCGAACTCGAGGTACCCGGCACCGAACCGGCATTGGTCACCAGCGCATTCGCCAGCGGACGCAGGTCGTAGGCGGCGCGGTTCACGAAGCCCGGCGCCGCTGCGCGGTAGTTGGTCTTCTGGACGGCGCTGGTCTGGGTGGACAGGGTGCCGGTGCCCGCGAAGATATTGTTCTGCAGCAGGGCAGGCGTGGTCACGCCGGAGCCGATGAAGAAGAAGGTGCCGTGCGAGCTGTCGTCGTTCAGGAAGGTGTTGTTGACGACGTACAGGTCCTTGCCCGGGTTGGTCGCGCCTTCTTCGCCGTAGGCCAGCAGGACCGAATTGCTGTTGCTTGCCGGCTGCTCGATCACGTTACCGATCACGTAGGACGTGCCGGCGTTCGGAATGTCGATCTCGTAGCTCGGCTTGCCGGACGCGGTGCTGCCGGTCTGGCCCGCCGGGGTGCTCGAGAAGCGGTTGTACACGATCGTGTTGACCTTGGCGCGCGACTTCAGGTTGTGGCCGACGTTGGCGTCGTGCGAGTAGTTGTAGCGGAAGGTCAGGCTGGCGCTGCTGCCGATGTACAGGTTGTGGCTCTGGCCGTCGCCGTAGCCGTTGTGGCCGAACTCGGTGTATTCGATGACGATGTTGCTGGCGGTGTTGGCGTTGCTCAGGATGCCGTCTTCGTTATCGTGGATGAAGGAGTTGCGCAGCGTGAAGTTGGTGCCTTCCAGGCGCAGTGCGGCGCCGTTGCGGTCGGGCACTTTAGCGCCGTACATTTCAACGTTGTCGACGACGATGTTGCTGCCCTCGACCACCCAGATACCCTTGCTCATGGCGTACTTGCCGCCGGCATTGATCTTCGGACGGCCGTTCACGCCGCGGATGGTCAGGTTGCTCGTATAGATGGCGCAGACGTCGCCGGTATAGGTCGTGTTGCCAGTGATTTCGACCACATCGCCGCTCTTGGCGACGGCAAAGGCCTTGCAGGGAGTTGCGTAAGTCTTGCCCGGACCAACCGACAAGGTTGCGGCCGAGGCGGGAACTGCGAAGGCCAGACCAAGCAGGGCGGCCGGAATGGACAAAGTGAATCGAGCGCGTTGCATGTGTTTCCCCGTAGTTTTCAGAATCGTGTGCGTTGCCGAAATAATACTTTTCGGAAACAACGAAACCTCAGCATATCGGGAAAATTGTCACGCGTTAAGTGCCTAAGCGTAACAGAATCGGGGTACAAATGTAGTTTTCTAGCGGCATTCTCCTATGGCAGAGTCCGCTTTTGGCCCTTGGAAATTGTTACAAATAATGTGTGCGTAAACGATACACTTGGTTAAAAAGACGAACGATTTTCGGTCGTCTGTTAATGACCAGAGGATCGGGACGTGCTAGTGGGAGCCGCGAATGCGGCTCCCGGAAGAGAGTCGGATTACTTCGCGGCAGCGACCATGTAGTCGACTGCGCTCTTGACATCGGCGTCCGGCGCGCTCGATCCGCCTTTCGGCGGCATCATGCCGTTCTTTCCCTGGAAGCCCTTGATGGCGTGCTCGTGGAGCACATTGGCGCCCTGGGCGATGCGCGGTGCCCAAGCGGCCTTGTCGCCGAATTTCGGCGCGCCGGCGATGCCCGCACCGTGGCAGGCGACGCAGGCCGCGCTGTACAGGGTCTTGCCGGCGCCGCTGGCGCTGGCCGTCGCTTCGGCTGCCGGGGCGGCCGGGGCCGCGGCAACAGCTGCAGACACCGGTGCGGGAGCAGCAGCGGGAGCGGCTGCGCCGGCTTCGGCCGGTGCGGCAGCCGGCGCCGCGTTTGCCGCAGTGGCCGCCGCCGGGGCGGCAGGCGCCTCCGGCTCCTTGAACTTGGCGCCCGACTGGTTCGCCATATAGACCATGGCGCGCGCGACTTCGACGTCGTCGAGGTCAGGATTGCCGCCCTTGGCCGGCATCGCGCGGATACCCTGGATGGCGTGCTGGAGGAGGGTGTCGTAACCCTGCTTGATGCGTGCGGCCCAGGCGCCGGCATCGCCGGCCTTCGGTGCGCCGGCTGCGCCGGTGCCGTGGCAGGCGGCGCAGGTCGAGGTATAGACGGCCTGGCCGTTCTGCAGGACCTTCGGTGCGTTGGCGTCCTTCAGGGTGAAGCCTTCGGCGGCGACCGGCTGGATGCGGGCGGCGACGGCTTCTGCGTTCTGGGTGGAGCCTGCTCCGGACAGGTGGGTGTTGGTGACGAAGGTTACCAGCAGGATGATGCCGATGACGATGACAAGAAAGAACCCGGCGACGGCCACAATGAGTTGTTTAGGGGTTCGGATAAAAGACTGATGTTCACTCTGATGTGCGTCGCTCATGATTTCCTTACTAACTTATATAGATAAAAAAACCTGCCAGCCTCTAAAGGTTCCTTGCATAACAGAAAGAACCTCAAGTGAGCGATTATAGAACAATCTAAGTTATAGGAAACGCAATTTATGCAGTCTGCTTCTGCTTATCCATAGACGGGACGCGTGGAACGCTGTATCCTTCGCATCACTTCCGATTTTCCAGGGCGGCTGTAGCTCAGTGGATAGAGTATTGGCCTCCGAAGCCAAGGGTCGTGGGTTCGATCCCCGCCAGCCGCGCCACAGAATTCCTCTCTTCTTTTCCCTCACGCGGCCTTGTTCGCCGGACGGCGACGGCGGAAATATTTCTGCACCGGATCGTCGACCACGTGGTGCAGCAGCGCCGACAGCAGCAGGACCAGCGCGAACGACAGCCACACGTACAGAGGCTTGATCTCATTCGCGTTCGACATGAAGCCCGCCTTCAGCAGGTCGTAGACCAGGTAGTGCACCATATAGGTCGAATACGAGATCTCGCCGAGGTACACCAGCACCGGATTCGACAGCGCAGCGGTGATCGGCGACGTCGTCACGCTCAGGTAGGCGATCAGGAAGGCGAACGCCATCGGGATGGTGGCGTAATCCGGCAGCGGCGCACTGGCATACAGCACGCACAGGCCGGCGAAGCCGAGCAGCGCGGCGTTGCGGTATTTTTCCAGGAATTCGCGGTGATTGATGTACAGGGAACCGATGAACACGCCCATCAGGAATTCCAGCAGCGTACGGACCAGGGCCATGCGCGGAACGCCCGCGCCCAGCGACTCGATGCCGTTGAATGCATACACCAGGTGCAGCAGCAGGGCAACCAGCACCAGCACCGCCAGGTGGGCGGCAACACCGCCGCGCAGCTTGCGCAGGCTGTAGGCCATCAGCGGGAAGAACAGGTAGACGAACCATTCCGAGCTGATCGACCAGGACGGCACGTTCCAGGTGAGGTCGCTGCCGACCCACATATGGATCAGGAACATGCTCTGGAAGAAGGTGCTCCAGGTATAGGATTCCGGCGCGGCGTGGCTGCTCGAGAAGAAATAAAAGGCCGCGAACAGCATCAGATAGCCGCCCAGCATCACGGCATGCAGGGGATAGATGCGCGACAGGCGGTTCCAGTAGAAGCGGCCCACGCTATGCGGGAAGTTCTTTGCGAGCGAGGCGTGATAGCTCAGGAAGATCACGAAACCGCTCAGCAGGAAGAACAGGTCGACCGCCAGGTAGCCATGGGCGATCAGGTGCGCGAGCGGCAGCGGAATCGAGTTGCCCAGCAGGGCCAGCGAATGGAAGAACACGACCCACCATGCGCAGATCCCCCGTAGCCCGGCGAGTTGGTTGAGCTTCACGTCGTCACACCTTCTTTTGCTTTTGCCGCCTGTGCCTGTGCCTTGGCCTTGATCTGGTTTTCGCGTTCCACGCGGGCCGAATACTGGTCGATGGCGACCGTGAGCCCGAGCATGTAGAAAATGAAGGGCTGGTAGGCGATGCCGACGAAGGCGCCGCCGGCCAGGAAAATCAGGATGGCGCTGATCAGCGCATCGGCCAGCGAGACCAGCCAGGCCATGCCCGGATGCTTCGCCCATTTTTTCTTCAGCTTGCGCAGCTTGACCAGCGCGATCAGGATCATCGAGAAATACATGGCGAAGCCAGGGAAGCCCTGTTCCCCCAGCACTTCGAAATACACGCTATGGAAGGCCTTGCCCACCAGCCGTCCCTCGGGGTAGTACTGGATGGTGCCGTCCTCCGTCACGTTGGCGATCCTGTTGTGCAGGAAGGAGTCGAAGCCGCCGCCCAGGGGGTTCTCGACGGTGTACTTGACCGTCCATTCCCACACCTTGAGCCTGCCGAGCGCGGACGAATCCTTGTTATAGGTCTCGATGGTCGACATGCGGGCGCCCCAGCGCGTATGCGACAGGTCGATATTCAAATAGATGACGCCTGCCAAAGCCGCGCCGGCGAGCCACCACAGCTTCTTTTTCGACTGCAGCGCGGACAGTCCGCACAGGACGGCCACGGCAATGACGCCGGTACGGGCACCCGTACCGACCACGGTGGCGAGGGCGGTGACGATGATGCCGATGAACAGCCCGTAGGTCTTCCAGTTCCTGGGAAAGACGATCGTATGGCGCATCAGGAACACGATCAATGGCACCAGCATGATGCAGACCACCGCCAGGGTGCTGCCCTCCGCCAAGCCGGTGTTGCCGCCGCCCATGATGGCGAGCACGCCGTAGCCGCCGCTGCCGAGCAGGGTCTTTACGCCGGCCGAGAAGAAGATCGTCGCGGCCGAGAAGACGAAGACCAGGATGAAGGATTCGATCTGCACCCGCGAGCGGAAGACGAAGGGAATGAATATTGCGAACAGCAATACCTTGTAGACCCAGTCCCATTTGGCCCAGGGCCGGTCCGGAATGGTCGACATCATCGTCGTGAGTGTCACCCATACGGTGAACACGGCGAACAGGAGCAGGATCGAGCCGAACTTGGGCGGGAATTTCTTGTCCTTGAGCGCATACTGCGCAACCATCGCCAGCGCCGCGATCATGGACAGCGGCCAGCCGGTGATGATGGACCAGGCAAGCTGCTGGGGCTTGACCACGTCGACCCAGACGAAGCCTAGAGCCGCGGCAAAGGCGGCGGAGAACCCTGTGAAGATCAGGGTGAAAAAGACGGCCGACAAAAAGAGAGATTGCATAGTGCTTTCATTGCCTGCGCGAAGCCATCTCGCCAAGCGCCGGGACAGGCGGAATTCGGAAGCTGCTGCTTATTTGCGCTTCTTCTTCGGTTGTTCCTGGGGCGGCTCGCTGTCGGCCGAAAACCATGGCAACAGCTTGTCGAGTTTGATTGCGCGAAAGACCGTATAGAGAATCAGCGATCCGAACAATAGCAAGGCTAGGTTATCGATCATATCCGTGATTGCCTGGATGAGAATGGTCGATAGAATAACACGTGAGTATGGGCAACACGGTTGGAAACCGTGTGTGTTGTGCTACAGGTCTTAAATAAAAAACACCCTGCAAGCTAGGCTTGCAGGGTGTCGGGCAGAACCGGTTACCGGGTCGGATTAGCGCGGAACGATCGCGTATTCCGGCTCAGCGGCATAGTCCGGCTGGTAAGGACGCTTGGCGTACAGGTCCCATGCCTTCTTGCCGTTCGCGTTCGCGCCGGCGGCATAGGCCAGTGCCGGACGCATGATCGACTGCGGGCTCTGGGCGGTCAGGTAGCTCACCATTTCGCCGGTACGCAGCTTCAGGTTGGCGGCCATTTCCGGGCTGGCGCAAGCTAGGCTCGTGAACGTCGACGGGAAGGTGTTCTTATAGACCTGGCCGATCGAGGTGTAGAGCGGCGACGTGGCGCTGTCGCGTACCTTCAGGGTGTAGGCCGACGACTGGATCCAGCAGTAGCCGTCGCCAACCATGCGGTCCACCACGAACTTCGACTTCCAGGTCAGCAGCGGCTGGGCGCGGGTGAAGCCCAGTTCCACCATGTGGCCGATGGCCGAGGTGAAGAAGTCATCCTGCCACGGTCCCAGACCGGTGTTGGTGTCGTACACGATCGCATAACCGTTTTCGATCACGCCCAGCTTGTTGGCCAAGGCGTTGTTGGTGTATTTCGCGTCGAAATAGTCGATGTTGCTGTTGACGATGGCCGTGAAGTTCGCCTTCTGCGGATCGTTGTCCGGCGTGATGTAGGCGGCTTCCGCCAGGGTACGCAGCGACCATGCCTGGCCACGCACCTGGTCCGAACCCACCAGGCCCTTGCCGTACGAGCGATAGGCGGGGTTGCTGGCGAAGCTGCTGAAGTTGGCCCAGAACTGCAGCTCTTCCAGGTGATAGTAGTCACCGGTCACCAGATACGGCAGATAGGAGAACGCTGCCTGGTGCGAGGTGTCGGCGACCATCGGGCTCGTGCACGAGGTAGTGCAGACCGGGAAGATTTCACGCTGGCCGGTTGCCGGGTTGAGCGAGTCGTACTTCGCGTTGAAGGTCGTCGAATACGGATACTCCGCCAGGGTCACCGGACGGCCGGTGGTCTTGTTGCGGTAGTGCGACGGCCAGGCGCCTGCCTGATCCGACATGCCGAGCGAGATGTTCTTCATGCGCTGGTCCATGCTCAGCAGGTACAGCGCGTTCCAGGCCGGCATCAGGCCGATATCGCTGCGGGCGCCGGTGGTCGGCATGTAGGGCTGGCCCACGCCCGGGTTCATCGGACCGGTCTTGCTGTTGGTCCACTGGCTGTTCCACGAAGCGATCGTTGCTTCCTTGATCACCAGCGACTGGTCATAGTTCGGCACCGCCTTGGTGGCGAGCAGGTAAGCAAGGTTGTGGCGTACGTCCAGCTTCGGCTCGGTGCCCCACCAGAACACCTTGCGCCACCGCGCGTGGTGGTAATGGGTCAGCGCGGCCTGGGTGTAGACGGCCTGGCCGCCGACCAGGACCTGGGCATCATAGGTCAGGTTTTGCGGCGACGCATCGTAGGCCCAGTCGTTCTCGACGGTAACGTCGACACGTGCGGCCTTGCTGCCGGTGTAGGAGCGGATGGCGAACTGGGCCATCAGGTGCGGATGTTCGTTGCCGGCCGAATCCTTCAGCGGCGTGGACACGATCCATTCATTGACCAGCGGGCCGGCCAGCCAGCTCGTGACCTTGCCGGACTTCAGCAGGGTATCGGCCGATGCCGTGTATTTCACGCCGGCGATGGTCAGGTTCACGCTGGCGGTAAAGCCGTTGTTCAGCAGGGTTGCGGGGCTTGCCGGGGCGGCGGCGGCGGCGGCGGTGGCGCGGTACAGGGTCACGGTGTCGGACTGCTTCGCCGCCGTGCTCGGCAGTTGTACGGTCAGGACGGCATGGCGCACCGAGCCGTCTGCGTGACGTGCCTTGACGTCCATCTGCAGGGGAACCGTGGCGCCGCTGGCGGTTTTGGCGACCACAGTCTGGCCGCTCGGCACGTCGCCTTGAGCAAATACCTGGCCGAAGGTGGCCGCAGCGTTGGTCTGCGAAGCGGTCGCCACGCTGGTCAGCTGGACGGTGGTGATGCCGCCGGTGGTGGTCGAGCCGGTGCCGCTGCCGCTGCCGGTCGAGGTCGTGGGCGGCGTGACGGTGGTCGTGATCGGACCGTTGAGTACGTTGGTAACCAGCGAGCCGGCGGTCGTGGCCGGGTTGGCGGTGGAGGCCGAAGCGGAAGCGTTCGACGCGCTATCCACGCTGCTGCCAGCGCCGCATGCGGACAAGGCAGCGCAAATAACCAGAAGAAGAGGACGAGAAGTGTAAGAGTTACGCATATCTGAACTTATCCAAAAAAAGTCGCCGCACAGAAATAGTGCTGCTCGGAATAAGTTCAGATTACCGTAGGAAATTAATTTACTGTGGGAAAAATATCAAACGCACAATCAAAAAGTTCCAAAATAATTCCTCGATACAACACTTAACTGTATTGTCTAACGATTTTGTTGTCAATAAATATTCAGGTATAGGCGCCGAATCAATATTTTTATTTTAAGAAATGTGGTGAGAATGACGCAAATCACTAGATTGTTGACACGCAAAACCGTGTAGTAGTATCTCTAAGGCAATTTTCAACGTTCTTGGGTGAAATGTCGATGCAAAAAGCCAGAAAAAAGCGTGTGGCGCAACACCGGAGCCGCCGCTGGGCGTGGGCAGCGGGATCGGCATTGCTGCTGGCGGCGGCCGCCGCCAGCACGGGACTGTATACGCTGTCCAGCATGGGCATCACGCCGCGTTCGCTGGGACCTTATCTCGAGCGCCGCAGTGCCGGCCATAATGCCGTCATCGAAGGCGTCGGCCGCACGGCCCGGGAATGGCTGGTGCGGGCCGACCGTGGCGAACAGCTGCCGGGAGGCGCTGCCTGGTCCGGCACGGTTGGCATGCAGCGCGGCGGCACGACAACCGGTTCCGGCAAACCCGCGCCGGGCGCCGACGAAGTACTGGTATCGGACAGCACCGGCCTGCTGCGCGCCGTCGCCGCGGCAGCGCCGGGGCAGGTGATCACCCTGCTGCCCGGCCGCTATCAGGCCAGCCGGACGATCGAGGCCTTCCATCCCGGCCGCGCCGATGCGCCCATCGTGGTGCGTGCTGTCGAGCCCGGCAGCGTCCAGTTGGAGATCGGCGCCGGCGAAGGTTTTCGGATATCGGCGCCGTACTGGCGCTTCGAAAACCTTTCGCTGCGAGGCAGCTGCCCCAAAGCCTATTATTGTGAGCATGCTTTCCACGTCGTCGGTGATGCCCACCACTTCGCGGCCGTCAACAACCTCATCGTCGACTTCGATGCCCACTTCAAGATCAATGCGGAAAAGGGCCGCTACCCGGACCACGGCCTGATCGAATCGAATACGCTGCGCAACGACAGCGTGCGCCTCACCACCAGGCCGGTCACGCCGATCGACCTGGTGACGGCCAGCGACTGGGTCGTCCGCCGCAACCTGATCAGCGACTTCATCAAGGGCGACGGCGACCGCATCAGCTACGGCGCATTCGCCAAGGGCGGCGGCGCCAACAACCTGTTCGAGCAGAACATCGTGATTTGCGAAGACAGGCTGCGCGGCGCCCCCGGCCAGCGGATCGGCCTGTCGCTGGGCGGCGGCGGCACGGGAAAGGAATACTGCAGGGACGGCAAGTGCATCACCGAGCAGACCGGCAGTACGCTGCGCGCCAACCTGGTCGCCTCGTGCTCCGACGACGGCATCTATCTGAATGCGGCCGCGCGCAGCCGGCTGCAGCACAATACGCTGGTCGATACCGGTGGCATCACCGTGCGTTTCCCCGAGAGCAGCGCCGACCTCGCAGGCAATCTGGTGGACGGCATGATCCGCAGTCGCGACGACGGCATCGTGCGTCTCGACGACAATCTGTATACCTCGGCGGCGCGCCTCTACCTCGGCAGCCATCCCTACCGCGCGCTGTTCCGCGACCCGCTCGCCCTCGATTTCCAATGGCGCGAACCGGCTGCACGCCGTTCGAACGCCGGCGATATCGGGCCCGACCTGTGCGGCGGACCCCGTCCCGCACAAGCGCGCTATGGCGCCTTCGAGGACTTCGGCGCCTGCCTGAGCCGGCCGTAAATACCTCGCACATATCGAAAATGGCAACAAAGCTGCCTGGAGTAAAATAATTCTTAAACAATAATAGCCATGCCTGCGGCGCTCGCCTGATGGGCATATCGCGAAATTGACATTGAGTGGTATCAATGCCATCATTATTTACAATTTAATAATTTTTTTACTCAGGGCTGCCCGTGTTCCAACTGCTACGAAAAATCAAGCACCAGCTTTCCCAGCCGCCGCTGTCCGACATGGCCAAGGCCGAGCTGGAGGTCGACAAGCGCGGCCTGCCGGCCCGCGATCCCGGCCCCGAAGCCGTCATCGCCGCCTGCACCGAATGGCTGTGCACGGCGCAGGACAACTCGGCCTCGAAGGACGGCGGCGTGGCGCGCGACTTCAGCCTGCAGAAGGGCTGGGCCACCTCCTATCCGGAGACCACCGGCTACATCATTCCGACCATGATCACGATGGCGAACCGCAACGGCGACGCCGGCCTGCACGCGCGCGCGCGCCGGATGCTGGACTGGTGCGTGGACATTCAGTTCCCGGAAGGCGGCTTCATGGGCGGCAAGATCGACGCCACCCCGCGCGTGCCGGTGACCTTCAATACCGGCCAGATCCTGATCGGCCTGGCCGCCGGCGCCGCCGAATACAAGGACGAGCGCTACCTGGACTCGATGCGCCGCGCCGCCGCCTGGCTGCGCGACAGCCTCGACGAAGACGGCTGCTGGCGCAAGTTCCCGACCCCGTTCGCCAAGCCGGGCGAGAAGGCCTACGAGACCCATGTGTCGTGGGGCCTGTTCGAAGCCGAGCGCGTGGCGCCAGGCAATGGCTACGGCGAGGCCGGCCTGCGCCAGGTCGACTGGGCGATCGGCAAGCAGCAGCCGAACGGCTGGTTCGCCTCCAACTGCCTGACCGACGCCGACAACCCGCTGACCCACACCATCGGCTACGTGCTGCGCGGCGTGCTGGAAGGCCACCTGCTGTCCGGCCGCGCCGACCTGCTGCAGGCGGCCGAGCGTACCGGCAAGAGCCTGGTCGAAGCGATCGGCGCCGACGGCTACCTGGCCGGCCGCCTGGACCGCAACTTCCGCGGCGCCGTGAACTACGTCTGCCTGACCGGCTCGGTGCAGATCGCGCACTGCCTGTTCCTGCTGCACCGCCTGACCGGCGAGCGCCGCTACCTGGAGGCCGGCCGCAAGCTGACCGCCTTCGTGCGCCGCACCGTGCGCTTCGAAGGCCATGAAGGCATGGTCGGCGGCATCAAGGGTTCCTTCCCGGTGAACGGCGACTATGGCCAGTGGGAATACCTGAACTGGGCCGCCAAGTTCTGCATCGACGCCAACCTGCTGGAAATCGAGCTCGCCGGCAATGCTTAAACCCCTCAAGCGCACCGTCAAGGCGGCCCTGGAAGCGCTGCGCCGCCGCCGCAGCGAGCGCCAGCTCCGCCAATCCGGCAGCCACGTGACGCGCGCCGACCTGGCCCGCGACCTGGCGCGCCTCGGCATCCGGCCGGGCGACACCGTGTTCCTGCATTCGTCCCTGAAAAGCCTCGGCTATGTGGAAGGCGGCGCCTCGAGCGTGGTCAAGGCGCTGCAGGACGCGGTCGGCGCGGAAGGCACGCTGCTGGTGCCGACCTATTATCTGCCGGCCGGCACCGTCAAGGCGACCTGCGAGATGGAAGGCTATGTGTTCGATCCGCGCAGCCACGGCACCAATATGGGCCGGCTGCCGGAAACCTTCCTGCGCGAGGCGGCCACCCACCGCAGCGTGCACCCGACTCATTCGGTGTCGGCCTGGGGCAGGCACGCGCAGTACCTGACCGAAGCCCATCACCGCGCGCCCTCGATCTTCGGCGAAGGCTCGCCGTGGCAGCGCTTCGTCGGCCTCGACGGCGCCAAGGTGCTGGGGCTGGGCATTTCGATGGGGCCGGTGACCTTCTACCACGTGGTGGAAGACGCCATGGGCGAACGCTTCCCGGAACCGATCTGGGAGGAGCGCACCTACCAGTTGCCGTGCCTGGACAAGGAGGGCAAGCACTGGGACGTGCCGGTGCGTCCGTTCGCGCCGGCGGTGGCGGCGCGCCGCATCGACTACGCCGCGCGCGAAGACCTGCGCGCGTATTTCCGCGAGGAGTTCGAGCGCGCCGGCCTGCGCGTGAACGGCAAGGTGGGCGAGGGCGATTCCTGGTTCATCCCGGCCCGCGCCTTCTTCGACCATCTGGAAAAGATGGCGGGGCAGGGCATCACCATTTATTCAACTGCCGAACAGCTGGCCGCCCGGCCTCGGTAACGCTGAACAAAACCGCGCGCGTCAGTCCTGGCGCGCGTGTTCCTTCACCACTTCATCCAGCAAGGTCGCGAACTGGCTGCTGCGCGAACGGCGCGAATAGAATTCGCTGGCGTTTTCCGGCGGCAGCGGCGCCTCGCCGCTGCGCACCAGGCCGACGAAGCGCATCACGCCAGCCTTGATGTCGTCCTTGTCGTCCAGCCGCACGATGGTGTCCAGCCCGGCGCCGCGCATGGTGGCGGCGGTGTCGCCGGCCGGATCGGTCAGCGCCAGGATCGGGCGGCGCGCGCGCATATATTCGTACAGCTTGGCCGGGATCTGCGAATTGCAGTGCGCCGCCTGCATCACCAGCAGGCCGTCGGCGTCCAGCATCTCGGCCAGCGCCGCGCGATACGGAATCGGCGGTTCCAGCACCACCAGGCCGTGCAGGCCGTGCTGGTCGATCAGGTCGCCCAGCAGGTCCTCATGGATCGAGGCACGCAGCACCACGCGCAGGGTGTCGGGGCCGATCAGGCCCTCGCGGCGCAGTTCGCCCAGTGCCGCCAGCATCGCGCTCGGATCGCGTTCGGTCGGATAGATGATGCCGCTGTGGAGCAGCACCAGCGGACCGTCGCCCTTCGGCTTCGGTACGTAGCTGGCGGTGGCGCGCACGAAGTCGTCTTCGTCGTAGCCGTTCTCGATCAGGCCGAAGCGCGAAGGCGGCACCTCCGGATAGCGCGCGCGGTACATCGCCAGCGCTCCCGGCGTGGTGAACACCATGCGCGTGCAGTTGTGCACCGTGAGCTTTTCCACCCAGCGGTAGGCGCGCCACACCAGGCGGTTGGGGGGCGTGTGCTCCTCGGTCATCGGATCGCGCATGTCGGCGATCCACGGCAGGCCGGTGAAGCGCTTGAGCGTGTAGCCGATCAGGTGCGCGGTCGGGATCGGATAGGTCGACCAGATCAGGCGCGGGCGGTGTTCGCGGATCAGTTTGAGGCCGGCCGGCACGGCGCCGAACAACCAGGTGATCCAGCGGTCCGGCAGCGCCATGCCGCGCAGGTAGCGGCCGCGGATCGCCAGGTGACGTCCGGAATCGAGCGCGAAGGCGCGCCGCACGACCAGGTCGCCCGGCACGTCGTTCATCTGGTCGTCGCTCGAGGCCACGTACGCGCGCGGGTGAGCGGACAGCACCAGCGGCTTCCATCCCAGCTGGGGCAGGTGCTGGGCGAACTTCAGCGTGCGCTGGATGCCGCTGCTGCCGCGTTGCGGCGGGAAGTGGAAGGCCACCAGCAGCACGCCCGGCCGGGCGGCAAGCGGCGCCGCCGGTGCTTCATCGAAGGCCGCGCTCTGCGGCACATCGGTCTGCACGGACGGCTCGTGGATTTCCGTCAAAGTGGAATTGCTCCTGTTTTGCATCTGCGGCTTTCTTGTACGGCGGTGAAGACAAATGAAACCTAGCTGGCCAGCCAGCGCAGCAGGCGCAACATATAAAAAAAGGTACTCGTGTCCCACGGCCGTGAACGCGGCAGAGTGAACACATTATCCGCTTCCGTGGCCGGACCCGGCGCCGTCGAGAACGCGGCCGCGAAACCGGCATCGCGCACCATCGCGACGTGCCGTTCGTCGAAGTCGAGGCTGGGCTTGCCGTTCGGGTAGGCGAAATGGCGCACCGGCCGGCCCAGGATGGCTTCCAGCGCCGCCTTGCTGCCGGCGATCTCGGCCATCGCGTCGGCGTCCGGCAGGCTGGTCAGGATCGGGTGCGACACCGTGTGCGCGCCGATCTCGACGTTCGATGCCTGCAGCGTGCGCACCATCTCCGCGCTCAGCATCAGCGGACGGCCGGCGGGACGGGCGAGCGCTTCCAGTTCCTCGACCAGCGCCATGCGCTCGGCGGGCGGCAGGTACTTGGCGCGCGTGGTCAGCTGGCGCACCGCGCTGCAGCGCGCCTCCATGCTGTCGAGCGGATGCCGGCCGGCGCCGATGGCGCGCAGGTCCAGCTCCTGGCCGACAGCGGCGCGGACGGCGTCGACGATGCGGTCGTTCCACATGTTCTCGTCGCTGTCCACGTAGCCGCTGCTGACGAACACGGTGGCCGGCAGGTTGAACTCGCGCAGCACCGGCAGCGCCAGGTCGTGCACCGAGCGGTAGCCGTCGTCGAAGGTGATGCAGACCGCGCGCGCCGGCAGGCGGCCCTGCTGCAGCGCGGTTAGCGCCTCGTCCAGCGGCAGCACCTTGAAGCAGTCCGCCAGCATCTTCATGTGCTTGCGGAAGGTCCGGACGTCGGGCTCGTTCTCGAGCAGCGGGTCGGAGACTTCCAGGATCCGGTGGTAGTTCACGATGCACAGGCGCGCCTTGCGTGCTGGCCACAGGGCGTAACTGTCGCCGATGGCGCGCATCAGCACCGGGATCGGCGCAGCGGAACGCTGGTAGGTGCTCATGCCCGGCTCCCTGGCCGGAAGATCGCTAAAGAAAGTCTCACGCGGCGTAATCTACAATGATTTTCTGGAAGAGGTCGATCTGGCCGCGGGTGGTGAAGTCCCAGCTGAATCCCTCGGCATAGCGGCGGGTGGCCGCCCGGTCCGGATTGCGTGCGCGCAGCTGCTGCACCGCTTCCAGCACGCCCTCGCTGCTGTAGTGCGGCATCAGCATGCCGGCGGCCGGCGCCGCCACCACTTCCGGCGATCCGCCGACGGCGCTCGCCACCACCGGCGTGCCGCAGGCCATCGACTCGAGCAGCACATTGGCCCAGCCTTCACGGCTGGACGCCAGCACCATCAGGTCGGCCGCATTGAAATACTGTTTCAGTTCGGGCTGCGGCACCGCGCCCAGGAAGCGCACGCGGTCGGCCACGCCAAGCCTTTGCGCCAGCGCTTCCAGCTTGCCGCGGTCCGGGCCGTGTCCGGCAATCAACAGAACCACGTCGGGCAAGCCCGGCAGCGCTCCGATGATCAGGTGGTGCCCCTTCAGCTCGATCAGGTGGCCGACCGAGATCAGGGTGTACTGCGTCAGGCCGAGCGTGGCGCGGATCGCCTCGCGGTCGAGCGGGCGGAAGGTGTCCAGGTTGACGCCGTTGCGCAGCGGCGTGATCGCGGCCGGACGCACGCCCAGCTGCACCAGGCTGTCCTTCAGCGCCTGGCTGACGGTGATGATGCCCCTGGCCTGGCTGGCGGCCCACTGGATCATGCGCCGCGGCAGCGGAAACTGCGGAAACAGGTTGACGTCCGAGCCGCGCGCCGTGATCACCACCGGCTTGTTGAAGTAGCGGCCCAGCATGGCGGCGGCCACGCCGTCCGGATAAAAATAATGGGCGTCAATGGCGTCGAAGTCGTAGCCCTCGTCGATGATGCGGCCGATCTCGCCCTTCGCGCCCTGCATCAGCAGCATCGGTGCGACATTCATGCCCACCTTCGGCAGGGTGACGTAGCGCGGGTGGCGGATGTCCAGGCCGTGGCGCTCCTCGCGCGCGGGCACCGCCGGATACCTGGCGTACTGGCCGAAACGCGGATGACGCGAGGGGAACCAGGGCACCGGCGCCACCACCCGCGACGCGACCTGGCCGCTGGCCACCAGGTTGCGCAGCCGGGTCTCCACGAAGATGCCGTGGTTGGGCTGCTGCTGGTTCGGGAACAGGGTGCTGAAGGTCAGTAGCTTCATGGAGCGGTACGGGGAACGGTGCCGCCGGTGCGGACGAAATGTCTTACGATAATAAAATTGAAATTAGCATTAAGCAAGGTCGCACGAAACATTAAATGCGGCCTGACTACAATGTGATGTAACGGCGCAGCCGCGGTCCCAGCTGGTTGGCCACGCTCAGCGGCAGCTTGCTCCAGGCTTTTTCGATCAGCGGCCGCAGGCTGCCGGCGCGGGACAGGCCCGATTCGGCGACTGGCAACTCGGCGCCGGCCTTCCACTCCTGCCAGGCGAGCGGATGCGGCAGCGCGCCCCACTGCTCCTTGAATTTATAGGTGCCTTCGCCGAAGGTCGAGCGGCCGAAGTCGAATTCGCGGATACCCAGCGTGCACAGGTGGGACTGGATCGCCCAGTACAGCAGCATATTGGGCGCCAGGCGGTTGTAGTCGGCCAGGGTCGAGGCCCAGGGAATCACCGCCTTGCCTGCGCACAGCAGGACCCAGCCGGCGCCGACCACCTTGCCTTCATGGCGCACCAGCATGACGAACATGCCGTCGGCGCCGTAGTGCCGATGGATGGCCTTGAACCAGTCCAGGCTGTGGGCCGGGCTGCCGAGCCGGCGCATGTTCTGCGCATACACGTCGTAAAAAGCCTGCACGGCCGCGGCCGAGGTCGACATTTCGGCGCCCAGGCCGTTCTTTTCCGCCTTGCGGATCTGGCTGCGCAGCTTGGGCGGATAGGATTTCATCAGCGCTTCCGCACTGTCCGGCAGCTGCAGCACCATGCGCACCTTGCGTCCCTCCAGGCCGCTGCCATCGCCGGGGCCGGCGGAGCAGCGCAGCTCGAGCGAGTTCAGTTGACGGACGCCGAGTTCGCGCCGCGCATGCGCCGCCAGCGCCGCCGTCACCTGCGCATCCTCGCCCAGCGGACCGCCGAGGTCGCAGAAGGGCTGCGATACCCAGCGCGGCTTGCCGAAGGGACGGGCAATCGTGCACAGCGGCAGCACGCCCGCCAGGCGGCCGCCGCGGCGCGCCGCCAATACCTGGCTGCGGTAGCCGTAAGCCTCGCTGACCGCGCGGCACCAGGCGGACAGCTGGTAGGCGCTGGCCGCCGGATGGCTGCGCACCCAGGCGTCCAGCACCGTCGTCTCGGCCGCGCTTGCATCTATATAAGTGAATTCCAGTTCGTTCAAAGCCAGGCTCCGCATCTGCATCGGGGTACAGAAGGTCTGTTAACTAAAATGCATGAATGCCTCCGCATTGTAAGTGATGCGCAGCCGGGCTCGCCAACAATCGTGCGCAATCGAACGCGCCTGGCTCGTCGCCAGCCAGCCGCTGTAGAAATATTGATATCAATAAATAAACTGTTGTCTTAGCATTCCGTATCGATGCAGAGCCCTGCTTTTTGCGTGTCTTGTATTGACGCTCGCGCAAACTCTGTTCCAAGATTTGGAACCCATCATGAATATCCTGACCCGCAACCGCCTTGCTCAACAGTACGCGCACGATAGCGCGACATTAAATCTTGTTTTTTTTTGAAGATGCTAAAATTGCATTTAGGCTATGGATGAGTTGGCAACCGGCAACCCCATCCTGTTGTTTTTTAAGAGTAATGTAAGTCGTTTGTTGAGTGCCATATATTTCCGTGCTATATTAAAAGTTAATATAATGGCAAAAATCAATACTTGATCGGGACGTGATATGAAAGCGGATGAAGTCGTCGCAGTAGTAGGCTTGGGCTATGTTGGTTTGCCGTTGGCTGTCGAATTCGGCAAGAAAGCGAAAACCATCGGTTTCGACTTGTCGGCAAGTAAGGTTGAAAACTACAAGAAGTTCGTCGATCCCACCGGAGAGGTCTCGACCGAGCAGCTGAAAGCAGCGCAATATCTGGAAGTCACCACCGACCCATCGCTGCTGTCCCAGGCCGACTACATCGTGGTCGCCGTCCCGACCCCCGTCGACATCGCCCATAACCCCGACTTCACCCCGCTGGCGGGCGCCAGCAAGACCGTCGGCAAGCACATGAAGCGCGGCGCGATCGTCGTGTTCGAGTCCACCGTCTACCCCGGCGCCACCGAGGAAGTCTGCATCCCGATCATGGAAAAAGAGTCGGGCATGAAGTGGCAGCAGGACTTCCACGTCGGCTTCTCGCCGGAGCGCATCAACCCGGGCGACAAGGAACATACCCTCACCACCATCCTGAAAGTCGTGTCCGGCGACGACGACGAGACCCTGGACCGCGTCGCCAGGCTGTATGAATCGGTGGTGACGGCCGGCGTGTACCGCGCCTCCAGCATCAAGGTGGCCGAAGCCGCCAAGGTCATCGAGAACACCCAGCGCGACCTGAACATCGCCCTGATGAACGAACTGGCGATCATCTTCGACAAGGTCGGCATCGACACCCTCGAAGTCCTGAAAGCCGCCGGTACCAAGTGGAACTTCCTGCCCTTCCGTCCGGGCCTGGTGGGCGGCCACTGCATCGGCGTCGATCCGTATTACCTGACCCACAAGGCCGAGATGGTCGGCTACCACCCGCAGGTGATCCTGGCCGGCCGCCGCATCAACGACGGCATGGCGAAATTCGTGGCCGAAAAGACCGTCAAGTCGATGATCTCGTCCGGCTTCCACGTGAAGGGTTCGAAGGTCAACGTGATCGGCCTGACCTTCAAGGAGAACTGCCCGGACCTGCGCAACTCGAAGGTCGCCGACATCGTCCACGAACTCGAATCCTACGGCTGCGACGTGCACGTCTACGATCCTGTCGCCGAAGCCGAGGAAGCCCGGCACGAATACGGCATCAAGCTGGAACGCTGGGAAGACCTGCCGAAGGCGGACGCCCTGGTGGTGGCCGTCCCGCACAAGGAAGTGCTGGCCCGCTCGCTGCTCGACTTCCAGTCCAAGCTGAACGACAACGGCTGCTTCATCGACGTCAAATCGCAGTTCGACCCGAAAGCGATCAGTGAAGCCGGCTACTGCGTCTGGCGCCTGTAATACTGCCCAATACGGCCGTCCGCCTGCGCGGGCGGCCGCGCAATCCCTAAAGTGTCTGCAAACGTGAACAAGATTCAAGATGTCCAACAGCAGTTGCGCCAGCACAGCTACCACTGGCTGGTCACCGGCGCTGCTGGCTTCATCGGCTCGAACCTGGTCGAAGCCCTGCTCAAGTTGAACCAGCGCGTCACCGCTCTCGACAACTTCGCCACCGGCCACCAGCGCAACCTCGACCAGGTCCGCGAGCTGGTGGGGGAGGCCGCCTGGGCCAACTTCCGCTTCCTGCAGGCCGATATCCGCTCGCCCGAGGATTGCGCACGTGCCTGCGAGGGCGTCGACTTCGTCCTGCACCAGGCCGCACTCGGATCGGTGCCGCGGTCGATCGCGAATCCGCAGCTGACCAACGAGACCAATATCACCGGTTTCCTGAACATGCTGGTGGCGGCGCGCGACGCGAAAGTCAAACGCTTCGTCTACGCCGCGTCCAGCTCGACCTACGGCGACCATCCGGGCCTGCCGAAGATCGAGGACCGGATCGGCAAGCCGCTGTCGCCGTATGCCGTGACCAAGTACGTCAACGAGCTGTACGCCGACGTGTTCGGCCGCACCTACGGCATGGAATCGATCGGCCTGCGTTATTTCAACGTGTTCGGCCCGCGCCAGGATCCGAACGGCGCCTATGCCGCCGTGATCCCGAAGTGGGTGGCGGCCCTGATCCGCAACGAGGAACTGCGCATCAACGGCGACGGCGAGACCAGCCGCGACTTCTGCTACATCGACAACGTGGTGCAGGCCAACCTGCTGGCGGCAACGTCCGGTAGCGAGGCCGCCAACCAGGTGTACAACGTGGCGCTGAACGACCGTACCTCGCTGAACCAGCTGCACGCGATGATGTGCGAGCTGCTGGCGCCGCGTTTCCCGCATGTGGCCGCGCACCGGCCGGTGTATGTCGATTTCCGCGCGGGCGACGTGCGCCATTCCCAGGCCGACATCGGCAAGGCCGGCGCGATGCTGGGCTATGCGCCCACCCACCGCATCGGCGAAGGGCTGAAGGAAGCCATGGACTGGTACGTGCGCAACCTGTCTCAATAAGCACTGCAGTATGTAATCAAGAAGAATACCGGAGGGTAGCGTGCTTAAGATTTCGAATCACTACGTATCGAAGATCGTCTTCGTCTTGCTGTTCGTCGAGGTGCTGGTGCTCCTCGGCGCGGCCTATGTCGGTGCGGCGGTGCGCTTCATTGAACTGGGCCAGCCGGTCAGTCTTCCCAACATCCAGAACCTCGATCATTTCTTCACCTCGGCCATCGCCTTCACCGCCGCCATCATCTTCAGCATGAGCGCGATGGGCATGTACCAGCTCGACTTCAACGAAGGCCTGCGCAATCCCTTCTTCATGAAGCTGATGCCGTCCTTCCTGATGGGCTTCCTGATCCTGACCCTGGTGTTCTACGTCGCTCCCGACCTGTATTTCGGACGCGGCATCCTGGCGCTGGTGTTCGCGATCGCCGCCGCCGGCATCTTCATTGCGCGGATGATCTTCTTCAAGAGCTCGGAGCTGCGCTTCCTCGAGACCCGCATCCTGTTCCTGGGCAGCGGCCCGCTGGCCAAGGAATGCAGCGACCTGGCCCTGCAGAGCACCAGCTACCATCGCTACAACATCACCGGCTTCATCCCCTCGCCCAACGAGGAATTGTGCGTGCCCTCGGCCAGCCTGCTGAACGGACGCGAAGGCGATACCCTGGTGTCGTTGGCGCGCCAGTACAACGTCGAGGAGGTCGTGGTGTCGGTGCAGAACCGCCGTGGCGGCTTTCCGATCAAGGAACTGCTCGAGTGCAAACTGGCCGGCCTGAAGGTCACCGACGCCGCCACCTTCTTCGAACGCGAGACCTGCCAGATCCGGGTCGACTCGCTGCAGCCTTCGTGGCTGGTGTTCGGCGGCGGCTTCGACCAGAGCTTCGTGCGCACCTTCATGAAGCGCAGCTTCGACATCGTGTGCAGCGTGATCATCCTGGTGCTGACCCTGCCGCTGATGCTGCTGGCCGCGCTGGCCGTCAAGCTCGAAGACCGCGGTCCGGTGTTCTACTCGCAGGAGCGGGTCGGCAAGGACGGCAACACCTTCTTCGTGCATAAATTCCGCAGCATGCGCACCGACGCCGAAAAAAGCGGCAAGCCGCAGTGGGCGCAGCAGAATGATCCGCGCATCACCCGCATCGGCAACTTCATGCGCAAGACCCGCATCGACGAGCTGCCGCAGATCCTCAACGTGTTCAAGGGCGAGATGTCGTTCGTCGGCCCGCGCCCGGAGCGTCCCTATTTCGTCGAACAGCTGATCGAGGTGGTCCCGTATTACAATGTGCGCCACAGCGTCAAGCCGGGCATCACGGGCTGGGCCCAGGTGCGCTACGGCTACGGTTCTTCCGCCGAGGACGCGCTGCAGAAACTGCAGTACGACCTGTACTACGTGAAGAACAACAGCCTGTTCCTCGACGTCCTGATCCTGATCGATACCCTGAAGGTCGTTCTGTTCCGCAGCGGACGCTGACCCGGTTCTGCGGTCAGCGCTGCGGTTTCCATTCCACTGTTGCGACGGTGTACCGTGACCAATATTGCCGCCTATAGTTATGCACTGGCCGCAGCAGGCTACCTGCTGCTGTGCCTGCCGGTGCTGTCGGGATGGCGCGGACGCGCGCAGCGCGGCACCCTGTCCGCCGCCTGCCTGCTGACCGCGCTGTGGGCCGCCGTGCTGGCCCTCGACGCCACCCATGACCGGCTCTGGACCGCGCTCACCGCCTCGCTCGAGGTGCTGCGCGACGGCGCCTGGTCGGTGTTCCTGGTGGCCCTGCTGGGCCACTGGCGCAGCGGGGGCGAACCGCCGTCATGGCTGCCGATCAGGCTGCCCTTCGATGTACGGCCCTCGCTGTTCGTGGCCGCCTGCGCCTATGTCCTGCTGCTGGGGGCGCTACTGGCCGGGCACTTCAGCTTCGAACTGCTGAGCGCACTCGGCGCGATGCCGGTGGTGACCGCCTTCGCCTGCCTGGCCGTGTACGGCATGCTGCTGGTCGAACAGGTGTACCGCAACAAGACCATCGAGGAACGCTGGGCGATCAAGTTCGCCTGCCTGGGCATCGGCGGCATGTTCGCCTACGACTTCTACCTGTACACCAACATGATGCTGTTCCGCGAACTGAATCCGGAACTGTGGAACGCGCGCGGCGTGATCAATGCGCTGACGGTGCCGCTGGTGGCGGCGTCGATGGCGCGCAGCAAATCCTGGAGCACCTCCTTCGTGGTCTCGCGCCGCGTGATGTTCCATTCGGCCGCGCTGTTCGGCTCCGCGGTCTACCTGCTGGCGATGGGATCGGCCGGCTATTACCTGCGCTTCTTCGGCGGCCGCTGGGGCACGGTGATGCAGGCCGGCTTCCTGTTCGGCGCGGTCAGCCTGCTGCTGGTGATCCTGTTCTCCGGCACCTTCCGCTCCTGGCTGAAGGTCTCGATCAGCAAGCACTTCTTCAGCTATAACTACGACTACCGCGAGGAGTGGATGCGCTTCACGCGCACCCTGTCCGAACGCGGCCCGAACCTGGGCGACCGCGCGATCCAGGCGATGGCGGCGCTGGTCGAGAGCCCGGGCGGCACCCTGTGGCAGCGCAACGAAGCCGGCCGCTACGAGCCGCGCGCCAGCTGGCACGGCCCGGAAGGCGGCGTGACGGAGCCGGGCAATTCGCCGTTCTGCCGCTTCCTGGAGAGCTCGCAGTGGGTGGTCGACCTCGACGAATTCGTGGCCCGTCCCGACAAGTACGAAGGCCTGGCGGTGCCCGACTGGCTGCTGGAGTATCCGCGCCGCTGGCTGGTGGTGCCACTGATCCTGCACGAGAAGCTGTTCGGCTTCGTGGTGCTGCAGCGCGCCCGCAGTCCGCTCAAGCTGAACTGGGAAATCACCGACCTGCTGGAGATCGCCGGCAGCCAGGCCGCCGGCCACCTGGCCCAGGAAGACGCCGCCAACGCGCTGATGGTGGCGCGCCAGTTCGAATCCTTCAACCGCATGTCGACCTTCGTCGTGCACGACCTGAAGAACCTGGTGGCCCAGCTGTCGCTGATGAACGCGAACGCGGAAAAGCACAAGGACAACCCGGAATTCCAGCGCGACATGCTGGAAACCCTGAACCACTCGGTGCAGAAGATGAAGCTGCTGCTGCAGAAGCTTTCCCGCACCGAGAACGCCGACAAGAAGCTGCCGCTGGCGGTCGAGCAGGTGGTGCGCCAGGCGGTGGCGCTGAAGAGCGCCTTCGAGCCGCGCCCGCAGCTGGTGGTCGAGGTGCCGGGCCTGCAGGTGGTGGCGGACCGCGAACGCCTCGAGCGCGTGGTCGGCCACCTGATCCAGAACGCGATCGAGGCCACGCCGCGCGACGGCCATGTGATGATCCGCCTGGGCCGCCGCGATACGGACGGGCAGCTCGATGCAGTCGAGATCGAGATCACCGACACCGGCGAAGGCATGAGCGAAGAGTTCATCCGCGAGCGCCTGTTCAAGCCCTTCGACTCGACCAAGTCGGCCGGCATGGGCATCGGCGTGTTCGAAAGCCGCGAATACATCACCGAGCTGGGAGGGCAGCTGGAAGTCAGCAGCCAGCCCACGCTCGGCACCACGTTCAAGGTCGTGCTGCCGCTGTACCGCGAGACGGCCGCAGCCATGCCCGCCTGAGCGATTCCCGAGAGAGGATACCGTGACCCAAACCAAACCCAAACTCCTGATCATCGAAGACGATCCCGGCCTGCAGAAGCAGCTGCGCTGGAGCCTGGACGCCTATGAGGTCGTGGTCGCCGGCGACCGCGAGGCGGCGCTGGCCCAGATCCGCCGCCACGAACCGGCGGTCGTCACCATGGACCTGGGCCTGCCGCCCGATCCGGACGGTTCCACCGAAGGCCTGGCCACGCTCCAGCAGATCCTGGCGCTGGCGCCGGACACCCGCGTGATCGTCCTGACCGGCAACCAGGACCACAACAACGCCGTCAAGGCGATCGGCATGGGCGCCTACGACTTCCACCAGAAGCCGGTCGACCCGGAAGTGCTGAACCTGGTCATCCAGCGCGCCTTCTTCCTGCACAACCTGCAGCAGGAAAACCACCGCATGCAGCAGTCGCAGGCCGATTCGCCGCTGGCCGGCGTGATCTCGCGCGACCCCGGCATGCTGAAGGTCTGCCGCACCATCGAGAAGGTGGCGCCGACCTCGGCATCGGTGATGCTGCTGGGCGAATCCGGCACCGGCAAGGAAGTGCTGGCGCGCGCCATCCACGCGCTGTCGCCGCGCTCGAAAGAGCGCTTCATGGCGATCAACTGCGCGGCGATTCCGGAAAACCTGCTCGAGAGCGAGCTGTTCGGCTACGAGAAGGGCGCCTTCACCGGCGCCGCCAAGCAGACCAAGGGCAAGGTCGAACTGGCCCATGGCGGCACCTTCTTCCTCGACGAGGTCGGCGACCTGCCGATGCCGCTGCAGGCCAAGCTGCTGCGCTTCCTGCAGGAGCGCGTGATCGAGCGCATCGGCGGCCACGAGGAGATCCCGGTCGACGTGCGCATCGTCTGCGCGACCCACCAGAAGCTGAAAGACCTGTGCGTGCAGGGGCGCTTCCGCGAAGACCTGTATTACCGCCTCTCCGAGATCGTGGTGAACATCCCGCCGATGCGCCAGCGCGAAGGCGACGCCGCCCTGCTGGCCCACCATTTCAAGAACAAGTTCTGCGCCCAGGAATCGCGCGCCTCGCTGCACTTCGCGCCCGACGCCATCGCCGCGATCGAGGGTTATGCCTGGCCGGGCAATGTGCGCGAGATGGAAAACTGCATCAAGCGCGCGGTCATCATGGCCGACGGGAATACCATCGTCGCCGACGACCTCGGCCTGCCCGACCTGGAAGCCGAGGAAGCGCCGCTGAACCTGCGCCAGGTGCGCGACGAGGCCGAGTACAAGGCCATCGTCAGGGCGCTGGCGCGGGTCGACGGGAATATCGTGAAGGCGTCGGAGATGCTGGGCGTCAGCCGCCCGACCCTGTACGACCTGATGGGCCGGCACGGCATCAAGACCACCGCCTGACCGGTCGCGGGATCTCTACCAGGACCGCAGCCAGCCGGCGGTCCAGCCGACCACCTGGTCGTGCCATTCGCGCCGCGAGCAGGTGTGGTCGGCGCCGTCCAGCGTGTGCCGGGTGACGGCGGGACCGTCCAGCAGGCGCTGCCAGTCGCGCGAGCCGGATGCCAGTCCGGCGAATTCCTGGGCGGTCAGGTCGGCGCCGCTCAGCATCACCAGCGTCTTTCCTTCGAAGCCCTGCAGGGCCGCGTACATGCGCTCGGGAAGGGCGGCATCCTGCGCGTCATCCTGCGCCGCGGTCTTGCCGCCGCCGAAGGCCGAGCGCACCGAGGCCGCGAACGAGCGCGCCGCCTGGCCGGCCTCGAAATTGCCGCTGGCGATCTTCTTCCACAGCCCCGGATCCAGCAGCCTGGCGCGGTAATAATGCTTCAGCGTGGCCTTGGCCGCGCCCTGTTCGGTGCGCACCCAGGGGTTCAGCAGGGCCAGCCCGGCCACCCGTGGGTCGCCGGGCGCATACATCGCGGCGGCCGAGGCGCCGTCGCACAGGCCCCACAGCACCACGTCGCGCATGCCCGGCACCTGGGCGAAAAAGCAGTCGAGGGCCGCGCGCAGGTCGTCCCGGACCCGTTCGAAATCGCGGGCTTCTCCCTCGCTGTCGCCCATGCCGCGGTAGTCGAAGCGCAGCACCGGGAAGCCGGCCTGCGCCAGGCTGCGCGCCAGCAGCGTGAACTGGCGGTGGCTGCCGGTGCGCACCTGCGGACCGCCGACCACGATCAGCACGCCGCGCGGCGCCTTCGCCTGCGTCATGTGCGCCGGCAGCGACAGCACGCCGTACAGCCAGGCGCCGGCGCAGGGAAAGGACAGGGCGCGTTCTTCAGCCTGCATGCGCGGCCTCCGGGTACAGCCGGCTCGTGGCGTCGAGCAGGGCGGGACATTCGGCGATCTCCGGCGTGGCCCAGAATTGCTCGCCATGCACCAGGTGCACGCCGAAGTCGATGCGCTGGGCCTGCCAGATGGCGGTGACGCGGCTGGAAGCCGGCGGCAGCGGACGCCCGGCCGCCGGACTTACCTCGAACCAGTCGATGCGGCAGCCGCGCGGCGCCAGCACCGAAGCGTCGAGGGGATCGATGGCGGCGGCCAGTTGCGGCGCCAGCTCGTAGCCGGCGATCTCGACCGGCCGGCCCTGTTCGAGCGCCACACGCAGCGCCTTGGTGCCGCCATTGGCGGCGCCCTCCTGTACCATGTCGGCGGCAATCCGCAGGCGCAGGAACTGGTTCATGACCGCGGCGCCATTCGCCATCGGCTGCCACAGCAGCAGGCGGTGCGGCACCTCGCGGGCGCCGGCGGCATAGTCGAGCGCGAGCAGGGCGCCCAGGCGCAGGCCCCATAGCCCGGCCGGACGGCCCAGGCGCTGCTGCAGCCAGGCGCGCGCCGCCTCGGCGTCGGCCTTCCAGCCTTCCCAGCGGGCTTCGCCGAATTCGCCGCTGCTGTCGCCGCAGCCGTGCAGGTCGATCTGCAGCACGCCGACGCCGCGCGCGGCCAGGGCGCGCGCCTGCAGCGCCGCCATGCGGCGGCTCTTGTTCATTTCTTCGGCAAAGGGGTGCAGGTAGACCAGCGCGTCGCGGCACTCGCCCTGCGGCGGATGGAACAGGCAATAGCGGGTCCCGTCCCGCACGGGCAGGAAAAAGCTTTCCGCGGGCGCGTGTGCCGGCGTCATGCCTCAGGCGGCCTTCTGTTCCACGAAGGCGGCCAGGCTGCCCAGCGTCGCGAAGGTGCTGGCGCTGATGTCGTCGTCGTCGACGGCGATGCCGAAATGGTCCTCGAGCGCGCCGATCAGCGAGACCACGGCCATCGAGTCGAGCTCGGGCAGGCTGCCCAGCAGCGGGGTGTCGGCCGACAGCGGAGTAGCCGGGTCGAGGCCGAGCACGTCGGTGAGGATGGTTTTGACTTCGTCGAGATACTTCATGATCCTTGTTCGTCCGTTGGTGCGCCGGCGGCGCGGCGTTGCCGCGCTTCGCGCAGCGCGTGCAGGTGGCGCAGCGCAGGCCAGCGATAATGGTTGACATGGTACATAGTGCGTACCTCTTCCGTCCAGCGCGTATGCCATTCCATTACGCGGCCGTAGAACTCGAGGCGGGCGAAGCGGCCGCCCGCGAACAGCGAGCGCATCGCTTCCTCGCGCATCAGCAGCGCCGGCGACAGGCTGGCCGGCACGGTTTCGTCGTAGGCGGTCTTCAGCACGACGATGCTGTCGCGGTCCTCGACGCACAGGTCCATCGCCACCAGGTTCTCGCCGAAATGATAGCGGTAGACGCTGGCGGCGTCCTGCCGCGCCATCGCTTCGAGCATGGCGCGGTAGTAGCGGCCCTGGGCGTCGCCGGCGCGCACCGCGGTGCCGGCGCCGGCCTTCCAGCCGCTGCCTTCCAGGCGGGCGTAATCCTCGACCGCCTGCGCCATCGCGGCGGGATCGCGGGCGATCTCGAGCCGGGTCGCGATGCCGTCGCGTTCGAGCCGGTTGCGTTGCTTCTTGAGGTTGGCGCGCAGGTTCTTGCCGCGCGCCTCCCAGTAGGCGTCGAAGCCGCCCGCCAGCGTCACCCGCGCGGTGTCGATGTAGTCGAGGGTGCGGACGGCCGGTCCTTCGGGCGGGCGCGGCATGATCATCGGGTCCATCTGGGTCAGCGCGCACACCAGCGGAAAGCCGGGCAGGGCGCCGAACAGGCTGCGCACCAGTGCGCCGGCGTCGAGGCCGGGCAGCTGCAGCCACAGGCCGACCGGGGCCTGGGCCGGTTGGAAAGTGGCCCAGGCGCCGCGTCGGGTCGGGGCCAGCACCGCCATCGCGACCGTGCGTCCGTTCTCGCGGCCTTGCGCCAGCAGCTCGGCGCCGCTCGCGAAGGCGTCCAGCAGGGGCGCCACGAAAGCCGGCGCCAGCAGGGCCGGGGCGCCGGCGGCGGCGTGCAGGGAAGTCCAGTCCGCGGCGGCTTCCCGGAAGCGGGCGGCGGGAACGATGGTCCATTTCATGTGCATACCTCGCGCCTGACGGTGGCGATCAGCCAGCTGAATTCGTCCTCGCGCAGCTCCTGGTGGCAGGGCAGGCCCAGCACCTGGCGCGACAGCCGGGCGGAGTTCGGGCAGGTGGCGTCGTCGACGCCGTCCCACAGCGGATAGCCGAAGCGGGTCAGCGGCACGCCGGCGGCGAGCAGGCGCTGCGCCAGGCCGTCCGCATCGTCGGCCAGCAGCGGGAACAGCCAGGGGCAGACGCCGTCCGGCAGGCGCGGATGCAGGGGCCGCACGCCGGGCAGGCCGAACAGGGCTTCGAGCAGCCGCAGGTAGTTGCGCCGCCGCCGCGCCGCCACCCGGCTGCTGGAGGACAGCGCCAGCACCAGGCGCGAGGCGAGCGAAGCGCGCTTGTCGATCCAGTCCGGGTCGAAGCCGTAGCCGCTGTCGGAGGAGGCGGGCGCCAGCGCGGCCGGCGGGCTGCCCGCATGCCTGCCGCGCTTGAGCGCATTCCACGCCAGGTCCTTGGCGCGCAGCGGCAGCCACAGCGCGGCGTGCAGGGGGCGCAGGCGGCCGAAGGCGAAGCCGCGCTCGAAGGTGTTGAAGGCGGCTTTCAGTTCGAAGCCGGCGCCGGCCGGGCGCAGCCTGGCGCCGGCCAGCGGGTGGCGTGCCGAGACCAGCGCGCCGCCCTCGTAGAGCGGCAGGAATTTCATGATGCTGGCGGCCGCGTAATCGCCCCAGGCGCCCAGCGGGCGGCCTTCGTGCTCGCCGATGAAGGCGTGCGCGCAATCCTCCAGCAGCGCCACCCCGTGCTCGTCGCACAGCGCGCGCAGGGCCGCCAGCGGCTGCGGAAAGCCGAAGAAGTGGGTGGCCACCACCACCCGCGCGCGCGGCGCCGCGCGCAGCAGGGCGGCGATGTGTTCGAGGTCGGCGCCGGCGTCGGGCCCGATGCGGTAGAAGGCCGGCGCCGCGCCGCGCCACAGCACCGGCGGCACCATTGAGGCGCTGTGGTAGGCCGGCAGCAGTACGGTGTCGCCGGCGCCCACGCCGAGTTCGCGCAGCGCCAGCGCGATCGCCACCCGTCCGCTGGTCACCAGGCGCGCCTCGCCGGCGTCGAGCACGGTGGCGGCGCGTCCGCCGGCACTCCGGTAGAACGAGGCCAGCGACAGTACCGGTGCGAGCGGAATGGCGGGACGGGAAGGAGGCGGGGCGACGAGCATGACCCAGTATAAACTGCCGCGTAAAAATTGGGCGAACTGGTAAGATGGCGGGCTGCGGCGGACCGCCGCGTTTCTCCTGTTTGCCATGGCCGATCTGATCCACGACTTTATCTTCGATGCCGCCCGCCGCACGCCCGCCGCCGAGGCGCTGGTCGACGGCAGCCGCCGCCTCGACTACGCCGCCCTGGCCGAGGCCGTCGAACAGGCCGCCGGCGCGCTGCTGGAAGCGGGCGTGGCGCGCCGCGAGCGGGTCGCGGTCTACCTCGACAAGCGCGTCGAGAACGTGGCCGCGATGTTCGGCGCGGCGCTGGCCGGCGCGGTGTTCGTGCCGGTCAATCCCCAGCTCAAGGCCGCGCAGGTGGCGCACATCCTGGCCGACTGCAACGTGCGCGTGCTGCTGACGTCGCCGGAGCGCCTGGCCCAGCTGAAGGATGTGCTGGCCGATTGCCCCGACCTGCGCACCGTGTTCGTCACCGGCGCGCCGGGCGCACTTTCCACAGGCGCGGCGGCGCTGCGCGAATGGAGCGCGGCGCAGACCCGTCCGGACCCGCGGCAGCTGGCGGCGCGGCGCGCGATCGACGCCGACATGGCGGCCATCCTCTATACCTCGGGCAGCACCGGCAAGCCGAAGGGCGTGGTGCTGTCGCACCGGAACATGGTGGCCGGCGCGCGCAGCGTCACCGCCTACCTGGAGATCACGCCGCGCGACCGCATCCTGTCGGTGCTGCCGCTCAGCTTCGACTATGGCCTGAGCCAGCTGACCTGCGCCTTCCTGGCCGGCGCCACCGCGGTGCTGATGAACTATCTGTTCCCGAAGGATATCGTGAAGGCGGTCGTCGACGAGCGCATCACCGGCCTGGCGGCGGTGCCGCCGCTGTGGCTGCAGCTCGGCGCGCTGGACTGGCCGGCCGGCTGCACGCTGCGCTATCTGACCAATTCGGGCGGCGCGATGCCGCAGCGCGCGGTGCAGGCCCTGCGCCGGGCGCTGCCGGACGCCGAGCTGTTCCTGATGTACGGCCTGACCGAAGCCTTCCGTTCGACCTACCTGCCGCCGGCCGAACTGGAACGCCGCCCCGATTCGATCGGGCGCGCGATCCCGAACGCCGAGGTGATGGTGGTGCGCCCCGACGGCACGCCGTGCGAAGCGGACGAGCCGGGCGAGCTGGTGCACCGCGGTGCGCTGGTGGCGCTGGGCTACTGGAACGATCCGGTCAAGACCGCCGAACGCTTCCGCCCGGCCCCGGGCCAGCCCGCCGGCCTGCCGCTGGCCGAGATGGCGGTGTGGTCCGGCGACACCGTGCGCATGGATCGCGACGGCTACCTGTACTTCATCGGCCGCAGCGACGACATGATCAAGGTCTCCGGCTACCGGGTCAGCCCGACCGAGGTCGAGGAAGTCGTCTACGCGACCGGCTTGGTGCGCGAGGCGGTGGCTTTCGGCGTGCCGCATCCGGTGCTGGGCCAGGGCATCGTGCTGCTGGCGCTGCCCCAGCAGGACGGCCTGGAGCCGGCCGAACTGCTGCGCCAGTGCCAGCGCCGCCTGCCGGCCTGGATGATGCCGGCCCATGTGGTGCTGAGCGGGCAGGCCTTCCCGCGCAACCCGAACGGCAAGATCGACCGCCCGGGCCTGCGCACCCCTTACCTGAACCTGTTCGAGAATCCCGCATGAGCGCCGCCCGTCCCGTCCACGCCCCCCAAACCCTGTTCCCGGTTGCCGACGGCTGCCTGCTGGTCGGCGGCATTCCGCTGCCGCGCCTGGCCCAGCGTGTCGGCGCGACCCCGTTCTACGCCTACGACCGCGCCCTGCTGGATGCGCGCGTGGCCCATGTGCGCGCCCACCTGCCGCCGGAGATTGCCCTGCATTTCTCGATGAAGGCGAACCCGATGCCGGCCTTGGTCCAGCACATGGCGGGCCTGGTCGACGGCATCGACGTGGCGTCCGCCGGCGAGTTGAAGGTGGCGCTCGACACCGGCATGGCGCCGGAACACCTCAGCTTCGCCGGTCCCGGCAAGCGCGACGCCGAGCTGCTGCAGGCGGTGGCCGCCGGCGCCTGCGTGCACGCCGAGTCGGAGCGCGAAGTACGGGCCCTGGCCCGCATCCAGGCGCAGACCGGCATCGCGCCGCGCCTGGTCCTGCGCATCAATCCGGACTTCGAGCTGAAGGGCTCGGGCATGCGCATGGGCGGCGGCGCCAAGCAGTTCGGCATCGATGCCGAGGACGCGCCGCGGGTGCTGGCGCTGGCCGCGGAACTGGAACTCGAGGTGCTCGGTTTCCACATCTTCAGCGGTTCGCAGAGCCTGAAGGCCGAGGCGATCGTCCAGGCCCAGGCCCAGACCATCGAGCTGGCGCTGCGCCTGGCCGAGGCCAGTCCGCATCCGGTGCGGATCCTGAACCTGGGCGGCGGCTTCGGCATCCCGTATTTTCCGGGCGAGCAGGCGCTCGACCTGGCGCCGATCGGCGAGGCGCTGGCGGCCGCGCTGCCGCGCTTGCGCGCCGCCCTGCCGCAGGCGCAGCTGTCGATCGAGCTGGGACGCTACCTGGTCGGCGAGGCCGGGGTCTACGTGACCCGGGTGATCGACCGCAAGGTCTCGCGCGGCCAGGTCTTCCTGGTCACCGACGGCGGCCTGCACCACCACCTGGCGGCCTCCGGCAACTTCGGCCAGGTGATCCGCAAGAACTACCCGGTCGCGATCGGCAACCGCATGGCGGACGGCGAACGCGAAACGCTGTCGGTGGTGGGGCCGCTGTGCACCCCGCTCGACTTGCTGGCCGACCAGATGGAGCTGCCGGCCGCGGACGTCGGCGACCTGGTGGTCGTGTTCCAGTCCGGCGCCTACGGCCGTTCGGCCAGCCCGCAGGGCTTCCTCAGCCACCCGGAAGTGGTGGAAGTTCTCGTCTGAACAGGCGTTCCGGTCGGCGCCGGAACGCCGTATGCAGTTAGGGCGAGAAAGCAACAGTTCTGCCCTGTATTGACCCGCGCACGATTGTTGCAATTCTTGACACGTCTTATTGCTTGCTCTACTCTGCTTTGACACATTTCTTCCGTGTAAAAGCTCGCATACCACTTCGGCCTGATGGCAGTAACCGGATGCTGCGAATCCTGTGTGCGACGACAACGTCTTGGACCTTCGCCAATACGCGCTGCTCGTCGACAGTGTTGTCTTACATAGCAGTAAATAATGGTTCACAGAAAAGGTAATAGTCTTGCCAGCGGCGCCGTCATCATGGTGGTCATGCGCTGGGTCGATCGTCTGATCGGCATCGTCAGCACTTTCATCCTTGCCCGCCTGTTAGTCCCCGATGATTTCGGTATCGTCGCGATGGCTTCGGTCGTGGTCGCTTTCGCCGACGTGCTGTTCGACCTCGGCATCAACGTCGCCGTCATCCAGCGGACCAATCCTTCCCAGTCTTTCTACAACACCGCCTGGACGCTGCGCATCCTGCAGAGCAGCTGCGTGGCGCTGGTGCTGACGGCCATTGCCCCATTCGCCGCCGAATACTACAAGGACCCGCGGGTGACGGCCGTGGTGCAGATCATGGCGCTGTCGATGGTCGTGAGCGCGTTCGAGAACGTCGGCGTCATCAATTTCCAGAAAGAGCTGCGCTTCACCGACGACGCCAAGTACGTGATGTTCAAGCGCCTGGTCGGCTTCATCACCACCATCGTGCTGACCCTGGTCCTGCACAGCTATTGGGGCATGATCATCGGCGCGCTGGTCGGCCGCCTGGCAAGCACGCTGCGCAGCTACATGGTGCATCCGATGCGCCCGTGGTTTTCGTTCAGCGACATCCGCGAGATCTTTTCGGTATCCCAGTGGGTGCTGGTCAAGAACGTCAGCCAGTACCTGGACAGCAAGCTGCCCGTGTTCCTGGTGGGCGGCATGGGCAACACCAGCGTCACCGGCGGCTACACGCTGGCCAGCGAGATCGCGGACGTGCCCGGCACCGACCTGCTGGCGCCGATCAACCGCGTGCTGTTTCCCGCGTTTGCGCGGGCCCGCGAAAACCTCGGCGAACTCTCCCGCCTGCTGCTCTCGGCCCAGGCCGTGCAGGTCATGGTCACCTTTCCCGCCTGCGTCGGCTTCGTCATGACGGCGCGCGACTTCGTCCCGGTCGCGCTGGGCGACAAGTGGGTGTTCATCGTGCCCTTCATCCAGATTCTCGCGCTGTCGAACATCATCCAGTCGATCAACAGCAGCGCCAACTACGTGCTGACCGTGGTCGGCCAGATCCGCCTGCTGGCATTGACCAGCTGGATCCAGATCGGCCTGTTCTCGCTGGGCGCCTTCCTCATGCGCGGGCACCTCACGCCGGAATTCGTCACCCAGCTGCGCCTCGGGTCCATCGTCCTGACCTTCAGCATCTCGTACATGCTCCTGATGCGCTACGTGCCTGGCCTGTCGGTGCTGATGCTGGTGCGCAGCGCCGGCCGCCCCGTGCTGGGCTGCCTGGCGATGGTGCTGGCGCTGTCCCTGCTCGACGCCGAACTGCAGGCCGCGCACTGGGTCATGCTGATCACCAAAGTTGTCGTCGGCGCCGCCGTGTATTGCGGGGTCGTGCTGGCTTGCTGGCGCCTGGCCGGCTATCCGGACGGTGCCGAGTCGTATTTCCTCAACAAGTTCAAACGGACGACGCCAGCGGTTCTTGGCGCACCTAGCGAGGCCCCATGAAAATCGATCTGGATCGTATTGCGAAGACCTTCAACGATGTCGAGTTCTTCGTCGCCGGCGTGTTCGCCGACGCGCCCCCCGCATTCACTGGTACCGGCAGCGGCCTGGCGACCCGGGTCAGCCCGCAGTTCTGGGCGGTGACTTCGCTCAGCAAGGCGCACGGCCGCGGCCTGGCGCACGAGGTCGACGGCAGCGATATCGTGTTCCGCGGTTACGAAGGCGGGCTGTCCGTCCATTCGTACTCGGAAGCCGATGTGCTGAAGTGCCTGGCCATCGAGGACGGCCTGCAGAACGGCGTGTTCGCCTACATCAAGTTCGACCGCCAGCGCCAGCAGGCGGTCGTCCGCAGCGATGCTTTCGGTTTCGGTCCGCTCTATTACCGCCGGCTGGGTTCCGCCTGGCTGTTCGCGTCCCATCCGGCCCTGCTGCACGTCGAGGGCGACGAGCCGGACATGATCGGGTGGGCCGGCCTGATGCAGAACAGCAGCCCGGTGGGCGACCGCAGCTTCTACCGCGATATCGCGCGGGTGCCGGCCGGCACCCAGATGACGCTGTGGCCCGAGCGGATGGAGAAGCGGCGCTGGTTCGATTTCGCGGCCCTGCCTGCCGGCACGCGCCGCATCGACGACGAGGCCTTCCGGGTCGTCGAGGATGCCTACCAGGCCGGCTTCGAGCGCTGCCTGAAGCTGAACGTCGGCGAGGTGGCGCTGCCGTTTTCCAGCGGCTTCGATTCGCGCCGTTTCTTCGCCACGCTGTTGCGCAGGAAGGTGCCGTTCAAGGCGGTCACCTGCCAGACCTTCCACCGCAAGAAAACCGGCGACTTCGAGCTCGACTCGCACTACGCGCCGAAGATCGCGGCCGCCTTCGGGGTCGACTGCGAGGTCGTGCCGGCGACAAAACCGGCCCTGATGGGGGAGGACGCCGCACGCCGCCAGGCATTGATCGGCACCGAGACCTTCATGCATGCATGGTCGCTGCCGCTGATGCGCTGGCTGGCCAAGCGTCCGCCGTCGCTGGTGTTCGACGGCCTTGCCGGCGACACCTTCGGCAACTCCGGCTTCGAGATCGATGGCCTGCACGAGACGGCGGAACGGGACGTCGGCCTGGTCCTCGGCGAGACCAGCAAGCCCTATATGCTCAAGCAGCTGTCGCAGCGTTTCCCGAGCCTGGAGCAGTTCCAGCAGCAGTACCGCGCCTATCTCGACCAGTTCGCCAGCAATATCAACCAGGCCGAGATGGCCTTCATCGAATCGCGTACGCGCCGCTGCATCAGTCCCTGGATCACCATGATGCATCCGCCCGGACACGTGCCCGTCTTCCCTTACTGCGACGTCGAGTTCGCGCGCGCGACCTTCGAATACCACCCGGCCGACAAGTACAAGTGGTTCTTCCAGAAAGAGTGCCTGCGCCGCTTCTATCCAGAGTTCTACGACTTCCATGGCTCGCGCAACATGCCGCCCGACCTGGCCCCGCTCGATCCCGCGATCTGCGGCGCCCGCGACGAGGCGGAAGAGCGTTTCGCCTACAGCGATTTCGGCGTGGTGCGCGAAGCGCTCACTTATCTGACCCTGCCGAACAAGATCCTGCTGCTGCTCTCGAGCGTGCTGCCCTCGCTGCGGCGGCGGCGCGACTGGGTCTTCCATCCGCTGCTCCTGCTGGCCCGCACCAAGAAGCATGCGGAGACCTTCATCGAGCCGAGTCCCGCCTCGTCCGCGATATCCAGCAGCAAACAGACGCGCCTACAAGAAGTCACATCTCTAGAAAGGGGAGCCACATGAAAACAGTCGGCCTGATGATCAGTACCAAGGAAAACGAGAAACGACGCGCACTCCTGCCCAAGCACGTGGCGCAGATCCGCCACCGTGACCACCTGTATTTCGAAGAAGGCTATGGCGCCGGCTTCGGCCACCCGGACGAGGAATACCGCGCGGCCGGCGCCCATGTGGTGCCACGCGAGGAAGCGCTGTCGAAGGATGTGATCTGCGATCCCAAGATCGGCGACGCCACCTACCTCGAAGAGCTGAAACCCAGGCAGACCATTTTCGGCTGGGTGCACGCGGTGCAGAACCGCTCCATCACCGACAAGATCCTCTCCAAGGAGATCACGGCGATCGCCTGGGAAGACATGTTCGAGGGTAACCGCCACGTCTTCTGGCGCAGCAACGAGCTCGCCGGCGAAGCCGCGATCATGCATGCCTTCACCCTGTACGGCAAATGCGTCTACGAATGCAAGGTGGCCCTGATCGGGCGCGGCAACATCGCACGCGGCGCCTATCGCATCCTGTCCTGCATGGGCGCGACGATCAATGTGTTCGAGCGCAAGACCGAGAAACTGCTGCGCCAGGAACTGGGCAAATACGACGTGGTCGTCAACGGCATCCTGTGGGACGTCTACCGCAAGGACCACATCATCTACCGGGAAGACCTGGCGCTGCTGCGCAAACCGGCCATGATCGTCGACATCAGCTGCGACCGCGCAGGGGCGATCGAAACCAGCCGGCCGACCACCATCGAAGATCCGGTGTACAGCGTCGACGGCGTGCTGCACTACGTGGTCGACCACACGCCCGCGCTGGTCGGCTATTCGGTGAGTAACTGCCTGGGCGAGCAGATGGTCAAGTACCTGGACGTCATCATCGAGGGCAGGGTCGACCAGGACGAGGTGCTGGCGCCGGCCGTCTGCATCCGCGACGGCAGCATCGTCGACCGCCGCATCATCGACTTCCAGAACCGCTGACACACGATGCGGCCGCCGGCCATCGAGGCCGGCGGCCGCGACCGCCATCAGGCCGCGAGGGTTCCCGTCAGGCGGCCGTAGATATTCTTGTAGCGCGCCACGCTGACCGGCCAGTTGCGCTCCGTCTCCACATAATTGCGGCCGGCCCGGCGCAGTTCGGGCCACTTCTGCTGCGATTCCAGCAGCGTCGCCACCTTCTCGACCAGGGAATCCGTATCGTTGGCGCGGAACAGCACGCCGGTCTTGCCATCGGCGATCAGCTCGAGATGGCCGCCGACGTCGGAGGCCGCCAGGATCCGGCCCTGGGCCATCGCTTCCAGCGGTTTCAGCGGCGTGACCAGGTCGGTCAGGCGCATCGGCAGGCGCGGGTAGACCAGCACGTCCAGCAGGTCGTAGTACCTGGTCACCTGGTCGTGCGGCACGCGGCCGGTGAACACCACCCTGTCCTCGATCTTCAGGTCTTTCGCCAGCTGGCGCAGCTGGGCATCCTGCGGACCGCCGCCAACCAGCAGCACGCGCAGGACCGGCATGCGCGCCGACAGCTTCGGCACCGCGCGCAGCAGCACGTCCAGGCCTTCGTAGGCGTAGAACGAGCCGATGAAGCCGATCAGGCGCGAGCCGGACAGGCCCAGCTTGTCCTTCAGCTGCAGGTCGGCGTTGCCGCCCAGCGCGAACTTGTCGATGTCCACCGCGTTCGGGATAACGGTCACCTTGTCGGCCGGGATGCCGCGCGCGACGATGTCCTTGCGCAGGCCTTCGCAGATGGTGGTGACGGCGTCGGCGCGCTTCAGCGCATAGGTCTCGAGCGCGCGCGTGAGCTTGTAGCGCAGGCCGTTCTCGGTGCTGGTGCCATGGTCGACCGCGGCGTCTTCCCAGAAGGCGCGCACTTCGTACACCACCGGGATGCCGAACTTCTTGCCGGCGCGCAGGGCGGCGATCGCGTTCAGCACCGGCGAGTGGGCGTGCAGCACGTCCGGCTTGACGACCGGGATGATCTCGGCCAGGCGCCTGGCCAGGCCGTCGATCACGTCGACCTGGTTCAGCACCGGCAGCTTCGACAAGGTCGAGCCGGACGGCGTGCGGTAGAAGTGCAGGCCGTCGCTGGTTTCTTCCAGCATGTCGCCGGAACCCTGCTTGGCGCCGGTGACGTGGAAGGTTTCCCAGCCGAGCGCGCGCTGTTCGCGCAGGATCGAGCGGGTACGGAAGGTATAACCGCTGTGCAGCGGGATCGAGTGATCGAGGACGTGCAGGACTCGCATGGGCTTTTCTTTGAACTTTGAGGTTATGCTTGGTTCTTGCGCAGGAAGGCTTCGAACATCAGCACCTGCCACAGCGCGGTGCTGTGGTCCTTCAGGCGCGCCAGGTGTTCGTCGACCATCCGCTTCAGGTATTGCTCGTTGAAGATGCCGGTATCGCGCAGCAGGGGGCTGAGCACCGCCTTCTTCATGCTGTCGGCCAGCGGCCCGCGCAGCCAGGCCGCGAGCGGGATCGAGAAGCCCATCTTCTTGCGGTACAGGACGTCGTTGCCGAGGTAGGGCTCGAGCGCCTTCTTGAAGATGTGCTTGCCTTCGCCGTTGCGCAGCTTGGTGCTCGACGGCAGGCCCGACACCCATTCGACGAACTGGTGGTCCAGCAGCGGCACCCGCACTTCCAGCGCGTGCGCCATGCTGGCGCGGTCAACCTTGGTGAGGATGTCGCCCGGCAGGTAGGTCTTCATGTCGATGTACTGGATCAGCGACAGCGGATCGTCGGTCGGCGCATCCTTCGTGTAGTTGCGCATCACCTCGACCGCGCTGTAGCCCTGCAGGCTGCTCTTGAAGCGCTCCGAGAACAGCTGGCCGCGCACGCGGTCGTTCAGCATCGACACGCCGTGGAAGTAACCTTCGGTCAGGTCGCGCGCCAGCGCTTCGAAGGTGGTCTTGGCGCGGAACACGCGCGGCGCCCAGTCGGCCTTCGGATAGGCGGCGCCGAGGAATCCGAACACCGGCTTGCGCAGCGCCAGCGGCAGCATCGAACGCACCCGGTTCTCGTTGTGGGCCATGCGGTGGCGGCGGTAGCCGGCGAAGTTCTCGTCGCCGCCGTCACCGGACAGGGCCACCGTCACGCGCTTGCGGGCCAGTTCGCAGACACGGTAGGTCGGGATCGCCGAGCTGTCGGCATAGGGTTCGTCGTACAGGTGAGCCAGGGTGTCGACCAGGCCGTAGTCGTCCTTGCTGACGGTCTCGCACTGGTGGTTGGTCTGGTAGCGCTCCGCCACTTCGCGCGCGTAGTTCGATTCGTCGAAGGCCGGGTCGTCGAAGGCGATCGAGCAGGAATTCACCGGCTCCTTCGAGAGGCCGGCCATCATCGCCACGATGGCGCTGGAATCGACGCCGCCGGACAGGAAGGCGCCCAGCGGCACGTCGGCTTCGAGGTGGCTCTCGACCGCTTCGCGCAGGCGGTAGATCAGTTCGCCCTCCATGTCGCGCTCGGTCATGCGGTCGTGCGGCGTGAACGGCACGTCCCAGTATTTCTTCTGCTCGATGCTGCTGTCGCCCACTTTCAGGGTGATCGTATGGCCCGGCAGCAGCTTGTGCGCATGCCTGAAGATGGTGCGCGGTTCCGGCACGTAGCCGTAGGCGAAATACTCCTCGACCGCATGCGGATCGATCTCGCGCGGCAGGCCCGGCACCGACAGGATGGACTTCAGCTCGGAGCCGAACAGGAACATCCCGTCCGGCAGCACGGCGTAGTGCAGCGGCTTGATGCCGATGCGGTCGCGCGCGGCGAACAGGGTCTGCCGGGTGCGGTCCCAGATCACGAAGGCGAACATGCCGCGCAGGTGGCGCACGCAGTCCTCGCCCCATTGCTCCCAGGCGTGGACGATGGTTTCGCTGTCGGACGGCGTGCGGAATTCGTGGCCGAGTTCCTGCAGCTCGGCGCGCAGCTTGCGGAAGTTATAGATTTCGCCGTTGAACACCAGCGCCACCGTACGGTCTTCGTTGAACAGCGGCTGCAGCCCGTTTTCGGGCGCGATGATCGACAGGCGCCGGTGGCCGAAGCCGAGGCCCGGCTCGAGGTGCAGGTCGCCTTCGGTCGGACCACGGTGGAACTGGGTGTCGTTCATCCGTCCGAGTACGCCGCGGTCGATGGGACGTCCGCCGCGCATGTCAAAAATGCCTACTATTCCGCACATGGTGTGATTGCTTCTTGAAGTGGGGTTTTAATCTTGCGCAGGCCGTCGTACAGGTCCATGTAATGGGCCAGCATGGCGGCGACGCTGTATTGTTGTTCGATGCGCGCGCGTCCGGCCGCTCCGTGCCGGCGGGTGAGTTCCTCGTCGAGCACATAGGCGGCCAGGGCGTCGGCCAGGCGCTGCGGATCGCCGGGCGGCACCAAGGCGCCGGTGGCGCCGTCGAGCACCAGGTCGGGAATGCCGCCGACCGCGGTCGAGACCACCGGCAGCCCGCTCGCCATCGCTTCCAGCATCGTCACCGGGGTGCCCTCGGCGATCGAGGACAGGGCGAACAGCGAGAAGCTGCGCATCGGCGGCGCGACGTCGCTGCGCGGGCCAGCCAGCCAGACGCAGTCCTGCAGGCCGGCATCAATGATCTTCTGTTCGAGCTGCGCGCGCAAAGGGCCGTCGCCGACCAGCACCAGGCGCAGGCGCGGGCGCTGTTCCGGCAGCATCGCACGCAGGCGGGCGAAGGCTTCGATCAGGGTGGCCTGGTCCTTCACGTCCTGCAGGCGGCCGACGGTGCCGATCACGAACATGCCGGGCGCGCTCCACGGTTCATCAAAGCTGCCGGGGCGGAAGCGTTCGGTGTCGACGCCGTTGTCGATCAGCTCGATCTTCGCCTGCGGAATGCCGACCACGCCGCGCAGCCAGCGCTCGAGGTCGCGCGAGACCGGCACGTAGCGGTCGATGACGGGCACCAGCAGGCGGCGCAGCAGCTTGTGCCTGCGGTTCACGCCGTGCGGGTCGCTGGCGTCGCGTCCGTGCTCGGCGTGTACGCGCACAGGCACCCCGGCCAGCAGGGCGGTGGCGTGGTATTCGATGGTGCCCAGGTTATAGGTGTGCAGCACGTCGGGACGCATGGCGCGCAGCACCTTGAACAGGCGCTTGTGCGTGCCCAGTTCGAGGCCGGGCGGCTTGTGCAGCGCCACCAGTTCCACGCCCGGGCGCGTGATGCGCTGGGCGAACTCGGTGTAATCGGTCAGGCAGATCACCGCATGCCGGTACTTATGGGCCGGCATGCGGTTGATGGCGTCGACCAGCAGGGTTTCCAGGCCGCCGATGTCGAGCCGGTAGATCAGGTGGGCCACCAGCGGCGCTTGCTTCATGTCGCTCATTGCGTGGCAAGCCTCAATGCGTGGCGGCGGCGTGGGCCAGCGCCGCGTCGACCGCCTTCAGGTTGTCGGCGACGAAGGCGCGCAGGGCGGCCCGCGCCGCTTCCGGATGCTCGTCGAAGGGCGCCGACAGCATCAGCGCCGCGCCGTCGTCGCCGCGCAGCATCGCCTTCGATCCCGCCTGGTACAGCTTGCCGATCGCATTGCTGGTCGTGTCGTGGCCGCCGATGCGCATCCAGCTCCACACCAGCAGGCCCTTGCCGCCGTCGCGCAGCACGGTCTCGCGCACGGTCAGCGGACGGCCGCCGGCGGTTTCGACCCGCTTCGCGCTCTCGGTCTCGTGCCAGGTGTCCTTGTAGCCGGCCAGGCGGTTCAGGGAGCTGATCAGGGATTTGCTGCGGTCCTGGTTGCGGTAGTACAGCAGGTTCAGCGCCACCGGCACGCTGTCGCGGCGGTAGCTGCGCACGAAGTCGACGTCGGGCGCCATGTAGTCCGGCTTCCAGTCGGCGAAGGGCGCGGCCTGGGGCCAGCCGACGGCCACCTCGCCCAGGGAAACCGGGGCCGGGTTGTGGTTGGCCTGCTCGCCGTAGAGGGCCAGCGCCGGCCACAGCGCGCACACGGCCAGCACGCCGGCGGCCAGCGCCGGGACGCCCTTGCCGACGCGTTCGCGCAGCGACGGTGCCGCCGCCGTGGTGCCGGAGGCCGCTGCCGCCGTTGCCGCCGCCGGCTCGGTGGTGTCTTCGCGCCAGTAGCTGCCGATCCAGAACATGATGAACATGACCAGGCCGAAGAACAGCCAGCCGTAGATCAGGTGGTCGACGCCGGTGGCCAGCGCCATGCCGGACAGGTGGCCGATCATCACGATCATGTAAGCGCGCAGGCCGTTGGCAAGGATCGGCACCACGACCGACAGGCCGATGAACAGCGCGCGCCGCATGGTCGAGCGGTAGGTGAGGTAGGCGTACAGGCAGCCCAGGGTGATCGAGGAGATCAGGTAGCGCACGCCGCTGCAGGCCTCGACCACCGACCAGTTCCCGGTCGGCAGCTCGAAGCGGGTGCCGCTGCGCAGGACCGGGATGCCGGTGGCCTGCACCGCCGCCACCGTGAAGTCGGCGGTGAACTGGATCAGCGGGCCGACGAAGGCTTCGCCAAACGGCACCGCGAACAGCAGGAACAGCAGCGGGAAGGTCAGCGAGCCGGCCAGGCGCGGTCCCAGCAGGGCCAGCGCGATCGCCGGGAACATGGCGACGAAGGTGTATTGCGACACTACCTGGACCTCGCCCAGCTGGGCCGCCAGCCAGCCGGCGCCGAGCAGCGCGACCAGCGCCAGGCCCGGGGCCCAGGGCTGTACCGGATAGAGGCTGAAATTCTCGCGCCGGCGCCAGATGAGCCACAGGCTGATCGGCAGGATCACGTAGCCGTGGGCGAAGGTCTCGGAGCTGTTCCACAGGCCGACGATCGAGCGCACGGTGCCGAAATAGAGGGCGAACGGGGCCAGCAGGGCCAGCACGATCATGGCCGCGCGGGCGCGCGACATGGACGGGTGCGGAGCGGCGATGGTAGCGCCCAGCACTTCGGGTGGGGGTTTCAGGAACATTCGAGGCTCTCTCCGATGCATGCCAGGTTGCTCGACCAGCTGTAGCGGCGCTGGACCTTGTCGCGGGCGGCGCGGCCGATCGCGTCGATGGCGCCGTCCTGTCCTTCGAGCAGGGCGGCGCAGGCGTCGGCGAAGGCGGTAGGTTCGTCGGCCAGCACCAGTTCGCTGCCGGGGACGGCGTCGATGCCTTCCAGCGCCTGCGGCGATACCACCACCGGGGTTGCCATCGCCATCGCTTCCAGTACCTTGTTCTGGACCCCGCGCGCAATCCGCAGCGGCGCCACCGCGGCGGCGGCGTGGGCGATGTAGGGGCGCACGTCGGGGACGGTGCCGGTCACCACCACGCCCGGCTGCTGGGCCAGGGCCTGCACCGCCGGCGCCGGACGCGAGCCGACGATGTAGAAGCGGGCGTCAGGGAAGCGCCGGTGCACCGTGGGGAAGACTTCGGCGGCGAACCACTTCACCGCGTCGATGTTCGGCCAGTAATCCATGGCGCCGGTGAAGACCAGGGCGCGCTCGCCGGCCGCGAACGGATTCTCATACGGCCGCTCGGGCGAAAAATACTCGGTGTCGACGCCGTTGCTGAAGTGGCCGATCTTCGGGCCGCTTTCCGGCGCCAGGCTGCGGAACAGCTCGGCCTCGGGGGCCGACACGAACAGCGAGGCGTCGTAGTCGCGCGCCACCTGGCGCTCGTAGCGCAGCAGCTGCTTCGCCTCGTAGCGGTAGACCAGGTTCATCGGGAAGGATTTCTGCTCGGCGTACTGGCGCCATTTTTCGGAGTCGATGTCGCAGAAGTCGATCACGCGGCGCGCGCTGCGGTGGTTCTCGGCGTACTGCGCCATCGGCGAGCAGAACACCAGCACGCGGTCGATCCTGTGCGCGGCCAGGGTGTCGTCGACCCAGCGCGCCATGCCGGCATCGCGGTAGTATTCCTGCGACAGCGAGCGGTTCTTCAGCAGCGCGCCCAGGCTGCGCACGCGCGACAGCAGCGGGTTCATGCGCGCGAAATGGCTGCTCGCGCACAGTGCCTCGACGTGCGGCACGTACTGCCAGTCGTCGGGATCGTCGACGAAGGTTGCCAGGTGAACCCGGTAGTGGCGGGACAGGTGCTTGAGCAGGTGGTAGGAGCGGATCTTGTCGCCCTTGTTGGGCGGGTAGGGGATCCGGTGGATCAGCAGCAGCAGGTCTTCCATGATGCTCGCCTCATTCCTGGTTCAGGAAGATGCGGTCCATGCGGTCCCAGGCGAAATCGCGCGCCAGGGCCTCGATGCGGGCTTCCATCCGGTCGATGTTGACGTAGTGGCGGAAGCGCGACTTGGCGTCCAGGCCCGCGGGGCGCGGCTGCTGCGTGTCGATCTCCCACGGGTGGAAGTAGAACAGCGAGGGCTGGCGGTCGGCGCGGTTGACCTTGGCCATCATCCAGCGCGACAGCGCATAGGGCAGCAGGCGGAAGTAGCCGCCGCCGCCGGCCGGCAGGTTCCGGCCCAGCATCTGCACGGTGGTGATCGGCACTTCCAGCAGGCCGTCCGGACCGTTCGGGTAGAAGGCGAAACGCGGCGCTTCCGGCATGCCGTAGTGGTCGTGGGCGATCGGGTAGATGCTGGAGCTGTAGCGGTAGCCGGCGTCGAGCAGCTCGTCCAGCGCCCACAGGTTGGCGCGGCCGATCGAGAAGCTGGGCGCGCGGTAGCCCAGAACGGCCTGGCCGCCGATGTCTTCTAGCAGCGCCTTGGCGGAGCGGATGTCGTTGGCGAATTCGGCGCGGGTCTGGTCGGAGGCGCGCAGGTGGCCGTAGCCGTGGCTGGCCAGCTCGTGGCCGCCGGCGACGATGCGGCGCACCACCTGCGGATAGCGCTCGGCGATCCAGCCCAGGGTGAAGAAGGTGGCGCGCACGCCATGGCGTTCGAACAGGGCCAGGATGCGGTCCATGTTCGCCTCGACCCGGCATTCGCGTTCCGGCCAGCTGGCGCGGTCGATGTAGGGAGCGAAGGCCGACACCTGGAAGTAGTCCTCGACATCGCAGGTCATGGCGTTGCGGATGCGTTCCCCCGGCGCCGGCAGGCGGCGCGGGGCGAGTTCGACCATGTTCATTCTTGGTTGTCCATTGGCTGGGTTACCGCCCCCTGGGGCGTGGCGACGATCTTCTTCAGGATCGACAGCACGGAAACGATCGACTTTTCGAGGCGCATCATGCGTTCGTCCAGCATCTCGACGCTGTTGCCGCGGCGCTCTTCGACGCGCATGTCGGCGGTGCGGATCTCGCCGACGTGCAGGTCCTGGGCGAGGACGGCCGGGCTGCCGGCCGCCAGCGAATCGCCGTTGGCGCCGGGCAGCTGGAATTCTTCGCTGATGTCGCTGATCACGGTGTTGATGTCTGCTTCCGTGAAGGCATGCATCTCTTCCAGGTAGCCCATCAGCAGCACGCGGTCCATCAGGGTGTTGACCTTGCGCGGAATGCCGCCGCTGTAGGCATAGATGGCGGCGTGGGCGCCGTCGTCGAAGGACGGGTCGCCGTTCCAGCCGACCGTCGCCATGCGGTGCTCGATGTAGGCGCGGGTCTCCTGCGCATCCATCGGGCCCAGGTGGTAGCTGGCGATCACGCGCTGGCGCAGCTGCTGCATGCCGGGGCTGTGCAGGGTGGCGCGGAATTCCGGCTGGCCGAGCAGGAAGGTCTGCAGCAGCGACTTGTCGTCGGTCTGGAAGTTCGACAGCATGCGCAGCTCTTCGACCGTGCGCGCCGACAGGTTCTGGGCCTCGTCGATGACGAGCAGGGCGCGCTTGCCCTGGTGGTCGACGTCGCACAGGAATTTTTCCAGGCGCGTCAGCAGGTCGGTCTTGCTCGCACCCTCGTACGGCAGGCCGAAGGCCGACACCACCATGCGCAGGGTGTCGTCCGGATCCAGGTGGGTGTTGACGATGTGGGCCGCCACGATCTGGTCCGAGGGCAGGCCGTTGAACAGGTTGCGTACCAGCGTGGTCTTGCCCGCGCCGACCTCGCCGGTGACGATGATGAAGCCTTCGCCCTGCGACAGGCCGTACTCGAGGTAGGCCATGGCGCGCTTGTGACCCTTGCTGCCGAAGAAGAAGTGCGGGTCGGGGCGCAGCTGGAAGGGTTTGGCGGAAAATCCGTAAAAGGTCTCGTACATGTGAATGCTCCGCTTGCTTAATACCGGACCGACAGCGTCGCCACGAGTGCGTTCTCGTGATATTTGTCGCTGGTAAACAGGCCGGCTCGTCCGGTGGAGTGGCGCACGTCGAGCGTGCCGATGGTCTTCGCGTCGAAGCGCCGGTTCAGGCCCAGGCTCATCTGCCTGAGGTTGTTGATCAAGCCGGTATCGATGGACTGGATGCGCGCCGCGTACAGGCTGGCCTGCGCCTGCGTGCTCGAGGACAGCTTGTAGCTGGCGTTGGCGCTGGCGCCGCGCTGGCGCGTGTTGTCGTTCAGGGTGCTCAACTGGCTGGGCAGCAGCGTGCTGTCGGACTGCTGCAGCGATACCGCGTTGCGCTGGTCCGCGAACACGCTGATCGCCAGGTCGGTCCGCGCGCCGCGGAACAGGGCGCCGGCCTGCAGGTGCTTGTTGCGGGCGTAGCGGTTGCTCAGGTAATTGATGGTGTTGGGCAGCGACGGCGGCAGGCCGCTGGCCGCCATATAGGTCGCCACCATCTGCGCGCGCTCGGCCGGATCCGGATACGCGGTCCTCAGCATGCTGTCGATCAGGCTGGCGGTGTCCACCGTGGCCGGCAGCAGGAATTGCGCGCGGGTGGTCGTGATCGCGTCGCTGTAGCTCAGGCTCCAGCTGCTGTGGCGGGTGCGGTGGCTGGCCAGCAGCGAACCGGTCTTGCCGAAGTAACGGTGGCCGAAGGTGGCATTGACGCTGGTGCGCGCCGACGGCGCCCACATGAAGCCGAGCGACCAGTTCGGCCCCTTGGTGCGCTGGTTGAATGCCGGATATTCGAATTTGTCGTAGCCGGCATTGGCCGTCAGGTTCAGGTGCGGATCCAGCCGCCACTGCAGGCCGGCGTTGCCGGTCTGCGATCTGGAATCGCCGCTGATGGTGGAGCCCAGCTCCTGGCGGTTGTACGCCAGGTTCCAGCCGAGTTCCCGGAACGACGGGCCGCTCATCGCATTGATGGCGGTGCTGCTGCCGGTGGTGTTGCCGAAGGCCTCGCCGCGGTCGCTGCGCACCGAGTCGCGCGTGAACTGCGCCGCCACCACGGCGGTCGAGCCGAAGCGGTGGCGCAGGCTGGGGCTGACGCTCCAGGTGCGGACGTCGATGTTGTTGAGCGACGAATAGCTGTTGGAGGCCACCGGGCCGAAGGCCGAGGCGGCCTGGCGCGAACGGCTCGCGCCGCCGTCCAGGAACAGGAAATCGTCGATCAGCTCGGACTTCATCGCCGCCTGGTAGCGGGTCTCGCTGTCGTGGACGTTCGGGATGTCGTCGTGCTGGTAGACGAAGCGGCGGTACTCGGCATTCGCGCTGAGCTTCAGGCGGCGGCCGTCTTTCCTGACGCTGATGGCGGGACCGGCGTCGGTCACGAAGCCGCTCCTGGCCAGGGTGTCGTTCTGGTTGTTCAGATTGTCGGAGTAAGTCTCGCGCAGGGTGACGGTCGGTGCGATGCGCCAGTCGTCCGCGCGGCATTCGTTCGACAGCAGCATGGCCGCCAGCGCCAGCGGCGTGAGCCGAAGCGCCGCGATCGCCGGCCGCTTAGCCGTAGTGATAGTCATACGTCTCTTCGATGCCTGGGATGTCCCTGGTCTTGTTGTAGATGAGATTGACGTTGTCGATGCCTTCGAGCTGGCTCAGGGCTTCCTTGACCGCGTGCTGGGTCGTGGTCTGGGCCTCGACCACCAGCACGATCTGGCCCATGTGCGAGGCCAGCACCCGCGATTCGCTGGTCAGCAGCAGCGGCGGCGAGTCGAAGATCACGATCCGGTCCGGATAGCGGTTGGCGATTTCCTCGACCAGGTTGCTCATGGTCGAGCTGGCCAGCAGCTCGGTCGCGCGCGGCGTGCTGGTGCCGGCCGGCAGGATCGACAGGGTATCGACGTTGGTGCGCAGCATGACATCGCCCATGTCGAGCTTGTCGTCGACCAGGATGTCCATCAGGCCGCGCTGGGGCGGCAGGCCGAGGGTGCGCAGGATGGACGGACGGGCGACGTCGGCGTCGACCAGCAGCACGGTGTGGTCGAGCTCCATCGCGATGCTCATCGCCAGGTTGATCGCGGTATAGGTCTTGCCTTCGCCCGGCAGCGAGCTGGTGATCATGATCAGGTTGCCCGGGTTGCCGCCCGGCGCGCGGGCGGCAAAGGCGCGCTGCAGCAGCGGACGCTTGATGATGCGGAAGTCTTCCAGCAGTGGCGTACGGCCGCTGGCCGCGGTGACCATGCCCGTCTCGCGCATGCGCGCCAGGTCCAGTTCTACTTTGCGGGTGGTGAACTTCGGCGCGGCCGTCTGCTCGTTCACGGGGACCGGCGCGACCGGCACCGCGTGCACGGTTTCGTGGATGACGGTGTCGGCCACGGTCACGGACGGGCTGTCCGCGACCGGATGCAGCGCGGCGCTGTCGTTGAGGCCGCCAGCGGCGACGGGACTGGCGGGAGCGGCGCTACGCTGCCGGTCGATGCGGCTGGCTGCTTTTTCGATAATGCTCACGTGGAACTCCTTGCAAACTTTGCGGGGGCGCCGCGATTAAAACGAGGGATGGGACAGGATCGCTGCCATCCCGGCGCCGTAGATCCCGAACAGCACCAGTACCGATACCCCGAGGGCGGCCAGGCGGCGCTTGCGGCGGACCGTCTGTTCCGCCGTCCAGTTCATGCCGATCGAGCCCAGCACCGGCACGCCGGTGACGTCGCGCAGGGTGGCCTGGCTCAGGAAGGTCGGGCGCAGCTGGCTCATCAGGAAGGCGACGGCGATGCCGGCCGCCAGGGCGCCGGCGAACACCAGTGAGAACAGGCGCAGGCGGTTCGGACCGGCCGGCTGGGTCGGCACGGTCGGCGGATCGATCACGCGGAAGGTCAGCATGTCGGTGGCGGACGACAGGTCGCCCGACAGGCGCGCCGATTCGCGGCGTTCGAGCAGCTTCTGGTAGTTCTCCTTGTTGACCTGGTAGTCGCGGTTCAGCTGGGCCAGCTGGGCCTCGACTTCCGGCACCGACGAGCTCTGGGCGCGCAGGCGGGCGACGCGGGCCGCATATTCGTCGGCACGGATGCGCATCGATGCCACGTGGGCCTCGGCCGCCGACAGCGAGACGTTCAGCTGCTGCAGCATCGGGCTGTAGCCGGCGCCCGGATCGTTGCTGCGCTTCTTCTGCTTGGCCAGGTCGGCCTTCTGCGCCAGCAGCTGGTCCAGCAGGCGTTTGTTGGCGACGATGTCCGGGTGCTGCTCGGTGTACTGCAGGCGCAGGGTGTCCAGGTTCTTCTGGGCGGTGGCGATGCGGTTTTCCAGTTCCGGATCGGTGACGGGGATTTCCACGGCCTCGCCCGCCTTGCCGGGCTTGGCCGGCTCGCCCGTGATCTGGCGGCGGATCGCGTTGCGGGCCTGCTCGGCCTCGGCCAGCTCCAGGCGGGCCTGGCTGAGCTGGTCGGTGGCCTGGATCAGCTGGCCGCTGAAGTCGCCGCCGCCTTCGCGCGGCAGCAGGCCCATGTTCTTGATCTTGAACTCTTTCAGCGAGTTCTCGGCGGCGCTCAGCTTCTCTTCATAGGATTTGATCTGGTCGTCGATGAACTGCACGGCCTTTTCCGAGTCCTGCTTCTTGCCGCTGAAGCTGCCCTCGACGAAGATGGTCAGCAGGGACTGCACGATGTCCTTGCCCAGTTTCGGGTTGTCCGAGACGTAGGTGATCGTATAGATGTCGTCGCGCTCGGTGCCGCCGATCTTGATCTTGGCGATCAGGTCGTCGACGATTTTCTCGTGCTCCTTGGCATCCTTGGCCTTGACGTCGAGGTCGACCATGCGCATCAGCTTTTCGACGTTCGGACGGCTGAGCAGGGTGCGGCGCATGAACACCACCTGCTGGTCCAGGTTGGGCAGGGTGGTCATTCCTGACATTAAGGGCTTGAGGATGCTCTGGGTGTCGACGTAGACACGGGCCGAGGCCTCGTACTGGTTGGGCAGACGCAGCACCACGGCCCAGCCGATGACGGCGACGGTCCAGGCGATGGCGACGGCATACCAGCGGTATTTGCCGATTGCTTTAAGGAAGTTCAGGAGGGTGGCTGTGATCTCTGCCATCGTTCAATCTCACCATGAAAGATTTGGACTCATTTACTGATCCAAATCAGAGGAAAATGGAATACTCACGCATCATCGCTTGTACTCTCTGCAATTGCAATTAAGCACACGAAAAATGTGAAGAGCTCAACAAGCCGTACCTCGGCTACAACACAAATTCCTTTAAGAAACACGGAGATAGGGTCAGGTTTGCATTAATTTAGTGAAATTATTGCTGGGAAGTACGTCGGACTTTCATATGCGGAGCATTCATGCAGTAGACTTGCGAAATCGCAACTTTCTAAAAGATACTGCTTTATTGTAATGTCTAAATTGCAAAAAGGGGTGCACGGTTGGTGCACCAACGAAACATGCTTCGGCAGCCCTTCCGCCACCCCTCGCACGGCCCCGCGCCGGCGGTCCTGGCGGGCGCTGCTGGCCGGTTTCGCGGCCGCCTGCATGATCGTGCCGGCGGTGGGCGCCGAGCTGACGGCGGTGGTGCCGACGGTCAAGCGCTCCGTGGTCGGGGTCGGCACCTTCGAGCGCACGCGCAGTCCCTCGACCGTGTTCGTCGGTACCGGTTTCGTGGTGGGAGACGGCCTCAGCGTGATCACGAATGCGCACGTGGTGCCCGAAAAGCTGGACGAGACGCGCATGGAGCAGCTGGGCATCGTGACCAGCGACGGCGACACCGTGCGTTTCCGCCCGGCCCAGCTGGTGGCGCGCGACAACGAACACGACCTGGCCCACCTGCGCCTGAGCGGTCCGCCGCTGCCGGCGCTGAAGCTGGGGGATTCCGACAGCGTCGCCGAAGGGCAGTCGTTGGCCTTTACCGGTTATCCGCTGGGCATGGTGCTGGGCCTGCATGCGGCCACCCACCGCGCCACCCTCGCCGCGATCACGCCGGTGGTCATGCCTTCGCTGAGTTCGCGCAAGCTCGACGTGCGCCAGCTGGTCCAGCTGCAGCGCACCTCCTACGACATCTTCCAGCTCGACGGCACGGCCTATCCCGGCAACAGCGGGAGTCCGGTCTACGATCCGGCCAGCGGGGAAGTGTGGGGGGTGATCAACGCCGTGTTCGTGAAGGGTTTGAAGGAAACCGCGATCAGCGCGCCGAGCGGCATCACGTATGCGATTCCGGTGAAGTACGTGAAGAATCTAATGCAACAGAAATAGAGTATGCGGGAAAGATTTCAAGCGTGCGCGGTCTTTTCCTCAAGCACTATGATATACAATACATCGCTGTTAGCGACTTATTAACATATGTGTTCGACGAAAGGGAATGACGTGGGCAAGTACAAGGCGAACCTGATGAAACACACGACAGTGGCGGCAGCCGCCGCGCTCGCATTGCTCCTGACCGGCTGTGCCACCAGGACGCCGCCGCCGCAAACCCAGGTCACCAACCCCGACTACCTGATCGGACCGGGCGACAGCGTGAGCATCATGGTGTGGCGCAACCCCGAGGTGTCGATGTCGGTGCCGGTTCGTCCGGACGGCAAGATCACCACCCCGCTGGTCGAAGACCTGCCGGCCGCCGGCAAGACCTCGACCGAACTGGCGCGCGACATCGAAAAAGCGCTCGCCAAGTTCATCCAGCAGCCGGTGGTGACGGTGATCGTCACCAACTTCGTCGGCAATTTCAGCGAACAGATCCGTGTGATCGGCCAGGCCGCCAAGCCCCAGGCCCTGGCGTACCGCCGCGACATGAGCCTGATGGACGTGCTGATCGCGGTCGGCGGCGTCACCGAGTTCGCCGCCGGCAACCGTGCCAGCGTGATCCGCACGGTCGACGGCAAGCAGCAGAAATTCAACGTCCGCCTGGACGACCTGATCAAGGAAGGCGATATCTCGGCGAACATGCCGATGCGCCCCGGCGACGTGCTGATCATCCCCGAAAGTTTCTTCTGATTCTGTCTGCCGGGAGGCGTCGATAATTTTTACACTTGTCGGCGTTCCGGCATACAATAGAAATTTCCGGGTAGTACAGTCGGCATTAAGCGCCTGATTTACAATATTTTTTTCGGAACAGTCTGTTCATGGCCCGGAACTTGCTTTTTATGGGAAGTGGAAAAACGCTTCGCATGATCGCAACACATCTTTGGGGATAACGCACGTGGCTACCGAAAATCAAGAAAACAATGGAAACGCAGCGCCGTTGTCCTTGAGCGAACGCGGTGCCGCCCGGCGCCGGCTGGCCAAGGCCGGTGTCGGTGCCGTCGGCGTCCTGTCGACGCTGGAAAGCCACGCGACCTTGAAGCTCATGACCTGCAAGTCGCCGTCGGGCTCCATGTCCGGCGGCATGAGCAGCCATTACGGCGGCGTCAAGCCGGCATGCGAGGGCTTGTCGCCGGGCTTCTGGAAGAACCACACCGGCTCCTGGCCATGCTCGATCGACACCTGGTTTGCCGACGTGTTCTACGTGGCGGGCAACCGCGGGTCCTGCACCGTCAAGACCAAGAACACGAGCTACCTGTGCTCGACGATGCTGAACCTGCTGAGTCCGCAGAAATTCGACAAGTACAATCTGGCGATGCATGCGATCGCGACCTACCTGAACATCAAATCCGGCAGGATCGGTTTCCTGTCGACCGACACACTGCTGGCGATGTGGGCCGACGTCCAGACCAAGGGTTACTACAGCCCGGCCGCCGGCGTCAGGTGGAGTGCCGAACAGGTCAAGAATTATCTCGAATCCACCCACGATTGACGAGGCGACAGCGAGCATGTGGCGTGTGGTGCCGGGGCAGTCGCTTGCTTTCCGGGAGTGGGACGAAGAAGCGGTGCTGTACAACGACCTGTCGGGCGGCACGCACCTGCTGGACGGTGCCGCCGTCGATGTCTTGCTGGCGCTGCGCATCGGTCCCGCCGATGCCGCCACGCTGGCGGACCGCCTGGCCGCGCGTTTCGAGGCCGATACCGACGAACTGCGCGCGATGATCGAGCACATGCTGGCCGGCCTTGCCCGCCTCGACCTCGTCGAGCCTTTTCCATGCTGAGCGTCGGCGACTTGCCGCAGGGCGAGCTGGCGGCCCGCCTCACAGGGCCGGGACTGGTCCTGCGCACCGGACCGTTCGCCAACCGTATCCGCAGCGACGTGCCGCAGCTGGCCACCGGTATTGCGCTGCTGTATGCGGATTATCCGGTCGACGAACCTGGCGGCTTTGCCGACTTCCATCTGTCCCTGCACCGCGCCGGCAGGCTGCGGCGTTTCTTCCGCCCACAAGTCCATTTCGCCTACGAGGGCGTGGCGCCGTTCCAGCCCTTGCCGCTGGCGCATGCCTACCCGATGTTCGAATGGGTGATGAACTGGTGCGTGTCGCACCGTGCCCATTCCTACCTGATCATCCATGCCGCCGTGCTGGAGCGGCACGGCCGCGCAGTGGTCCTGCCGGCGCCTCCCGGATCCGGCAAGAGCACCCTGTGCGCGGCCCTGGTGATGCGCGGCTGGCGCCTGCTGTCCGACGAGATGACCCTGGTCAGCCTGGACAACGGTACGGTGCTGCCGCTGCCGCGTCCGGTCAGCCTGAAGAACCAGTCGATCGGCGTGATCCGCGCGTTCGCCCCCGATGCCGTGCTCAGTACGCCCGTGGAAAAGACCGCCAAGGGCACTATCGCCCACCTGAAGGCGCCTGCGGAGAGCATTGCGCGCGCGGCGGAACCGGCCCGGCCGGCCTTCATCGTGTTTCCGCGATATGAGGCGCAGGCGCCGATCAGCCTGCGGCCTTTGCCGAAGGCGCGCGCCTTCATGGGCGTAGCCGAGAACGCTTTCAATTACCAGGTGCTGGGCGCACGCGGTTTCGGCGCGCTCGGGGCCTTGATCGACGCGACCACGGCCTTCGAGTTTCGGTACAGTAAACTGGACGAGGCTGTCCAGTTATTCGAACGACTGGCGAAGGACGGCGCATGACGGCATCGCCACCGCTGTTGCCGGTACTGCTGCGCGTACTGCGCGATCCCGCCGCGGCAGCCGGGCTCGACCTGGCCGGCTGGGACCTGCTGCTGCGCCAGGCGGAGAACGCCGACATGAGCGTCATCCTGCTGATGCTGCTCGACGATGCCGGACTGCTCGACCAGGCGCCGGCGCCGGCGCGCATGCACCTGGAGTGGGCGCGCGTGGCCGGCGAGCGCCATGCCCGGGCGGTGCGCAACGAGGTGAGGCAGATCGGCCGCGCCCTGTCCGGTCTCGGCCTGCCGCTGATCCTGCTGAAGGGCGCGGCCTACGCGATGGCCGGCCTGGCGGCGGGGCGCGGCCGGATATTTTCCGACATCGACATCCTGGTGCCGAAGGCGCAGCTGGGCGAGGTCGAAGGGGCCCTGATGATGAGCGGCTGGGCCAGCCTTCACCAGGATGCCTACGACCAGCGCTACTACCGCGAATGGATGCACGAACTGCCGCCGATGGAGCACGTGCGCCGCGGCAACGTCATCGACGTCCACCATGCCATCCTGCCCGAGACCGCCGACCGCCGTCCCGATCCCGCCAGGCTGCGCGCGGCCGCGGTGCCGCTTGCCGATACCGAGCCCGGCATGCCGCCGCTGTACGTGCTGGCGCCGCGCGACATGGTGCTGCACAGCGCCGTGCACCTGTTCTACGAGGGCGAGTTCGAGCATGGCTTGCGCAACCTGTTCGACATCCACCGCCTGCTGCTGCAGTTCGGCGCCCGGGACGGCTTCTGGAACGGCCTGCCGGCGCGCGCCCGCGAGCTGGAACTGGGGCGGCCGCTATTCTACGCCTTGCGTTATTGCCGGCGCCTGCTGGGTACGCCGGTGCCGGACGCCGTGCTGCGCGCGATGGAAAGCGAGGCGCCCGGCCGTCCGCTGCTGGCGCTGATGGACCGCCTGTTCCTGCGCGCCCTGGTCCCCTTCCACCCGAGCTGCGCGGATGCCTTCACGCCGCTCGCCCACGGCATGCTGTATATCCGCGGCAATTGGCTGCGTATGCCTTTCTTCCTGCTGCTGCGCCATCTTTTTCACAAGGCCTTCCTTTCTCCTGACGCGACGCCGGCGCACTGATATTATTAAAAGATTACCGATATGTAATCACTCCTATTGCGAGGAAGACATGGGCAGTGCGGAAAACAGGTGGGTGAGACTCCAGGACCTGCAGAATTTCCTGGCCGAAGGCAGTCTGGACGAAAGCCTGCAGAACCAGGCCGCACTGACGGCGGAGCTGCTCGGTGCCGGCAGCTGTTCCATCATGCTGCTCAACAGCGGCGCCCCGGGCCAGCTGCGCATGACGGTCCACGCCCGCTTCGGCAAGCTGCCGGACGCCGCGCTGACGGCCTCGGTGGGGCAGGGCGAAGGGATCTGCGGCCGGGTGCTGGCCAGCGGCGAGGCGCTGCTGATCGAAGACATCGCGCAATCCGAGGTGGCGGCGCTGGCCCAGGGCCGCGACGGCATCGGCGGCAGCCTGATGTCCGCCCCGCTGAGGGTCGACGGCAAGATCGTCGGCGTGATCAATGTGGCGGGCGCCAGGGAGGGCCAGGCATTCACCCAGGGCGATCTACAATTGCTGAATATAATCGCACTATTCATCGGCAAATCGATTCAGGTGCAGCAGCTGCAACGTTTGCTCGACTCGCGTTTTTCCCAACTGGCATTGCTGCAGGAAGCGCGCGACCAGGTCCAGGACAAGGTGCGCCTGGCCTACCGCAATCCCGAAGACGCCGCCAAGATTCTCGCGCGCTCCTTTTTTAAGGAAATGACCAAGGCCGGCTTCGAATCCGGCCAGATCGTCAGCGCGGCAACCGAACTGATCGAGCAGTTGAATTTGAAGCTCAAGCACTCACCTCCGTCCTCTCCACCGACTTCCAACTGATTCATGCAAGACACCACGACCCAACTGGCGCCGGCCCTGGACGCCTGGCAGGCACTGCTCGGCCCGGAAAACGTGTTGCACGGCGAAGCCGCCCTGCAGGCCTGGGGCGCCGATACCACGGGCGCGACGCGCCGCCTGCCGGCCGCGCTGCGCATTCTCGACAGCAAGCACTTGCCGGAGGTAATGCGCATCGCCCAGCGCTACCGGATTCCCGTGCATCCGATCAGTACCGGCCACAACTGGGGCTACGGCAGCGCGCTCGCGGCGCGCGACGGCTGCGTGATCATCGACCTGTCCCGGCTGCGCGCGATCCTGCATTTCGACGAGGACATGGGCGTGGTCACGCTCGAGCCCGGCGTCACGCAAGGCATGCTGGCCGAGTTCCTGGAAAAGCAGGACTACCCCTTCATGGTGCCGACCACCGGCGCCGGTCCCCACTGCAGCCTGCTCGGCAATGCGCTGGAGCGCGGCTACGGCGTCACGCCGATCACCGATCATTTCGCGGCGGTGACGGACCTCGAGGCGGTGCTGGCGGACGGCAGCCTGTACCGCTCGGCGATGCGCGAAGCCGGCGGCGACGACATCGCGCGCCTGTTCAAGTGGGGCATCGGCCCCTATGCCAGCGGCCTGTTCACCCAGAGCGGCCTGGGCATCGTCACGCGGATGAGCATCATGCTGGCGCGCCGTCCGGAAAAAGTGAAAGTGTGCCTGTTCAGCCTGAAGGATGACAGCCTGCTCGAGCCGGCCGTCGAACGGATCCGCGCCATCCTCGGCCGCCTGCCCGGCACGGTCGGCGGACTGAACCTGATGAACCGGCACCGCGTGCTGGCGATGTCGGCGCCGTATCCGGCCGACCGCGTCGGTCCCGACGGCCTGATCCCGCAGGAGGTGATCGAGGCGCTGGGCAGCCAGTACCAGATCCTGCCCTGGACCGGCTTCGGCACCCTGTACGGCACCGCGCGCATGGTGAAGGCGGCGCAGAAGGAGATCCGCGCCGCCCTCAAGGGCGTGGCCAGCCGCCTGCTGTTCCTGAGCCAGGACAATGCGAACACGCTGCTGGCGCTGTCGCGCTGGATTCCCGGGCCGGCCGGGCAGCGCCTGTCGAGCACCGCCTCGACCCTGGCCAGTTCGATGGAACTGGTGCTGGGGCGTCCGAATGAGACGGCCCTGCCGCTGGCCTACTGGCGCAATCCACGTCCGCACGGGGAGGGGCCGCGCGATCCGGCGCGCGACGGTTGCGGCCTGATCTGGTACGCGCCGCTGGTGCCGATGCGCGGCGCCGGCGCACGCGCCTATGTCCAGATGGTGAGGGAGATCACCCGGCGCCACGGCATCGAGCCGCTGCTGACGTTTACTTCGCTCAGCGACAAACTGTTCGACAGTACCGTGCCGCTCCTGTTCGACCGCAATTCGCCGGCGGCGGTGGCGGCGGCCCAGGCCTGCTACCGGGAGCTGATCGCCGCCGGCCGCGAGCGCGGCTGGTTCCCGTATCGCCTTGCGGTCGATGCCATGCCGGATCTGCAGCACCTGCTGGACGACTCGGCGCGCCTGCATGCGCGCCTGCGCCGCGAACTCGATCCGCATGACCTGCTGGCGCCCGGACGCTATCACAATTGATAGTAGGCGTAGTTGTGTTAAGCAGTTAACTGTCGACTTCTTTTACAAGTTTTGTCAACTTTCCTTTAAGAATCTGTTGAAATGTTAATTTCCTAATAATAATTCTCTTCAAGATCAGTTAGTTATAAGGCATTTATTCAAGCTGGCACGCAGGTTGCTTATATACCTTTGCTGTCGTTAATGATTAATTGATTCCATTATTGGAGAGAACATGAAGAAGTTACTCGCTTTCGCTGTCGGCGCCGCTGTGAGCATCGGTGCGTATGCTGCACCGGCTCCCACCAATCTGCCGGCAGGCCCGATCTACCTGAAGTTCTCGGGTCAAGAACAGATCGCCATCAACGGCGCACACACCTTCGGTAACAACGAAATCAACTGGGGCGTTATCCTGGTGTCGACGGCCGAAAAAGGCGACGTCAACACGCCGCACGATGCGATCGATCCGAACGGTGAAATCTTCTTCGTCAATGGCCAGCAAGGCCAGATCACCGGTATGTTCTACGGCGTCCAGCAAGGTTCGCCGTCGGCAACCAACCCGTTCCCGGCTACCGGCGGCTATCTCGACCTGTACTGGCGCAATACCGACACGATGAGCAAATCGTCGGTGTCGAACACGTCCATCAGCCCGAGCATCCGCTGCGGTGAAAGCTGCGCTACCGGCTTTACCGAAGGCACCTTCCTGGCCCGTATCATGTTCGATACCGGCATGGATACCGGCAACCCGACCAATACCATCGTCGGCGACCAGGTGCCAAGCAGCAATGGCTTCACCGGCAATGCCGATTCCTACGGTTCGGTCGTGACCGATGCCATGATTGACGGCAAAACCGGCCTGTGGGCCAACCAGCTGAACTCGAACTGGTTCTCCAGCTACCTGGGCCTGCGCGACCTGCGCTTCAAGAACAGCTACAACTACAACCCGCTGTGGAATGGCGGCGAGAACATCTTGGGTGCCCGTATCGACGATCCGGGCCAGGCATTCGCCCTGCCGGAGCCGGGTGCCCTGTCGCTGATGGGCCTGGCCATGGTCGGCATGGGCGCCGCCCTGCGCCGCCGCGAGAAGAAATCCGCCAAGTAATTCCTGGCGCGCCACTTGAAAAGGCCTCTTCGGAGGCCTTTTTTCTTGTGCTGATTGACAACATCAGCGCCTTTCATGTCTACTTGCCAAATGTATATGCGAACCCGCCTTCTCCTGCAGGTCCCGGCAGTCATGCTGATCCTGGCGTTCGTGCCGACCAATCCCGGCAAGCTGGCCGCGTTGCTGGTCCTCTGGGCTCTGACCTTCGGCCGGCTCGGCAAGGTCGAGGCGATCTTCTACGTCTGCGTCTGCGCCTTCTTCACGGCGATGAATGCCGCTTCCCTGAAGCAGGGCATCTTCATGTTCGCCCACCCGGACATCCTGCTGCAGCCGGTCTGGGAACTGTTCATGTGGGGCTTCTATCTATTGCACACGCGGCGCCTGCTGAACGGCCCGGCGCCGGCCGGCAGGCGGGCGACCGTATGGGCGCTCGCGCTGGCCTATTCGGCCGCCTTCGCCACCATCCACGACAGCAATACGCTGCTGCTGGTGACGGGCGTCCTGCTGCTGGTGGGGCTGGCGCTGTTCCACGAGCCGCTGGACCTGGCCTATACCGGCTATATGGTGCTGCTGGGGGCGCTGATCGAATACACGGGCGTGCACAGCGGCCAGTGGGGCTATCCGGGCAATCCGCCGGGCGGCGTGCCGCTGTGGTTCATCACGATGTGGGGCGGCATCGGCCTGTTCATGCGGCGCCTGATCAACCCGATCCTGGCGCGCCACGAAGCGGCCGCGCGGACGGCGGCCGAAGCGCCGGGCGGCGCTGCCTGAATGCCGGGGTAGGCGCGTTCAGCCGAGGTTGGTCAGGCGGCGCGCGATGCCTTCTTCTTCCTTCTGGGAGAAGAAGTAGGGGAACAGCGAGCGTTCGTTTTCCGCCGAATCGCTGGTGCCGCCGTAGCGCTCGATCTGGTCCTGGACGTAGTCGAGGCTGTTCCACAGCAGCCAGCCGGGGGCATCGACACGGGGATTGATGCGCAGCTCGCCGACGCGCTTGAAACCCAGCATGGTTTCATAGAAGCGGCGGTGGCGCGGATTGACTTCGATAAAGACGTCGGTGCATTTGTGCAGCCGGCGGCCATAGATGAACATCACGTGGAACAGTGAAGCCAGGGCGGCCTTCGAACGCACCTTCGGGTCGAAGGCGAGCTTGGTGATTTCGCAGACCTTCGCACCGCGCTCGCGGAAACGGTCGATCTCGTCCTTGAAGACTTCGTCGGCCAGCAGGCCGACCGGGGAATCGATGCCAAGCGTGACCGTTCCGACCACTTCGCCGTGATCGGAAGCCGAAAGAGTAATCCGGTTCGGGTCGTCGTCCAGACGATGCGTGCCCGAGTAACCGCGCCACGCATACATCTTGTTGATGAGAAGGTTCGCAGAACTGCGCCTCCCATCCGTGTCCGCCGTACGGATACCAAATGTTTTTTCGTTAATGGTCACGTCTGTGATCGTATCACAGCCGAGCTCAGCACCCCCCTTAGGAGCGGAATCGTAACGTGCGTCCTGAGGTTCAGAGGACGCCTTCACCACTTCCTCGCCAGTTGCTAAACTGTTCATTCTTTTCTCTCCGCAGGACGTCGCTATTTATCTCGCGCAAACGCGCGCCTATAGTACCAATCGTAACACCGGGCCAGTAAAGATTCTATAAAGAAATGAATAGTTGATAACGAACAAGATAAAAAGAACACTATTTGTCAAGCCGGCGGCTTGCGCCGCCGGCTGGATGTCACATTTGTTGTAACAACTCCTTCGCCTTGGCCGAACTCTCGCCCTTGTTGGCCGCCGACACCTTCTCCAGGGTCTTGCGGGCACCGGCCTTGTCGCCGTTCTTGGCCTGGGCCTCGCCCAGGTGCAATTGCATGTCGAGGTTGTTCGGGAAGGCCGTCACTGCCTTCTGCAGCAGGTCGACCGCGCGCTTGGTGTCGCCCTTGTCGGTCAGGATGCTGCCCAGGGTGTCGAGCACGGCCGGGTTGTTGCCTGCGATGCTGTAGGCCTTCTCGGCGGTTTCCAGCGCCTTCGGATTGTTCAGCTGCTGGTAGGTCCAGGCCAGGTTGTTGAGCGCCAGCGCATTGTTGGGCGCTAGTTTCAGCGCGCTCTCCAGCTGGGTGGCGGCCGCCTGGTACTGCTTGGCGTACAGGCTTTGCTCGGCCGAATAGATGATCGCCTGGACGTCGTCCGGATGGTCCTTCAGCCACTGCGTCAGAACCTGGTTGGCTTTCTGCTCCTTGCCGTTCATTTTCTGCAGGCGGTGCAGGGTGAGGGCCACCTGGGTGGTCGGATGGCTGGCCTGGGCTTTCTCGTACAGCGGCAGGGCCTGGTCGATCTTCTTCTGCGTCATCAGGATGTCGGCTTCGAGCATCAGGCCGGCGTTCGCGGTACGCGGCTGTTTCTGCATGCCGCGGGCGATGGCCAGGGCTTCTTCCGGACGGTTCTTGCGCATCGACAGCTCGGCCAGCGCGAGCTGGGCCGGCAGGAAGTCCGGCTGCAGCGAGGTCGCCTTCTTCAGCTCGGAGGCGGCATCGTCGTCACGCTTCGCCACCGCATAGGCCGAGGCCAGGCGGTACCTGGCCTGGGGCGACTTCGGCTGCACGTTGACCAGCTTGCTGTAGGTTTCGATCGCCGCGGTAGTATCGTTGTTCGCCAGCTGGACCTGGCCCAGCAGGTCCAGCAGGTTCGGATCGGTCGGATTCTCGGTCTGCAGCTTGCGCGCCACGGTCAGCGCCTTCGGCGCCTGCTTGATCTTCAGGTAATGGTTGGCGAGGCGCATGCCGGGGCCGACGGCGGTCGGGTTCTCGCTGCTGGCCTTTTCGAACCAGGTCGTGGCCTTGTCGGGCTGGCCTTGCAGGTCGGCGAGTTCGGCCAGCGCCGTCATGGCGCCGATGTTTTTCGGATCCTTCTTGAGGATGGTGGTGAAGCGGGCTTCGGCATCGGCCGGCTTCTTGTCGTTCAGGTCCATCTGGGCCAGGTTGGCCGCGGCGGGGAAGAACACCGGGTCGATCGCCAGCGCCTTTTCCAGGCTGGCGCGGGCGTTGGCCTGGTCGTTCATGGACGCATACACCGTGCCCAGCAGGGCCTGCACCTGGGCATTGTCGGGTTGTTGCTTGACCAGTGCCTGGGCCGCGGCCAGGGCCTTGTCGTAGTGCTTCATCGACATCTCGGCCTGCACCAGGGCGATGCCGGCCTTCGGCGAGCTGTTGTCGAGCGAGGCGGCGAGTTCGAGCTCGGACAGGCCCTTGGCCTGGTCGCCCTGGCGCATCCGCGACAGGCCCAGCGAGGTGTGCAGGGCGGCGACCTTCGGCGCCAGCGCCGTCGCTTTCTCGAGGTAATTGGTGGCGTTGCCGTAGTCCTTGTTGCGCAGATAGGTCTCACCGGCCAGCGCCAGCAGCTGCGGGTCGTCGGACGAATTCTTCAGCGCCGGCGCCAGCGTCGCCAGGGCTTCGGACGGGGCGGTCTGCAGCTGGGCCTGGGCCAGCAGCTTGCGCGCATAGGTATTGTCCGGAATGGCTTTCACATACTTGCCCAGGTGTTGTTCCGCCTGCAGGTAGGAGCCCATCCTCAGCTCGATCGCACCGGCCAGCAGCATGCTCGGCAGATGGTCGGGCGCGCTCTTGAGCACTTTTTGTATCGATTCCAGGGCCGCCGCGTTCTGGCCCTTGGTGAAGTCGAGCAGGGACTGGGTATACGCCAGCTGCAGGCTGCCCGGGGTAAGCTTGCGCGCGGCGTCCAGGTCGGCCTTGGCTTCGTCGAACTTGCGCAGGTTGATTTCGATCAGCGCCTTTTCGATGAATGCGGTGCGGTGATCCGGCTTGACCACGGAAGCCTTGGTGAAGGCGGCCAGCGCTTCCGGCATCTTGCCTTCGCCGCGTGCGAGTGCACCCTTGAACATCCAGGCGTCGGCGTTTTTCGGATCCTTGGCGACGGCCTGGTCGGCCAGGGTCTGGGCCGCGATCGCGTCTTTCTGGAGCAGCGCCAGGCGCGACATGCCGATCAGGACATCGCCGTTGTCCGGCTGCAGCTTGGCGGCCTCGGCAAAGGCATCCTTGGCCTTGTCCGCGTCGTTCAATCCGAGATAGGCGCTGCCGCGCAGGGCCAGCAGTTCGGCCGAGCCGGCAGCGGTATCGGCCGCGATGGTATCCAGCAGCTCCTTGAACTTGCCCTCCTGCTCGAGCGCACGGCCCAGGGGCGGCAGCACCCGCTTCTTGTCGATACCGAGCGACAGCGCCTTGCGCAGCTCCTTCTCGGCCGACACGTAGTCGCCGGCCTGGACGTGCAAGGAGCCCAGCGCCAGCCGCGCTTCGCCGTTCTCCGGGCTGTTGGCGACAGCATTTTTCAGCTCGATCATGGCCGCCTTGATCTCGCCTTTCTGCTGGTACTGCTTCGCCTCGGCCAGCAGCTGTTCCGTCGGCTTGGTGCGATTACAGCCGCCTAGCGCGGCGGAGACGATGATGGCTCCGGTGACCAGAGCGGTGCTGAGCGCCCTTTTGTTGACTTTACGCGGCATGGTTTCCTCAAGAAATCGAGTGGGTGCAAACAGGCCTGTCTGCATAGAAATTTGCGAAAGTCAATCATACCTGAAGATATCTTCCTGACATCAACACGATAGGGAATTGTGCTAAATCAGAGCGCTCTGTGGTCTTTGTGCGTCATTTACTTCTTGTTGTTACGCAGCCGGCTTAACAGTGCCTCAACATTGTCGCCGGCAGGAATGCCATGGCGGCGCAGCAACTGCACATGCAGCACGAGGTTTTCGAGGACCAGCTTGGCCGACACGGCAAGCAGGGTCATCAGGCGGTCTTCGGAGCTGAAGTTCTCCATCGAGGCCGCCATCTCGCACAGGTGGTTGGCGACCAGCTCGCGCAGATCGTCTTCGGGAAAGGGGAGGTCGGCGAAATCGATCGGATCTTCCTGCTCGACTTCGCGCATCAGGGACGCGAGTTGTTCCGGCTTGATCGGCATGCATGGCTCCATGACATTCGGGGTCAGAGCACATTTTTGGCGGTGTGCCGAAATGTGCTCTGACCCCGAATTCTAAAGCAGGAGCGGAGGCTTGCCGGCTTACATATTACGGCGATACTGGCCGCCGACCTCGAACAGCGCGGTCGTGATCTGGCCCAGCGAGCAGACGCGCACGGCGTCCATCAGGCGCGCGAACACGTTTTCGTTGTCGATCGCGGCCTGCTGCAGGGCAGCCAGGGCGGCCGGGGCTTCACTTGCGTTGCGCTGGTGGAAGGCTTCCAGGCGCGTCAGCTGCGACTGCTTCTCGTCGTCGGTCGAACGGGCCAGCTCGATGGTGGCAGGGGCTTCCGCGCCCTTCGGGTTGCGGAAGGTGTTCACGCCGATGATGGGCAGGGTGCCGTCGTGCTTCTGGTGCTCGTACAGCATCGACTCTTCCTGGATCTTGCCGCGCTGGTAGCCGGTTTCCATCGCGCCCAGCACGCCGCCGCGTTCGGCGATGCGCTCGAATTCCTGCAGCACCGCTTCCTCGACCAGGTCGGTCAGCTCGTCGATGATATAGGCCCCCTGGTTCGGGTTCTCGTTCTTGGCGAGACCCCATTCGCGGTTGATGATCAGCTGGATCGCCAGGGCGCGGCGGACCGATTCGTCGGTCGGCGTGGTGATCGCTTCGTCGTAGGCGTTGGTGTGCAGCGAGTTGCAGTTGTCGTAGATCGCGATCAGCGCCTGCAGGGTGGTGCGGATGTCGTTGAAGTCGATTTCCTGCGCGTGCAGCGAGCGGCCCGAGGTCTGGATGTGGTACTTCAGCTTCTGGCTGCGGTCGTTGGCGCCGTATTTGTCGCGCATCGCCACCGCCCAGATGCGGCGCGCCACGCGGCCCAGCACCGTGTATTCCGGATCCATGCCGTTGGAGAAGAAGAACGACAGGTTCGGCGCGAAATCGTCGATGTTCATGCCGCGCGCCAGATAGGCTTCCACAAAAGTGAAACCGTTCGACAGCGTGAAGGCCAGTTGCGAGATCGGGTTCGCGCCGGCTTCGGCGATGTGGTAGCCCGAGATCGACACCGAGTAGAAGTTGCGCACCTGGTGCTGCACGAAGTATTCCTGGATGTCGCCCATCACCTTCAGCGAGAACTCGGTCGAGAAGATGCAGGTGTTCTGGCCCTGGTCTTCCTTCAGGATGTCGGCCTGGACCGTGCCGCGCACATTGGCCAGCACCCATGCCCTGATCTGCGCCGCTTCTTCCGCGGTCGGCTGGCGGCCTTTCTCCAGGGCGAACTTGTCCATCTGCTGGTCGATGGCGGTGTTCATGAACATCGCCAGGATGGTCGGGGCCGGACCGTTGATGGTCATCGAGACGGAGGTGCTCGGGCTGCACAGGTCGAAGCCGTCGTACAGCACCTTCATGTCGTCCAGGGTCGCGATCGAGACGCCCGAGTTGCCGACTTTACCGTAGATGTCCGGACGCAGGGCCGGATCGGCGCCGTACAGGGTCACGGAGTCGAAGGCGGTCGACAGGCGTTTCGCGTCCATGCCAGTCGAAACCAGCTTGAACCGGCGGTTGGTGCGGAAGGCATCGCCTTCGCCGGCGAACATGCGGGTCGGGTCTTCGCCTTCGCGCTTGAAGGGGAACACGCCGGCCGTATAGGGGAAGGCGCCGGGGACGTTTTCCAGCATCAGGAAGCGCAGGATTTCGCCATGATCCTCGAAGCGGGGCAGGGCGACTTTGCGGACCTTGTTGCCGGACAGCGTAGTTTGCACCAATTTGGTGCGTATTTCCTTGTCGCGGATCTTGACCACGTGCTCGTCGCCGGCGTAGGTCGCCTGCAGCTGCGGCCAGGAAGCCAGCAGGTTCTTCGCTTCGCCATCCATGGCGTTCTCACGCTCGGTGATCAGGTCGTCCAGCACCACTTCGCGGTTCGCCGCAGCCAGCATGCGCCTGGTTTCGCTGAGCTGCTGGCGTTCGCGCGCCAGCTTCACCTGTTTACCCGTGTTGCGGTGGTAGCCGCGCACGGTGTCGGCGATCTCGGCCAGGTAGCGGGTGCGGCTCGGCGGCACGATGACGTTCTTGCCGCTCGAGTATTTCTGCGCCGGCTGGGCCAGCTTCGGGGTGTCCGTTTTGAGGCCGAGTTCGGCCAGCGCCGGCAGCAGGCCGAGATAGAGCGCGGTGACGCCGTCGTCGTTGAAGCGCGACGCCTGGGTGCCGAACACCGGCATCTGGTCCGGCGACTTGCTCCACAGTTCGCGGTTGCGCTGGTACTGTTTCGCCACGTCGCGCAGCGCATCCTGGGCGCCCTTGCGGTCGAACTTGTTGATGGCGATGAAATCGGCGAAGTCCAGCATGTCGATCTTCTCGAGCTGGGAAGCGGCGCCGAATTCCGGGGTCATCACGTACATCGACAGGTCGACGTGCGGGACGATGGCGGCGTCGCCCTGGCCGATGCCCGAGGTCTCGACGATGACGAGGTCGAAGCCGGCCACCTTGCAGGCGGCGATCACGTCCGGAAGGGCCTGGGAGATCTCGGAACCGGCTTCGCGGGTCGCCAGCGAGCGCATGAAGACACGCGTCTGGCCATTCCAGGGATTGATCGCGTTCATGCGGATGCGGTCGCCCAGCAGGGCGCCGCCCGACTTGCGGCGCGACGGGTCGATCGAAATCACCGCGATGTTCAGGCGGTCGTTCTGGTCGAGGCGGATGCGGCGGATCAGTTCATCCGTCAGCGAGGACTTGCCGGCGCCGCCGGTACCGGTGATGCCGAGTACAGGTACCTTCAGGCCTTCGGCGCTGTCCATGATCTGCTTGCGCAGTTCGTTCGAGGCTTTGCCGTTTTCCAGCGCGGTGACCAGTTGGGCCAGCGGACGGTGGCGCTGTTCGATATTGCCTGCAGTCAGCGCGTCGAGCGAGGTCGGCGCATAGGCCGACAGATCGACGTCGCAGGCTTCCAGCATCGAGCGGATCATGCCGACCAGGCCCATGCGCTGGCCGTCTTCCGGGCTGAAGATGCGCGTCACGCCATAGGCATGCAGCTCGTCGATTTCAGAGGGGACGATCACGCCGCCGCCGCCGCCGAACACCTTGATGTGGGCGCCGCCGCGCTGGCGCAGCAGGTCGATCATGTACTTGAAGTATTCGACGTGGCCGCCCTGGTAGCTGGAGATGGCGATGCCTTGCACGTCTTCGGCCAGGGCCGCGGTGACGACTTCGTCGACCGAGCGGTTGTGGCCCAGGTGCACGACTTCGGCGCCGTTCGACTGCAGGATGCGGCGCATGATGTTGATCGAGGCGTCATGGCCGTCGAATAGTGAAGCCGCGGTCACGAAACGCACTTTATTGGCCAGTTTCGGCTGCTCCGGCAGTTCGAGCCTGGCGGCGGGGGTGATGTCGTTCATGGTGTTCCTTGAGATTGCGGAAGCGAACAGGAGTTCTTGGTACGGTATATGACGTTAACGTAAACGTCAAGAATGCAGAACGCCGTCGTCCCCGCGGAGGCGGGAACGACGGGTGATCGATCAGGCAGCGCGTTTTTTGGCGTTGCCGCTCAGCAGCTCCGTCACCCGCGCACGGTACTCGGCCACCGCCTTTTCCTTCACATGGCCGAAGCCGCGGATCTGCTCCGGCAGGGCCGCCAGCTCGACCGCGGTCGCGTGCGTCGACGCATCCAGCGAGCCCAGCACGCCTTCGATCATCCCACGATACTCGCTGATCAGCGCGCGCTCCATCTTGCGCTCGGCCGTGTAGCCGAAGATGTCGAAGGTGCCGCCGCGCAGGCCTTTCAGCTTGGCCAGCAGCCTGAAGGCGCTCCACATCCACGAGCCGAATTCGGCCTTCACCAGGTGGCCCTTGGCATCCTTCTTGGCGAACAGCGGCGGCGCCAGGTTGAACTTGACGCTGAACTCGCCCTCGAACTGGCTCTTCAGCTGCTCGACGAAACGGCCGTCGGTGTACAGGCGGGCAACTTCGTATTCGTCCTTGTAGGCCATCAGCTTGAAAAGGGACTTTGCGACCGCCGTCGCCAGCTTGTTGCCCAGGCCCAGGGCCGCTTCGCGCTCGCGCACCTGCGACACCAGTTCGGCGTACTGCGCGGCATAGGCCGCATCCTGGTAACCGGTCAGGAATTCGACGCGCTTCTTGAGGATGCTGTCCAGGGTTTGCGGCATCTGCATGACGATGGCGCGGGCCGCGCTCGGCTGAACTGGCGTGGCGGTGTTCTCGACGCGCTTGAGGTCGACGGCGGCGCGGCGGCCCCACAGGAAGCTGCGCTTGTTGGAGCCGACGGCCACGCCGTTCAGTTCGATCGCGCGCAGCAGCGAGGCTTCCGACAGCGGGATCAGGCCCTTCTGCCAGGCGTAACCCATCATGAACAGGTTGGCGGCGATCGAGTCGCCCATCAGCGCGGTGGCCAGCCTGGTGGCGTCGATGAAGTCGACACCGGCTTCACCGCCCACGGCCTCAAGAATCAGCGAGCGCACCTGCTCGGTCGGGAATTCCCAGTCGCGCTGCTGGGCGAAGGTGCCGGTCGGCTGCTCGTGCAGGTTGACGACGACCGTGGTGCGGCCCGGGCGCATCTTCGAGATCGCGTCCGAGGCGCCGGCGGTCAGCATGTCGCAGCCCAGCACCAGGTCGGCTTCGCCGGTGGCGATGCGCTGGGCGCGCAGGCGTTCCGGCGTTTCCGCGATCTTCACGTGCGAGGTGACGGAGCCGTTCTTCTGGCTCATGCCGGTCATGTCCAGCACCGAGGCGCCTTTGCCTTCGAGGTGGGCGGCCATGCCCATCAGCGCGCCGACGGTGATCACGCCGGTGCCGCCGATGCCGTTGATCAGGATGTTGTAGGGAGCGGCGATCGACGGCAGCATCGGCGCCGGCAGTGCGCCCCAGCCGTCGTCTTCGTCCTTCGACTTGGCGACGCCGGCCTTGTTTTTCTTGAGCGTGCCGCCTTCGACGGTGACGAAGCTCGGGCAGAAGCCCTTGGCGCACGAGTAATCCTTGTTGCAGGACGACTGGTCGATCGCGCGCTTGCGGCCGAATTCCGTTTCCTTCGGCAGGATAGCGACGCAGTTCGACTGCACGCCGCAGTCGCCGCAGCCTTCGCAGACGGCTTCGTTGATGACCATCCGCTTGTTCAGGTCCGGGAACTCACCTTTTTTCCGGCGGCGGCGCTTCTCGGCGGCGCAGGTCTGGTCGTAGATCAGGACCGTCACGCCCGGCAGTTCGCGCAGCTCGCGCTGGATGTCGTCCATGTGCTTGCGGTCGTGGATGGTGACCAGTTCCGGCAGGCTTGACCTGTCTTCGTAACGCGACAGGTCTTCGGTGACGAGGGCGATGCGTTTCACGCCTTCGGCCGCCATCTGCTGGGCGATCAGCGGCACCGAGGTGACGCCGTCGACCGGCTGGCCGCCGGTCATCGCGACCGCGTCGTTGTACAGGATCTTGTAGGTGATGTTGACCTTGGCCGCGATCGCCGCGCGGATGGCAAGGTAACCGGAGTGGAAGTAGGTGCCGTCGCCCAGGTTCTGGAACACGTGCGGCACTTTCGAGAACGCGGCCTGGCCGATCCAGGGCGTGCCTTCGCCGCCCATGTGGGTGGTCAGCTTGTTCATCTCCGGGTAGATCGAGGTCGCCATCACGTGGCAGCCGATGCCGGCCAGCGCGAAGGAGCCGTCCGGCACCTTGGTCGAGGTGTTGTGCGGACAGCCGGAACAATAAAAAGCAGGGCGGAACGGCGTCGTGACCGCCTTCATCAGCACCGCGTCCTTCGCTTCCAGGAAGGCCAGGCGGGCCTTGATCAGGTCGCGGGTGCGGCCGTCCAGGTTCAGGCGGGCGATGCGGCCGGCGATCACGCGCGCGACCTGGGCGACCGAGAAGTCGGCCTTCGGCGGCAGCAGCCATTCGCCGCGCGGCGAGACCCATTCGCCCTTGTCGTCGAACTTGCCGACGATGTGGGGACGGACGTCGTCGCGCCAGTTGTACAGCTGTTCCTTGAGCTGGTATTCGACGACCTGGCGCTTTTCTTCGACCACCAGGATCTCTTCCAGGCCCTGGGCGAATTCGCGCACGCCTTCCGGCTCCAGCGGCCAGATCATCGCGACCTTGTACAGGCGCAGGCCGACCTGGGCCGCCATCGCTTCGTCGATGCCCAGTTCTTCCAGCGCTTCCAGCACGTCCACATAGGATTTGCCGGAGGCGATGATGCCCAGCCTGGCGTCCGGGCTGTCGATGGTGACGCGATTCAGCTTGTTCTCGCGCGCGTAAGCCAGGGCTGCGTAGATCTTGTAGTCCTGCATCAGCGCTTCCTGGGTGCGCGCCTGCTGGCCCAGCGGCACGGACGACAGGCGCGTATTCAGGCCGCCTTCCGGCATCGTAAAGTCCTGCGGCAGCTTGACCTCGACGCGGAACGGGTCGGCATCCACCGAGGCGCTCGATTCGACGGTATCGGCCAGCGCCTTGAACGCCACCGCCAGGCCGGAGAAGCGCGACATCGCCCAGCCGTGCACGCCCAGGTCCAGGTATTCCTGCACGTTCGACGGATACAGCACTGGGATCATGCAGGCGGCGAAGATGTGGTCCGACTGGTGCGGCAGGGTCGAGGAGTAGGCGCCGTGGTCGTCGCCGGCCACCAGCAGCACGCCGCCGTTCTTGCTCGTACCGGCGTGGTTCATGTGTTTAAAAACGTCGCCGCAGCGGTCGACACCCGGGCCCTTCGCATACCACATGGCGAATACGCCGTCGTGCTTGGCCGGGCCGATCAGGTCGACGGTCTGGGTGCCCCAGACGGCGGTCGCGGCCAGGTCCTCGTTCACGCCCGGCACGAACTGGATGCTCTTCGCTTCCAGGTGGCCCTTGGCCTTCCACAGGTTCTCGTCCAGGCCGCCCAGCGGCGAGCCGCGGTAGCCGGACACGAAACCGGCCGTGTTCAGGCCCGCCTGTTCGTCGCGGATCTTCTGGATCATCGGCAGGCGCACCAGCGCCTGGATCCCGGACAGGAAGATCTTGCCGGAGGTCGCGGTGTACTTGTCGTCGAGGCTGACGTCTTTCAAGCGGTCCGGCGATCCGGCGACGGGAGCGGCGGGCGTGGACGGGATGGCAGGCGCGGGCGCGCCCTGGCCGAGGATGGTGTCAGGCATGGTGTCTCCAAATGGTATTCAGGTGGGCTGGCTCGGAGCGTCGCGCCGGGTAGGCGGTGGCGGGAGCGGGCCGGGTGCCGGTTTTTTGGCTTTGCCCGAAGTGTAGAGACAACTTGACGTATACGGAAATACGGAATGGGGATGGGGCTATAAGAAAAAATGATGGGCCATCAGGCCGCGAGGGCCCGCGCGCCGATCCAGGCGCCGCTGGCGCACAGTTCCGTCGCAACCTGGGCCACCAGGCGGCTGACCGCGGCGGCGGCGTTCGTCAGCGGAATGTTCTTCGAGGTGCACAGCACCACCGTGCGCGAGATCGAGGGGCTGTGGATCGAGACCGCCCGCATGGCGCCGCGCTCGACTTCGGCCTGCACCGGCGCCACCGGCAGGATGGTGGCGCCCATGCCGGCCAGGATCGCCGACTTGAGGATCGCGATCGAGTTGATTTCGATGACGCCGCGCGTGTGCAGGCCGGCGGCGCGCGCCGTGCTCTCGATGCGCGGACGCACGCCATGCTGCAGGCCGGGCAGGATCAGGGTCGCGTCCAGCGCTTCGGCGAGCGCCAGGCTGTCGCGTCCGGCGGCCCAGGGCGCGTCGTCGCGGCAGATGAAGCGCAGCTCTTCCTCGACCAGCGGGGTGGTGGCGAAGCTGGACAACTGGCCGTCGTCGAGCAGCACGGCGAGGTTGACGCGGCCGGCGCGCAGCTGCTCGGCCAGGTTGCCGGTCAGCTCCTCGGTCAGCTGCAGGGTGATCTCGGGATAACGCTGGCGGATCGCTGTCAGCAGCGGCAGGGCCAGCGCGCCCGAGATACTGTGCGGCAGGCCGAGGGTGACGCTGCCGGAGGGCCGTTCGGCCGACTGGACCACGGCCGCCTGGGCGTCCGCCACCTGTTTCAGGATCGCCAGCGCGTGTTCGTAGAACACCTTGCCGGCGTCGGTGCTGACCACGCCCTGGGCCGAGCGGTGCAGCAGCTGCACACCGAGCTCATCCTCCAGCTGGCGCAGCTGCTGGGTCAGCGCCGGCTGTGCCACATGCAGCACCAGCGCCGCGCGCGAGAGCGAACCATGGTCGACGATGGCGACGAAGTAGCGGAGCTGGCGTAATTCCATAAATCAATATTTGTATCTTTAAGGACACATTCCGCTGAAAGTAGTTTACCTATGGCAAGTGGCAAGCTGAACAGTTGTTATACTGAAAGCGCCTCGAAACGCGGCGAGATTAACACACCCCTGTTCGTGTCCCCATGCTCAAGAAAATCGATTCCTCGCAACTTCGCGTAGGGATGGCCATCCACGATCTCGATTGCGGCTGGATGGAACATCCCTTCGTTCGTAACCGCTTCGTCATCAGCAGCGAGGACGAAATCCGCAAGATCGTCCAGGCCGGCATCCGCGGCGTGGTCATCGACTGCGCCAAGGGGCTGGACCTGAGCGATGCGCCGACCGTCGATGAGGCGGCGGCGAAGGTCGAAGAGGAAGTGGCGGCGATCGCGGCCAGGCCGGTGGCGCCGCTGCGCAGCACACTGGCCGAGGAGTTCGACCGCGCCGTCGCGATCCGCCGCCAGGCCGCCAGCCTGGTGAAAACCGTGATGCAGGACGCGCGCCTGGGCAAGGCGGTCGAGATGGACAAGGTGTCGCCGGTGGTCGAGAGCATCACGGCCTCGATCCTGCGCAATGCCAGCGCCCTGCTGGGCCTTTCTTACATCAAGAACAAGGACGACTACACTTTCCTGCACTCGGTCAGCGTGTGCACCCTGCTGGTCGCCTTCTGCCGCTCGCGCAAGATGGACGACGAGACCATCTACCAGGCCGGCATCGGCGGCCTTCTGCACGACACCGGCAAGGCCCTGGTCCCGGACCATATCCTGAACAAGCCGGGCCGCCTGACCGACGAGGAATTCGAGGTGGTGCGCCGCCACCCGCGCGACGGTGTCGAGATCCTGCGCCGCTCGCCGGAGATCGGCGCGATCCCGCTCGACATCACCCTGCATCACCACGAACGCCGCGACGGCACCGGCTATCCGGACCGCCAGGGCGCCGAGCAGATCAGCGAGCTGGCGCAGATGGCCGCGATCGTCGACGTCTACGACGCGATCACGGCCGACCGCTGCTATCACAAGGGCATGCCGGCGGCCGAAGCGCTGCGCAAGATGTACGAGTGGAGCAAGTTCCACTTCAATCCTGCGCTGACCCAGGAGTTCATGCGCTGCGTCGGCATCTATCCGGTCGGCACCCTGGTGCTGCTGGAATCGGGACGCCTCGGGGTGGTGGTCGAACCGCATGAAACCAGCCTGCTCACGCCGAAGGTCAACGTCTTCTTCAGCACAAAGAGCCAGACCTACATCAAGCCGGAAACCGTGGACCTGGCGCGCGGCCTGGGCTTCGGCGGCGGCGACAAGATCGTGCGCCACGAATCGGCCGAGAAGTGGAAGGTCGATCCGCTGCGCTTCATGGCGCTCGCGGCCTGAGCGTGTAACCCGATATCAGAAGAATTCGGCGGTATCGTTCGAGGCCACCGCCTGCAGCACGCCGTGCGAGACCAGGTCGTCGTAGTGGCAGGCCTGGTTGCGGCCATTGCTCTTGGCGTAGTACAGGGCCTGGTCGGCATGGCCCAGGGTCACCACCGGCGATTCGAAGGCGCTGATGCTCACGAAGCCCACGCTGACCGTGACCCGGCCCACCTGCGGGAAGTCGTGGTTCTCGACGTTGGTGCGGAAGCGCTCGATGATCTTCCAGGCGTTTTCCAGTGTGGTGGAACGCAGCAGCACGACGAATTCCTCGCCGCCGAAGCGGAAGACCCGGTCCTGGACCCGAAACGATGACTGCAGCAGGTTGGCGATCAGGATCAGCACCTCGTCGCCGTACAGGTGGCCGAACTTGTCGTTGACGGCCTTGAAGTGGTCGACGTCGACCACCGCCAGCCACTGTTTTTCCGGTCCGTGCGGCTGGCGCCTTTCCGCCAGGCCGGGCAGGCGCGGGTCGTGCTCGTGGGCGCCGTGCAGCATGCGGGCCAGCTGGTCGTCGAAGGTCTTGCGGTTGAGCAGACCGGTCAGCGAATCGCGTTCGCTGTAGTCGAGCAGGTTCTGGAAATTACGGTAGACGCCGACGATGCCGCCGACGGTGTGGATGGTGTCGCTGCAGAAGGGCCGGTCATTGCGCAGCTCCAGGCAGGTGCAGGCCTTGTCGCCGAACCAGATCGGCAGCCACAGGGTGCGGCTGCCGTCGGCGCCGCAGGCTTCGGCGCTGCTGCGGTGTTCGGCGAGGCAGCGCGCCAGTTCCAGGCTGATGGGTTCGCCGAGTGCGCCTTCGGGCGTATCTTCCAGGCGGGCTTCGCCGCCGGCACGGATCGATGCGCGCGAACGCAGGTACTGTTGTCCGGCCACGGTGGCGATGCTCAGGATGCGCGTCTGCGCAGCGCGGGCCAGTTCCTGCACTGCCGAGATCACGGAAATGTCGAGCATCGCGTGATCGCGGTGGCCGGTCATGTCCACCATGTGTTTCAGAAGCGAGTCCATGTCGTTCTCAGCAATGTAATCCACCGACCTGCGGACCAACAGCCGCCGTCGCGTTCGCAGGTATCTGGTATGTCACAAAGAGCAAGCGAAACAGCATATAGCTTTTTTGCAATATAAGCAATTATGCAAAAAAAATTTTTTTGTCTTCAAGGGATTTTCTCAAGGATGTCGCCGATTCGCGTCCCCCAAGCGTGGGGGAATGATTCCCATCGACAAAAAATAGTTCCCTCTGGAAAGCTTGTGTGCAGTCAACTTGCCGTGCGGCATCACCTTTTATAGTGAACTCACTGGCACGGAACTCGGCGCAGTCAGCCGAAAAGCGCAGCAGTCGACGTGGTTTTGAAGTTGCAGTCAGCGCTTCCGGCCAGGGTTGTCTTCATTAACCTACCATATGGGAGTTTCACATGAGCACTTTCGCCTCTGCAGTCAAAACCTTCATGGCTGACGAGAACGGTGTGACCGCCATCGAGTACGGCCTGATCGCTGCACTGATCGGTGTCGTGGTTGCCGGTGGTGCTGCAGTCCTGGGCAACGGTATCAAGCAGCTGTTCACCGACATCAACGGCAAGCTGGGCGCTTCGGCACCGTCGGGATCGTAATGCGATAGAGCCCTCCGGACACGTCGTCCGGAGGGTTTTTTTCTTCTGGAGGAGGCTATGCCGATCGAACAGTACCTCGACGTGGTCCTGCTTCTGCTGGTGAGCATTGCCGCCGTCAACGACTTGGCCACGCGCCGGATCCCGAACCGTCTGCTGCTGGCCGGGCTGGCCGGCGCGTTCTGCCTGCATCTGCTGTCGTCCGATCCCTTGTCCTCGCTGCTGGCGGCGCTCGCTGGGATGGGTGTCGGCCTGGCGGTGTTCCTGCCGTTTTACATGGCGCGCGGGATGGCTGCCGGCGACGTCAAGATGATGGCGGTGGTCGGCACTTTCGTCGGGCCGGGCGATGCTTTCGAAGTTGCCGTGCTGAGCTGGTGCGTCGGCGGCGTGATGGCCTTGCTGCTGGTGCTGGTCAAAGGCCGCCTGCGCCAGGTCCTGGTCAATATCAAAGGCATTCTGTGCACGGTCTGGATGCCGGGCGCGCGCCTGGCGATGCCGGCGGCGCAGCCGAGTATCGGCGCGATGCCATATGGGCTGGCGATCGCGCTCGGAACGATTGCGGTCCTGGTCCGTCATTAAGGCCGAGTCCGCTTTTGGCCGAACGCAAGAGCGGCCCCGGGAGCGATCGCTAGAATCAATCCGACCTGTTTCGGAAAACATGAAGGCTTCTAGGGGATTCCGATGCTTGAAACGCTATCGACTGGCAGTATCGCGACGGTGCCGCGCGCCGCGCACATGGCGGCGCCGGACCTTCCGGAGATCGCGCCCATCCTGCCGCGCCAGCCCAAGACGGTGCGCGACACCGGCCTGGAGCCGCGCTTCGTCACCGATCTGGTGCTGAAGGCGATCCAGGCCAGCGGCAAGGCGCCGCTGGCGGTCCTGGCCGGCAAGCTGCGCCTGTCCATCAACGTGCTGCGCGAAGTACTCAATCCCCTGATCGCCGAGCAGCAGGTGGAGGTGGCCTGGTGCGGCGAATCGGATATCGACATGCAGTACCAGCTGACCGCGATCGGCCAGCGTGGGGCGGCCGATGCGCTGGCGCGCTGCCGCTATGTCGGACCGGCCCCGGTGACGCTCGCTTCCTATCGCGTCGTGGTCGAGCGCCAGGCGCTGCGCCATGCCCAGGCCGAGCGGGTGACGCCAGCCCAGCTGGCGGCGGCGCTGGGCGAGGATGGACTGGCCACGGTCACGCGCGAGGTGCTGGGCGCTGCCCTGTACGCGCGCCGCTCGCTGCTGTTGTACGGTCCGTCCGGCAGCGGCAAAAGCCATCTGGCCGGCAAGCTCGGACGGCTGCTGCCGGGCCCGATCGCGGTGCCGTACGCGCTGACCGTCGGCCGCCAGGTGATCCGCCTGTACGATCCGGCGCTGCACGTGGCGCAGCCGCCGGCCGCGCGCCAGCAGGAAGAACGGCGCAGCTGCGACGCCCGCTGGACCGTCTGCCAGCGTCCGCTGGTACACGTCGGCGCCGAACTCGGACGCGAGATGCTCGACCTGCGCTACGACGCCGAGGAAGGCCTGTACCACGCGCCGCCGCACCTGCAGGCGAACAACGGCATGCTGGTGATCGACGACGTCGGCCGCCAGCGTATCCAGGCCGCCGAGCTCCTGAACCGCTTCATCGGCCCGCTCGATGCCGGCATCGACCAGCTCTCGCTGCAGGGCGGCCAGGCCGAGGCGGTACCCTTCGATGCGGCCGTGGTGTTCGCCACCAACCTGGCGCCGGGCACCATCCTCGATGACGCGGCCCTGCGCCGGATCGGCTACAAGGGCGCGATCGGTGCCTGGCCGGCAGGGGCCTATCGCGCCCTGCTGCGCCGCCAGTGCCGGCTGCGCCGCATCGAGTTCGACGACGCCGCCGCCGATCACCTGATCGAGCGCCTGCACGCGCAGTCTGGGCGGGCGCTGCTGGCCTGCTATCCGGGCGAGCTGCTCGACAGGATCGCCGATTTCGCCGGCTTTGCCGGGCACGATGCGCGCCTGACCGTGGCGACGGTCGAGCAGGCCTGGCGCAGCATGTTCATTGCTTGCGAACCGGAGGCGTAAATGAAGAACAAGCGTGCCCTCGCGATGATGGCAGTCGCGATCCTGTTCGGCCTGGCGGCCGTGGTGTTTGCCTCGCGCTGGCTCCTGAGCCAGCCGGGCTCCGCTGCAGGACGGATCGCCGTGGCCGCGGTCGACATCAGTCTCGGCCAGCGCCTGACGCCGGAGATGTTCAAGCTGGCCGACTGGCCGTCCCACAGTGTGCCGAGGGGCGCCTTCACCGATCCGCAGAAGCTGGGCGGCCGCGTCCTCAAGAGCAACCTGGTGATGGGCGAGCCGGTCAGCGAAGCCAAGCTGGCCCCGGCCGGCACCCTGGGCGGGCTGTCGGCACTGATTACCGAGGGCAAGCGCGCCATCACCGTGCGCGTCAACGACGTGATCGGCGTGGCCGGCTTCGCCTTGCCGGGCAATTATGTGGACATCATCGTCAGCATGCAGAAGGACGTGCCGTCCGGTTCCGGCGCGCGTGAGCAGAACATCTCGAAGATCGTGCTGGAGCGCATCCTGGTGCTGGCTGTGGCCCAGGAGGTCAACCGTGACGAGACCAGGCCGAAGGTGGTCAATGCGGTCACGCTCGAGGTCACGCCGGAGCAGGCCGAAAAGCTCGACCTGGCGCGCAGCGTGGGCACGCTGTCGCTGGCCCTGCGCAACCAGGTCGATCCGGAATCGGCTTCCACCCTGGGCGCCACCAAGCTGACGCTGCTGCCGGAAGCGTCGCCGCCGCCCAAGCCCGCGCCCAAGCCGGTCGTGGTGGTGCGCCAGGTGCCGGTGGTGGTCAAGACCGCGGCCAAGGTGGAGCGTGATTGCGTCACCGTGCTCAACGGCCTGCGCACGGCGCAGGAGTGCTTCTGAACCTATCCCGGGGTGATGCCATGAACGGAAGTCTGATGCATACGCCGATCGTCCGTGTTCTCTTCGCCGGCCTGGCCATGGCTGCGGCCGGGCCCGCGCTCGCCGCCGCCAAGACCGCCGCGCAGGCGAACGACAATCCGCCCGCGGTGCGCTCCGAGGCCGGCCCGCGCTGCCAGGGCGAAGCCGCGCGGCCCGCCCAACTGGCCCTGCAGGTCGGGAAGTCCCAGCTAATGCGCCTGCCGGAGGCGGTCCAGCACCGCAGCGTCGGCAACCCCGGGGTCGTGCAGGCCATCCTGGTGGCGCCGGACACGCTGTATATCGCCGGCGTCGACGTCGGCACCACCAACATGATCGTGCAGGGCAAGAGCGGCGTCTGCAGCATGCTCGACATCACGGTGGCGATGGATCCGTCCGCCGTACAGGCCACGCTGGCCGCCGCCCTGCCGGAGGAGCGCGACATCAAGGTGCTGGCTGCCGGCGACACCCTGGTGCTGAGCGGTACCGTCAGCGACGCCGATGCCGTCGAGCGTGCGGTCGCCCTGGCGACTGCCTATGTGCGCCGGCCCTTGCGGCCGCTGGCCATGCCGGACAAGGACGAAGCCGCGCCCGGCACCGTGGGCGGCGCCAACGGCAGCAATGCGGGCGGCACGTCGAATGCGAACCAGGCGGGCGCACGGGTAATCAACCTGCTGTCGGTCCGCGCGCCGCAACAGGTGCAGCTCGAAGTGAAGGTCGCCGAGGTATCGAAATCCCTGCTCGAACGGCTGGAAGCCGGCGCCGCCTGGCGTTTCGGGGGCGGTAGCTGGGGTGCGGCCCTGCTGTCGAATTTCATTACCGGGAATGCCCACGGTTCGCTGCAGGCCGCCAAGACCAAAGGCGGGGTCAACGTGAATGCGGAAAACCAGGACAGCCTGGTGCGCATCCTGGCCGAACCGAACGTGATGGCGATCAGCGGCCAGGAAGGCACCTTCCTCGCCGGCGGCAAATTCTACGTGCCGGTGGCCCAGGATAACAACCGCGTCACGCTGGAAGAAAAGGAGTTCGGCGTCGGCCTGCGCTTCACCCCCACCGTGCTGGGAGGAGGGCGCATCAACCTGCGCGTCGCGCCCGAAGTCTCGGAACTGTCGCGCGAAGGCGTGGGCATCTCGACCGGCGGTTTAAGCGGCGCCGCGATCCTGCCGGTCGTGACCACGCGTCGCGCCAGCACCACCGTACAGCTGTACGACGGCCAGAGCTTCGTGATCGGCGGCCTGGTCAAGAACAACCTGGTCACCAACCTGAAGGGACTGCCGGTGCTGGGTGAGGTTCCGGTGCTGGGAGCGCTGTTCCGCAGCACCGATTACCAGCTCGACCGTACCGAATTGGTATTCGTCATCACGGCCCACCTGGTCAAGCCGCTGCAGGGCCCGGGTTATGTGCTGCCGACCGACAAGGTGGGCGTGCCGTCGCGCGCCGCCGTCCTGCTCGGCGGCCGCCTGGACGGCCCGGCGCCGGAGGTCAGCACGGCCGCCGCCTCGACCCCGGTGCCGGCCGCGAATCCCTCGCAGAGCGCCGGCGGCTTCGAACTGAAATAGGAGGAAGCGATGGTCATCACACGCAATCGTCTCGCGGCCACGGCCGCGGCACTGGCGGTCTTGTTGCTGCAAGGCTGCAGCGCGACTCCGCATTTCGAAGACAACTTCGGCGCCTCGGTGCGCGCCAACCTGGCGGCCCAGGTAATCGACCCGGCGGCAGCGGCGAATGCCAACCCCACCTCCGGCGTGGACGGCACAGCCGCCCTCGCGGCCCGCGAGCGTTATCAGCGTTCGTTCAAGGAAGCCGATCGGCAGCAGCCGGTGCAGCTGCTGATTGGCGGGAGCGGCGCCAAATGATGCAGCGCTTGCCGGACTGGCTTCAGCGCGCACCACCCCAACCCGATATGGACCCGACCGATTGCTGTTCCGAGGAATCCGATGAAAGCCCTGCTGATCAGCCGCGATACCCAGCTTTACGCGGAGATCGCCTCCCAAGGAGCTGCGCGCCTGCCGCCGTTGAATGTCGCGGCCAGCCGCGTCAGCCTGCGCGACGCGCTCGACCGCCCGCTCGTTGAGGCGCCCAGCCTCGTCATCGTCGATACCAGCGAAGCCGAGGTCGCCGACGGCGACCTGCTCGAGCGCCTGACCCGCCATTACTCGGCAGCGCATTTCATGCTGCTGACCGACAATCACCACCCCGAGCTCTTGATCCGCGCCATGCGTGCGGGCGTGCGCGAAGTGCTGCAACTGCCGTTGGTGCACCGCGCGCTGCACGAAGCGATCGACCGCATTGCCGCCAGCGCCGGCGTCGCCTCTAGCCGCGACGGCAAGATCCTCGCCTTCATCGCCTGCAAGGGCGGCAGCGGCGCGACCTTCATCTCGACCAATTTCGGCTACGCGCTCGCCACGCTGGCCGACAGGAAGGTGCTGCTGATCGACCTGCACCGTCAGTTCGGCGACGCCACGCTGTACGTGTCCGACCAGAAGCCGGCGATGACGCTGTCGGACGTGTGCCAGCAGATCGCACGCATCGACGGCCCCTTTCTCGAATCCTGCCTGGTGCACGTGGCGCCCGGCTTCGGCGTGCTGGCCGCGGCCGACGATCCCGGCCAGACGACCGAAGCCAAGCCCGAACACATCGACACCATCCTGCGCGTGGCACGCCAGCACTACGACTACATCCTGCTCGACGTCGGCCGCCAGATCGATGCCGTCTCGCTGCGCGCGCTCGACAGCACCGATGCGATCTACCCGGTGCTGCAGCTGGCCTTGCCCGACATCCGCGATGCGCGGCGCCTGCTGGATATCTTCCGCTCGCTCGGTTATGTGACCGATCACATCCGCCTGATCGTCAACCGCTACGAGAAGGGCGGACGCCTGCGGCTTCAGGACCTGCACGCGGCGCTCGGCGCCGAGGTGCTGCATACCGTTCCCAACGATTACGTCGCCGTCACCGACTCGGTCAACCAGGGCATCCCCGTCCTGCAGCTCTCGCGCGGCAGCGCCGCGGCGCGCAGCCTGGCCGACCTGGTCGAAGTGGTGACCGCGCGCCGCGTAACCGAAACCAAGGGCCTGCTCGACCGCCTGTTCGGGCGCGGCGAAGGCGATGACTGAACTTTGAAGGAGACGATCCATGTCCCTGCGCGAGCGTTTGTCCGGAACCGACGAGGACCGCCAGCACCACTCCCTGCCGGAAGTGGCGCAACAGGCCTACCAGGAACTGAAGAAGACCATGCATCAGATGATCCTCGACCGGATCGATCTGGAGCGCCTGAAGCGCCTGACCAGCGAGCAGTTCAAGCACGAGCTGGCGCTGCTGGTCCAGCGCATCATCGAGGAAGAGCGCATCGTGCTGAACCAGCAGGAACGGCACCACCTGGTGCTCGACATCCAGCACGAAATGCTCGGCTTCGGACCGCTGGAGCCGCTGCTGAACGACCCGACCGTTTCCGACATCCTGGTCAACACCTGCAGCAAGGTGTACGTCGAGCGGCGCGGCCGGCTGGAGCTGACCGACATCAGTTTTCACGACAATGCCCACCTCATGAAGATCATCGAGAAGATCGTCTCGCGCGTGGGGCGCCGCGTCGATGAATCGAGCCCGATGGTCGACGCCCGCCTGCCGGACGGCTCGCGCGTCAACGCGATCATCCCGCCGCTGGCGGTGGATGGGCCGCTGGTATCGATCCGGCGCTTCGGCGCAACCCCGCTCACGGTGCAGAACCTGCTGGAGCTGAAGAGCGTCACGCCGCCGATGATCAAGGTGCTCGAAAGCCTCGGCCTGGCCAAGGTCAACATCCTGATCTCGGGCGGTACCGGCAGTGGCAAGACCACGCTGCTGAACCTGATCTCCGGCTTCATCCCCGGCAACGAGCGCATCGTCACGATCGAAGACGCCGCCGAGCTGCAGCTTCGCCAGCCGCACGTGGTGCGCCTCGAAACACGGCCTCCCAACATCGAAGGCAAGGGCGAGGTGACGCAGCGCGCCCTGGTCCGCAACTCGCTGCGCATGCGGCCCGACCGCATCATCCTGGGCGAGGTGCGCGGCGCCGAGGCGCTCGACATGCTGCAGGCCATGAACACCGGCCACGAGGGCTCGCTGGCGACGATCCACGCGAACACGCCGCGCGACGCCCTGGCGCGTCTCGAGAACATGGTCAGCATGGCAGGCGTGAACCTGACGCCGCGCGCGATCCGCCAGCAGATCTGCTCGGCCATCACCGTGATCCTGCAGGCGTCGCGCCTGACCGACGGTACCCGCAAGGTGGTGAGCATGCAGGAAATCACGGGCATGGAAGGCGACATCATCTCGATGCAGGAAATCTTCCGCTTCGAGCAGACCGGGGTCGACGCCGACGGCAAGGTGATGGGCCATTTCTGCGCCACCGGGGTGCGTCCGCGTTTCGCCGAGCGCCTCAGGATGTTCGGCGCGCCGGTGCCCGAAGACACGTTCGACCCGGACCGGATCTTCACCTAGGCGCTCACGGAGCCTCGCATGGACATCCTCTTTTATGCTTTCGTGGTGTTCCTGTTCGCTGCCATCATTCTCGGCATCGAAGGCGTGTACCTGTGGTGGGTCGGCGCCCACGGCGCAGCGGCGCAGCGGGTGGCGCGCCGCCTTCAGCTGATGTCCGGCGGCGCCGGCCGTACCGGCGAACGCATATCGATCCTGAAGCAACGCCGCTTCAGCCGCCATGACCTCGCCGACCGCCTGCTGCACCGTGCCGCGCTCGCCCACCGGATCGACCAGTTGCTGCTGCAATCCGGGAAGAAGTGGTCGGTCGAGTCTTTCCTGCTGTGCTCCGGCGCCGCGCTGCTGGCGGGCGTCTTCCTGGTCGCGCAATGGCCCATGCCGCTGCCGCTGCAGGTCGGCGTGGCGCTGCTGTTCGCGCTGGTGCCGCTGACGCTGGTGCGGCGCGCCCGCGTACGGCGCCTGGCCCGCATCGAGGAACAGCTGCCGGAAGCGGCCGACTTCATCGCCCGCGCGCTGCGTGCCGGCCATTCGTTCACCAACGTGCTGCAAATCGTCGGCAACGAGCTGTCGGAGCCGCTCAGCGGCGAGTTCCGCATCGCGCGCGAAGAGATCAACTACGGCGTGCCGATGAGCGAAGCGCTGCACAACATGGCGGCGCGTATCCCGCTGACCGACCTGCGCTACCTGATCATCGCGGTGCTGATCCAGCGCGAGACCGGCGGCAACCTGGCTGAAATCCTCGGCAACATCAGCCAGATCATCCGCGGCCGCCTGAAGCTGGCGGCCCAGGTTCGGGTGCTGTCGGCCGAAGGCAGGATGTCGGCCTGGATCCTGGGACTGCTGCCGTTCGGCGTGGCCGCCGTGCTGCTCCTGATCAATCCGGATTACATCAAGCCGCTGTGGACCGACCCGGCCGGCATCCGGCTGCTCTGGTATGCGCTGGTGATGATCACTTTCGGCGTGATATGGCTGCGCAAGGTAATCCGTATCCGCATCTGAGGAGGCATCGATGACGAGTGCACAGTTGATGTTTCTGCTGATCGTGTTCGCGATCGCCTGCGGCCTGGTATGGCTGGGCATGATGCTGTTCGCGCCGCAGGCCTTGCGTGCCCGCCTGGCGGAATCGACGGGCCGTCCGGACGACGGCGCCGACCGCCGCAGCGGCTGGATGGAGCGGGTGGTGCGCGCCGTGCGCCCGCTGACCAAGCTGTCGATCCCGGACGAGGGCTGGGAAAAGTCGGCCCTGCGCGCCCGCTTCATGAATGCCGGCTGGCGCAACCCGGCGGCGCCGACGCTGTACTTCGCCTCGAAGACCGTGCTGGCCCTGACCCTGCCCGCGCTGGCCGGCATCGCGATCGCGATCATGCCGGCTAGCCCGAGCGGCACCCGGATCATGTTCCTGCTGCTGCTGGCGGCATCCTGCGGATACTACCTGCCGAACGCGGTCCTGGCGCGCGTGGTCCAGCGCCGCAAGCGCGAGATCTTCGAGACGATTCCGGATGCGCTGGACCTGCTCACCGTCTGCGTGGAAGCGGGCCTGAGCCTGGAGCGGGCGCTGGTGAAGGTCGCCGCCGAAATCCACATCAAGAGCGTGACGCTGGCGCAGGAGCTGCAACTGGTGCTGATGGAGATGCGCGCCGGCTTCAGCAAGGAAAAAAGCCTGCGCAACTTCGCCTTGCGGGTCGGCCTGGACGACGTCGATTCGCTGGTCGCCATGCTGATCCAGTCGGAGCGTTTTGGTACCAGCATCGGCGACGCCTTGCGCGTGTATTCGGAGAATCTGCGCAACAAGCGCCGCGTGATCGCCGAGGAAGCGGCCGCCAAGATCGGCTTGAAGCTGCTGTTCCCCCTCATCTTCTGCATTTTCCCGACCTTGCTGATGGTCCTGCTCGGCCCCGCCGTGATCCAGCTCGCGCGCACATTCAGCACCGTCCTCAGTCACTGATTTTTCGCGGAGATCGTCATGCGTACCCGAATCCTGACCCATACCTTGCCCTTGCTGTGCTGCGGCGCGATGCTGCTGGCCTGCAGCAGTCCCTACATGCGGCAGGAGACGGCGTCAGCGGCGGTTGCCGCCGCCGACGAGCAGTACGTGCGCGGGCGCAACCTGCATCTTGCGCGCCGCTACGACGAAGCCATCGCGGCCTACCAGGCGGCGCTGAAGTCCGATGCGAGCCATGTGAACGCGCGAAACGGCCTGGCGATCGCCTACGCCGAACAGCGCTATTTCGCGAAGGCGATCCCGATCTGGCGCGACCTGACGCGCGGCGCCACCATGGCCTCGGGCACCGCCACCGCCTTCCTGTTCGGGAACCTGGGCCATGCCTATTTCCTCAACGGCCAGTACGACGAAGCCCTGGCCGCGCTGGAAAAGGCCTGCCTGCTCGACCCGCTGAACCACCGCACTTGGCAGCGCCTCGGCGAGACCCTGCAGCAGCTCGGCCAGGACGAGCGCGCAAAGCAGATGCTGCGCCAGGCCGGCGCCCTGCGCGAGCACGATTTCCGCGCCGATTACGCCGCTGCCGATGGCGGCGCCAGGCTGCCGGCGATCGAACAGGCGGTCAAGACGACCCATCGCCCCGACCAGGACTGGGCCTTCGTCGAAGTCGCCACCAAACCGAACGGCATGCTCGAGCTGCGCCGCGTGGTCCCGTCCCGCGGCGCGGTGCCGGCCGCACCGGCGCTGCCGGCTACGCCGCTGGCGCCGAAGACGGACCGGAACCTGCCCGTGGTCGCGGCGCTCGAGATCTGCAACGGCAACGGGCGCCAGGGTCTTGCAAAGCTGATGTCGCGCCAGCTGCGCGATCCGGACCTGAAAGTGGTGCGGCTGACCAATGAGAAGGGCTTCGCGGTGCGCCAGACCCGTATCGAATACCAGCCGGCCTTCCGCGGCGTGGCCGAGCGGCTGGCCGGGCGCTTCGGCGCCAGGCCGGTGGAGGTTGGCATGGGCGGCCGCGCCAACCTGCGGCTGGTGATCGGCCGCGACCTGTCGGCCGGCTTGATTGCCAGCCGTTCGAACGCCGTGCCGGCAGGGCAGGGAAGCGGCGCCGGCGCCCCTTGAGGCATATGGTGCCGTTTTCACAACAGTATCGGGCGACAGGCTAAACCGAAATTGGGAATAATAAAAATCTCAATCATTCGGGAGAATTGCCATGGCTTTTACTCGTCGCTTCCAGTCCGCTATCGCCCAATCCGTCATCGCCGGCACCCTGCTGGTATCGGTCGTCGCCTGCGCCCCGACCCCCACCCGTGAAGGCACTGGCGAATACATCGACGACTCCGTCATTACCGGCAAGGTGAAGGCTGCGTTTGCCGCCGATCCGACCGTCAAGGCGACCCAGGTTCAGGTGGAAACCTTCAAGGGTACGGTCCAGCTGAGCGGCTTCGTCGACTCGCGCGAAAGCGCCCAGCGCGCCGTCGAACTGGCGCGCGGCGTGAAGGGCGTGAAATCCGTGAAGAACGATACGGTGATCCGCTAAGCCCACCGGCAAGCCGGCGCTTACTGCCAGCTCACCTTCCCGAAGCCATTCGTGGTGGCGTTGCGCGTCGCCGGCTTGCCGTAGACGGTGGCCGAACCCATGCCGTTCAGGTTGACGTTGGCGGCGGTCCTGGCGAACACGCTGGCGCCGCCCAGGCCGGACATGTCCAGGTCGACCGAATCGGCGCGCAGCTGCTGGGCGTCGAGGCTGCCGACGCCGCCCAGGTGGGCGCGGAGCACCTTGGTCTGGCCGCTCACGCTGATCTGGCCGGCGCCGCCGAGCTTGACCTCGATGCGGTCGGCCTGGCCCGTGGTGTTGAGTGTCAGGCCGCCGACGCCGCCCAGGCGGGCATCGATGTCGCGGTACTGGCCGCTGACCTTGACCGCGCCCGCGCCGTCCAGCGACACCACCAGCCTGTCGCCGCTGAAGCCCGAGACCTCGCTCTGGCCCACGCCCTCCGAGACGAATTCCTGCAGGTTCGGCACCGTCAGGTCGGCGCGCAGCTCGCCCGAATTGCGCCCGAAGTTCACGTGATTGCCGCTTTCGGTATCGATCGACAGGGTATCGCCGCGCTGGGTGGTCGTGATCTTCGAGACGTAACGGCGGTCGCCCGACACCACCAGCGACGCCGTCGGCCCCTGGCGCACGTTCAGGCGGACGATGCCGCCCAGGTGGATCTTCGAGACCCTGGCGTCGACCGGACGGTTTTCGCGCACGATGTCGTCCGCCCAGGCGGCATGCGTCCCCATCGAGAAAGCGGTGGCCAGGAATGCGGTGCCGAGCAGTTTGTTCATGACGTATTCTCCAGTTGGTTTGCCGATGAATCCACTATAGGCTCGGGAAACCGGGAGAAACCGCGGATTGCGACAGACTGCAGCATCGGCGGTATGAAGCGCAGGATTCTTGGCCCTGCAGTTCTCTCCATTGTCCAAATCGAGGGATAGGCCTTCGCATACCCGGACAACACCCCATATACCTGTTTGAAGCCCTGGAGATCCCGATCCCGACATCGGGATCAGCGGGGCGAGCGACGATGAACAGGAAGAAATGAGATGAAAACCGAACACTACGATGTCCTGAACGTGGAAGGGGGCCGTCCGGTCAAGATGTGGACCCGCGGCGTGCCGGTCGAGGAGGAAGCCAAGCGCCAGCTGGCGAACACGGCGCGCATGCCCTTCATCTACAAGCACATGGCGGCGATGCCCGACGTCCACCTGGGCAAGGGATCGACCATCGGCAGCGTGATCCCGACACTGGGCGCGATCATCCCGGCCGCGGTCGGGGTCGACATCGGCTGCGGCATGATGGCCGCCAAAACCACGCTCAGCGCCAACGACCTGCCGGACAAGCTCGGGCCGCTGCGCAGCGCGATCGAGCGCTCGGTGCCGCACGGGATGTCGCCCAAGACGCGCGGTTTCAAGGGGCGCGACAAAGGCTCGTGGGATTCGCCGCCGCAAGCCGTCGACACGGCCTGGATGGCGCTGAAGGACGAATTCGACGTCATCTGCCAGAAGACGCCGCGGCTGCGCAACACGAACAACTACAAGCACCTGGGAACGCTCGGAACCGGTAACCACTTCATCGAGATCTGCCTCGACGAGCAAGGCTTCGTCTGGTTCATGCTGCACTCGGGCTCGCGCGGCGTCGGCAATGCGATCGGCACCCACTTCATCGAGCAGGCCAAGCAGGACATGCGGACCCACTTCATCAACCTGCCGGACCAGGACCTGGCCTATCTGCCGGAGGGGACGCGGCACTACGACGACTACATCGAAGCGGTCGGCTGGGCCCAGAAGTTCGCCCGCATGAACCGTGAAGTGATGATGCGGAACCTGATCGCGGCGGTACGCACGGTGATCACGAAACCCTTCGAGACCCACGTGGAAGCGGTGAACTGCCACCACAACTACGTGCAGAAGGAGCACCACTTCGGCAAGGATGTGCTGGTGACCCGCAAGGGCGCCGTATCGGCGCGCGAAGGGGAGCTCGGCATCATTCCGGGCTCGATGGGGGCGAAGAGCTATATCGTGCGCGGCAAGGGCAATCCGGAGAGTTTCAACAGCTGCAGCCACGGCGCAGGCCGCACCATGAGCCGCACCGAAGCCAAGCGCCGCTATTCGGTGGACGACCAGGTCAAGGCGACCGAGGGCGTCGAGTGCCGCAAGGACGAAGGCGTGATCGACGAGATCCCGATGGCCTACAAGGACATCGACGCCGTGATGCAGGCGCAGAGCGACCTGGTCGAAGTGGTGCACACGCTGAAGCAGGTCGTGTGCGTGAAAGGATGAACATGATCGAACTGGATGGATCGACGGGCGAAGGCGGCGGCCAGATCCTGCGCAGCGCGCTGACCTTGGCGATGATCACCGGCCGGCCCTTCCGCATCCGGAACATCCGTGCGCGGCGCGCCAAGCCCGGCCTGATGCGCCAGCACCTGGTGGCGGTGCAGGCCGCCAGCCGGATCTGCGGCGCCGAGGTCAAGGGCGCGGCGGTCGGCAGCCAGGAGCTGGAGTTCGTCCCCGATAAAGTCCAGGGCGGCGACTACCGCTTCGCGATCGGCACCGCCGGCAGCTGCACCCTGGTGCTGCAGACCGTGCTGCCGGCGCTGCTCACGGCCGAGCGGCCCTCGACCCTGAGGCTGTCGGGCGGTACCCACAATCCGATGGCGCCGCCGGTCCAGTTCCTGCAGCGCGCCTATTGCCGCGCCATGGCCGAGATGGGCGCGCGGATCGACGTGCGGCTGGAGCGCTTCGGCTTCTATCCGGCCGGCGGCGGCGAGGTGGTCGCCAGCGTCAGCCCCTGCGCGCAACTGCGTCCGCACGAATGGATGGAGCGCGGCGAGCGCCGGGCCGCGTATGCCGAATGCTTCATCGCCGCCATCCCGGGGCGGGTCGCGCAGCGCGAGCTGGAGTGCGTCGGCAAGGCCATGAACTGGGGCGAGGACCAGCTCCTGAACCGCAGTCTGCCGGCGGAGCAGGGACCGGGCAACGCCCTGATGCTGACCTTCGACTACGCGCACACAACCGAGGTATTCACGGCCTTCGGCGAAAAATCCGTCTCGGCCGAGAACGTCGCCCGCCAGGTGGTGCAGCGCGCGCGCCAGTATCTGTCCTCGAACGCCGCGGTCGCGGAATACCTGGGCGACCAGCTGATGCTGCCGCTGGCGCTGGCGGGCGGCGGCGGCTTCACGGTGGACGAGGTGTCCATGCATGCGCGCACCAATGCCGGGGTGATCGAGCTGTTCCTGCCGGTGCGCTTCGGTTTCGGCAGGCGCGACGGGGTCGACTGCTGCACGGTCGCGCCGCGCTGAGACCCTCTTATTCCGCGAACAGGTCGGGGCCGAAGACTTCGTAGTGCACGCGGGTCTCCCTGATCCCGCGCGCGATCAGCGCATCGTGCTGCAGGCGCATGAAAGGGATCGGGCCGCAGATGTAATAGTCGGCATCCGGCAGCAGGATGGCGCCGGCGATCCGGTCGATATCGACCAGTCCCGGAAAATCGAAGTCCCGGCCGGCCTGATCCTGCGGCAGCGGCTCGTTATAGAAGGTGAAGGTCCTGAAGTTCGGATGCCGCAGGGCCGTCGCGCGCAGATGGTCCTTCATCGCATGCACCGCGCTGTTGCGGGCGCCGTGCACGAACACGATCTCGCGGCCCGGCGACTGCAGCACGCGGTTCAGCATGCTGATCATCGGCGTCAGCCCGACCCCGCCGCTGATCAGGACCACCGGCGTGGTCGCGTTCACGTCGACGAAAAAATTCCCGTAGGGCGGCGCCAGCAGTACGCTGTCGCCCACCTGCACATGGTCGTGCAGCAGGGTCGACACATAGCCTTCCGAGGCCGGATCCGGCCCGCCTTCGCGCTTGACCGAGATGCGGTAGCTGCGTCCGTTCGGCGCGTCGGACAGGCTGTACTGGCGGATCTGCTGCAAGCCCAGGCGCGGCACCTGCACCGCCACGCTGATGTATTGTCCCGGCTCGAAATTCACGACCGGCTGGCCGTCGGCCGGCTCCAGCACGAAGGAGGTGATGACATCGCTCTCCGGCTGTTTGGCCCTGACGACGAACTCCCGCCATCCCGTCCAGCCGCCCGGCGTATCTGCCCGCTGCTCGCGCAATTCGGCCTCGCGTCCCATCAGGATGTCGGCCAGGTTGCCGTAGGCCTGGGCCCAGGCCGAGATGATGTCCTCGGTCGCGGCGTCGCCCAGCACGGCCTTGATCGACCCCAGCAGATGCTCGCCGACGACCGGATACTGCTCCGGCTTCACGCCCAGGCTGGCGTGCTTGTTGGCGATGCCTTCCAGCACCGCCGCCAGGCAGCTCGGATCCTCGATGTTGGCCGCATACGCATACACCGCCCGCGCCAGCGCCTCCTGCTGCTGTCCACGCTCCTGGTGGCGCATGTTGAAGACGTTCTTCAGTTCCGGATGGGTGCCGAGCAGGCTGCGGTAGAAATGCTTGATGATGTCGTAGCCGTGGGCCGCAAGGACAGGGGCGGTGGCTTTGACGGTGTCCTTGGTTTTCTGCGTCAGCATTGCTATTCTCCTTATGTTGGCCGATTGCGGGGACAGTACTCCAAGTCCGTCCTTCGGGCCGCGCGCAAGGTTTTTCTCTGACGGGAGTGGATCATGCGAAAGCACCAGTTTGCCGCCATGCTCGCCGGCGTCGGCGTCGGCGTCGGCGCCACCTTGCTGCCTGTCCTGGCGCCAACATCCGCCGAACGTCCGGACTTTGATCCCCTGTTCGCCGGCGTTGCGAACTGCACACAAGCCCCACCCGGGCGTCCCGTGCTGCTGGTCAGCCTGCTGCAGGCCCAGCCGCCGCCTCAGCAACCCTACCCGACCGAGACCCGTCCTTTCCAGCCGGGCCAGCAATTGCCGGCCGTGCGCGACAGCTCGATGCCGCCGCTGTACGGGAATCTCGGCAAGCTGCACGTGCCGGTCAGCGCCGCCAGCCCGCGGGCCCAAGCCTATTTTGACCAAGGCATGCGCCTGATGTTCGCCTTCAACCATGCCGAGGCCGTGCGCGCCTTCCGCGCCGCCTCGCGCATCGATCCGGGCTGCGCGATGTGCTACTGGGGCGAAGCGCTGGCGCTCGGTCCGAACATCAATGCGCCGATGTTTCCGGAGGCGGTCGCGCCGGCCCATGCCGCGGCCTCGCGCGCCCTGCAGCTGGCAGGCCATGCCAGGCCGCATGAGCAGGCGCTGATCCGCGCCGTCGCCCAGCGCTATCCCGATGCGCCGGTCGACGACCGCGCTCATCTCGACAAGGCTTATGCGGACGCCATGCGAGAGGCGGCACGCGCCTGGCCGGCCGACGACACCATCCAGGTCCTGTACGCGGAATCGCTGATGGACCTGTCTCCCTGGGATTATTGGCAGGCCGGCGGTACCCGGCCCAAGGGCAGGACCGCCGAGATGATCGCGGCCCTCGAGACGGTCCTGGCGCGCAATTCCAGTCACCCTGGCGCCGCCCACTACTACATCCACGCGGTCGAAGCATCGTCGAGCCCGGAGCGCGCCTTGCCCTATGCGCGCCTGCTGGCGAAGCAGATTCCCGGCGCCGGCCACATCGTGCACATGCCCTCGCACATCTACTATCGGCTCGGCATGTACAAGGAATCGCTGGCAGCCAATATCGACGCCGTCGCCACCGACGAACGCTACTTTGGCCGCTCCGCCAGCGACCCGGTCTACAAGGGCGCCTACTATCCGCACAACATCCACTTCGTGATGGTATCGGCGCTGATGGGCGGCGATGGCAAGACCGCCATCGCGGCGGCGGACAAGCTGGACAAGTCGCTGCCGCACGAACTGGTCGCGCAGTTCCCCCCGATCCAGCCGGTGAAGGCCGCACCGTATTTCTCTTACGTGCAGTTCAGCGATCCGGACACGCTCATCGCCTTGCCGGATCCTGGGCCAGACCTGGTACTGGTGAAGGCGATGTGGCACTACGCGCGCGCCGTCGGCTACGCGCGCAAAGGCATGGCCGTCGATGCCCGGCGCGAAATCGACGCGTTGACGGCGATCGAGCGCACGACCGACTTCAAGCCTTTCACGGACTGGAACGTGCCGGCCAAGGATATCGTCAGGACCGCCCGTTACGTCGCCACCGGCCGCCTGGCCGACGCGACGCGTGATGTTCCGCTGGCATTGGCCTCCTATCGCGAAGCGGTAGCGGCGCAGGACAGCCTGCCTTATATGGAGCCGCCGTACTGGTACTACCCGACGCGGCAGTCGCTGGGCGTGGCGCTGCTGCGTTCCGGTCGGGTCGATGAGGCCGAGACGGTGTTCCGGTCGGCACTGGCGCGTACGTCGAGCAATGGCTGGGCGCTGCGGGGGCTGATGGAGGTGTATCGGCAGCGCGGGGATGAGGTGTCGCTGCGGCTGGTGCGGCAGCGTTTCGAGACGACCTGGTTGGGCAAGGAGGGGATGCCCGCGTTGGCGCTGCTGTAAAAGAAAATGCCTTACGTGATCGACACGTAAGGCATTCTTTTATTGCTGTGTTCTGGTGCCGGCTGCAGGACTCGAACCCGCCACCTGATGATTACAAATCAACTGCTCTACCTGATGAGCTAAGCCGGCAATGTGGCCAGGATTATACCCTTATTTGATCCTGGTCAACGTCGGACGGCCACCTTTTTTGGGAGGCTCATTGTCGCCGTCGGGAAGATGCGACACCTCGGCGCTCGGCGCGCTGGACGTCTTGCCCGGCACGGCGGACAGCCCCGGTCCCGGTGCGGCGGCTGCTTCGGAAGAAGGGGCAGATGCCGGCGGCGCCATGTCGGCCGCGGTGGTGCTGACATCGAAGGCCATGCCTTGGCCGTTTTCGTTGGCGTAGATCGCCAGTACGTTTTGCACCGGAATATAGAGTTCGCGCGAGACGCCGTTGAAGCGTGCCCGGAAGGTGATTGCGTCGTTGTCCATCTTCAGCCCGGAGGTTGCGCCGTAGCTGATATTGAGGATGATCTCGCCTTTCTTCACGTATTCCATCGGAACCGTGGTGGCGGCATCGACCTTGACCGCCAGGTAAGGCGTGTAGCCGCTGTCCGTGCACCATTCGTAGATGGCGCGCAGCAGATATGGCTTGGTGGAGATGTCTGGCATGTTCAGGATCTATTTGCTTACAAGTTGTTACACGCCAGTGTAATCCGATTCGCCACAAGGCGTCGAAAACTGGCGTGCAACGGTGTCCGGTGTGCCGGACGAAGCTCGAAAGCGCCGTAGGCGCTTAGCGGCGCATGACCTTTTCGGACGGCGTCAGCGCTTCGATGTAGGCCGGACGCGAGAAGATACGCTCGGCGTACTTCATCAGCGGGGCGGCGGTCTTCGACAGCTCGATGCCGTAGTGATCCAGGCGCCACAGCAGCGGGGCGATGGCGACGTCCAGCATCGAGAACTCGTCGCCCAGCATGTACTTGTTCTTCAGGAACAGCGGAGCCAGGGTGGTCAGGCGATCGCGGATTTCGGCGCGTGCCTTGTCGTGGCTCTTGTCGCCGACCTTGCTGCGCTCGTTCTCGAGCGTGTTCACGTGCACGAACAGCTCTTTTTCGAAGTTGAACAGCATCAGGCGGGCGCGGGCGCGCATCAGCGGGTCGGCCGGCATCAGCTGCGGATGCGGGAAGCGCTCGTCGATGTACTCGTTGATGATGTTCGATTCGTACAGGATCAGCTCGCGTTCGACCAGGATCGGTACCTGGCCGTACGGGTTCATCGTCGAGATGTCCTCGGGCTTGTTGAACAGGTCCACGTCGCGCACTTCGAAGTCCATGCCCTTTTCGAACAGGACCAGGCGGCAGCGCTGGGAGAACGGGCACGTGGTGCCGGAGTAGAGAACCATCATGGTTTATAGTTCCTTCAAGAAACAAAGGGGTGAAGCGCCGAGCGGCTCACCCCAGATAATAATTGCCCGCATTATAACCGGGCAATCACATCACTTTACGTCTTTCCAATAAGAAGCGTTCAATCTCCAGGCAAGGAAAGCGAAAACAGCAAGGAACAGCAACACGATTGCGCCCAGCCGCTTGCGCAGGTCCTGCGACGGYTCGGCCATCCAGTTCATGTAGGCGACCAGGTCGGCCACCTGGGTATCGAACTCCTGCGGCGTGAGCTCGCCCTTGCTGACCTGTTCGAAACCGGCGAACTTGTGCACCGTCTTGCCGTGCTCGTGAGGATCGGCTTCCTCGACCATTTTGGCGGTGCGCACACCCTGCAGCTGCCACAGCACGTGCGGCATGGCGACGTTCGGCACCACCATATTGTTCCAGCCGGTGGGGCGGGTGTCGTCCTTGTAGAAAGTGCGCAGGTAGGTGTACAGGTAGTCCGCACCCGAACCGGCGCCGGAAGCGCGGGCACGCGTGATCACCGACAGGTCCGGCGGCACCGCGCCGAACCAGGCTTTCGCGTCCGCAGGGCGCATCGCGATCGTCATCATGTCGCCTACCTTCTCGCCGGAGAACAGCAGGTTGTTCTTGATCTGGTCTTCAGACAAGCCCAGGTCCCGCAGGCGATTGTAGCGCATTGCCGACGCCGAATGGCAGTTCAGGCAGTAGTTGACGAACAGCTTGGCGCCGTTCTGCAGTGACGCAACATCAGTGCGTTCCGGTGCGCGGTCCAGCGGGAAGGTCCCTTCGTTCGCAAAGACGAATCCCGGCAGCAGGGCAAGGACCGCGAGCAGCTTCTTCGAAAAATTCATGGTTGTCCTTTTCCGTGGCGGTCAATGAGGAGTGAAGGTCACGCGGCTCGGTACCGGCTTGAACCGGCCAGAGGCGCTCCACCACGGCATCAGGAGGAAGAAGCTGAAGTAGATCAGGGTGCAGGCCTGGGCGATCAAGGTGTAGGCCGGGGTCGGCAGCTGGGTGCCGAGGTAGCCCAGCGCGACGAAGGCGATGGCGAACACCAGGTACACGTACTTGTGCCAGCTGGGGCGGTAGCGGATCGACTTCACCGGCGAGTGGTCCAGCCACGGCAGCAGGGCCAGGATCACGACGGAGGAGCCGAACAGCACCACGCCCCACACTTTCGCATCCAGGAACAGCATGCCGATTTCCAGTACCACGGCGATCGCGGTGATGGCCATCTTGGTCTTGTACGACAGGCGCGAACGCAGCCAGATGAACACGACATAGGCGGCCACGCCGGCCATCACGACCCACATGAAGTCGGAGGTGGTGGCGCGCAGCACCGAGTAGAAGGGCGTGAAGTACCAGGTCGGCGCGATGTGCGGCGGGGTCTTCATCGAGTCTGCCGGCAGGAAGTTGTTGTACTCCAGGAAGTAGCCGCCCATTTCAGGCGCGAAGAAGATCACCGCGCTGTAGATGAACAGGAATACCGAGACGCCGAACAGGTCCTTGGTGGTGTAGTAGGGGTGCGACGGGATCATGTCGACGCCATGGCCGTCCGGGCCGAGGTTTTCCTTGACCTCGATGCCGTCCGGGTTGTTCGAGCCGACTTCGTGCAGCGCGATCAGGTGGGCGGCCACCAGGCCCAGCAGGACCAGCGGGATCGCGATCACGTGGAAGGCGAAGAAGCGGTTCAGGGTCGCGTCCGACACCACGTAGTCGCCGCGGATCCACAGCGACAGGTCCGGGCCGATCAGCGGGATGGCGCTGAACAGGTTGACGATCACCTGGGCGCCCCAGTACGACATCTGGCCCCAGGGCAGCAGGTAGCCGAAGAAGGCCTCGGCCATCAGGCACAGGAAGGTGGCGAAACCGAACAGCCAGATCAGCTCGCGCGGCTTGCGGTAGGAACCGTACAGCAGCGCGCGGGTCATGTGCAGGTAGACCACGATGAAGAACATCGAGGCGCCGGTCGAGTGCATGTAGCGCACCAGCCAGCCCCACGGGACTTCACGCATGATGTATTCGACCGAACCGAAGGCCAGGGCGGCGTCCGGCTTGTAGTGCATGGTCAGGAAGATGCCGGTGACGATCTGCAGCACCAGCACCAGCATGGCCAGCGAGCCGAAGATATACCAGACGTTGAAGTTCTTCGGGGCGTAGTACTTGCCCCATTGATCGTTCCACAGCTTCGACAGGGGGAAGCGGTCGTCGACCCAGGCCAGCGCTTTCTGGCTCTTCGGCGCATCGGCCGGGAGTTTGGTTTCCTTGAAAGCTGCGCCCATCTTATGCCTCGCCTTTCTCGTCTTTGCCGATCAGGATCTTGTTATCGGACAGGTACATGTACGGGGGGACGTCGAGATTGGCCGGCGCCGGCTTGTTCTTGAAAACGCGGCCGGCCAGGTCGAAGGTCGACCCGTGGCAAGGGCACAGGAAGCCGCCGTGCCAGTCGTCCGGCAGGTTCGGCTGCGGACCTTCGGCAAAGCGGGAAGAGGGCGAGCAGCCCAGGTGGGAGCAGATACCGACCGCGACCAGCACTTCCTTGTGCTCCTGGCGCGACCGGGTTTCGTTCTTGGCGTAGGAAGGCGTCTCCATCTGGTACGGCTTTTCCGATTTCGGATCGGCGACCAGATTGTCGTTCTTCGGCAGACTCGCCAGCATTTCAGGGGTACGGCGCAGGACCCAGACGGGCTTGCCTCGCCATTCCACCACTTTCAGTTCGCCAGGCTTGACGTCGGAGATGTCCACCTCGACCGGCGCGCCGGCCGCCTTCGCTCGCTCCGAAGGCTGGAAAGTACTTACCAGAACTCCGGCCGTTGAAACACCGACAACGCCGCCCGCCGCGCATGTAGCCACGAGCAAGCCTCGCCGGCCTGTATCGACCTGCTTCTCATTACTCATACCAACTCCATTCGTCAAATGCGAAATGCTGCAATGCAATAGATTGCAAATAGGTAAAAACCTTTATTGCAACAGTCGATTATATGTGAACAGTTTTGCAAATTAAAGAAAAAACGTTCTTACGGTCATGATGACTTCCAAATGTGCATTTTCCCGTCTGCCTTGCCGGGGCAAAGCGAACATTCTGGGGCTGGAGCAACCCGGCCTTTCGGGTATCATCATTGGAGGATGTCCAACACGTAAAGGGAGGCGTAAATGGGAATGATGCAGGAGTTCAAGCAATTCGCGATGAAGGGCAATGTCGTCGACCTGGCCGTCGGCGTGATCATCGGCGGGGCGTTCGGGAAAATCGTCGATTCGCTGGTGCAGGATGTGATCATGCCACCGATCGGCAAGATCTTCGGCGGTCTCGACTTCGCCAGTTATTACTTGCCTTTGAACGGACAGGCGTATGGTCTGCCGCTGGCCGAGGCGAAGAAGGCCGGTGCGGTGCTGGCCTACGGTAATTTTCTGACGGTCTTGCTGAACTTCCTGATCCTGGCCTTCATCATCTTTCAGATGGTACGGCTGATGAACCGGATGCGTAGCACCTTCGTCAGCAAGGAAGAAGCGGCGGCAGCGGCCGCCACCGCGGAAGAAATCCTGCTGCTGCGCGAAATCCGCGACTCGCTGAAGAGCCGATAAAGTAGCTGGCATGCGGCGCACCTGGCTCCTGTTCGCGCAAACCGTCACGATCGTCCTCGGCATCTATGCCGTGATCGCGGCCTTGCGTCCGGAGTGGCTGGGAGCGCTGTCGGTGCAGCGGGCGCCGACCCAGGTCGGGATCGGCGGTCCCGGCCGCGGGGTGCCGGTGCTGCAGGCGCCCAATGGCGCGGCGCCGGGCAGCTACCGCGATGCCGCGGCGCGCGCGATGCCGGCGGTGGTCAATATCCTGACCAGCAAGGCCCTGCGCGAAACCCACCCGCTGCTGAAGGATCCCTTCTTCCGCCGCTTCTTCGGCGACAAGCTGCCGCCGCAGGAACAGATGGCCAGCCTGGGCTCGGGCGTGATCGTCAGCGCCGACGGCTATATCCTGACCAATTACCACGTGGTCGAAGGCGCCGACGAGATCGAGGTCGGCCTCGCCGATGGCCGCAAGGCCGCGGCCAGCATCGTCGGCACCGATCCGGAAACGGATCTCGCCGTGATCCGCATCAAGGCGGACAAGCTGCCGGTGATCGTGCTGGGCGATACGAATGCGGCGCGGGTCGGCGACGTCGTGCTGGCGATCGGCAATCCCTTCGGCGTCGGCCAGACCGTCACCCTCGGCATCATCTCTGCGCTGGGCCGCAACAACCTGCACATCAACCACTTCGAGAATTTCATCCAGACCGACGCCGCGATCAACTTCGGCAACTCGGGCGGCGCCCTGGTCGACACCCATGGCAACCTGCTCGGCATCAATTCGGCGATCTATTCCCAGACCGGCGGCTCGGTCGGCATCGGCTTCGCGATTCCCGTCTCGACGGCCAAGAACGTGCTCGATTCCATCGTCAAGCACGGCCAGGTGGTGCGCGGCTGGATCGGCATCGAATCCCAGGACATCACGCCGGAACTGGCCGACAGCTTCGGCCTCGGGCGCGACAGCGGCGCCATCATCGCCGGCGTGGTGCGCGGCGGCCCGGCCGACCGCGCCGGCATGCGCCCCGGCGACATCCTGCTGGCGGTGGACGGCAAGAAGGTGTCCAGCACCAACGACATGCTGAACCTGATCGCCGAGCTGCCGCCCGGCGGCAAGTCGAAGATGACGGTGATGCGCAAGAACCGCCAGTCCACCCTCGACGTCACGGTCGGCCGCCGCCCGCGCCAGACCCCTTGACTCCTTTTGTTGAATAAGAAAAACTTATGCATCTGCGCGACCTGACGCAATTCCTCACCGAACTCAAGGACAACAACAACCGTCCCTGGTTCCTCTGGAACAAGCCCCGCTACGACATCCTGCGCACCGAGTTCCTCGAGACGCTGACGCAACTGATCCGGGAAATCTCGAAGTTCGACCGCCAAGTGGCGGCCTGCGATCCGAAGAAGGCGATGTTCCGCTTCCAGCGCGATACCCGCTTTTCGCACGACAAGACGCCATATAAAACGCATTTCTCGGCCGGCATCGCGCCGGGCGACAAGCGCCGTCCCAGCGAAGCCGGCGGCCCGACCTATTACTTCCACATCGAAGCCGACGGCACCCTGCTGTTCGGCGCCGGCGAATACTTGCCGCCGGCACCGCGCCTGAAGGCGATCCGCGAACACGTGGTCAACGATGCGACAGGTTTCAGCAAAATGTTGAAGAATAAACATCTGCGCGAGACCTATGGCGACCTGAACCCGGAAGACAAACTGCAGCGTCCGCCGAAAGGCTTCGACCCGAACCATCCGCTGGTCGAATACCTGAAGCTCAAGAGCTATTTCGTCTGGATCGAGGTCAAGCTCGACGTCAACGCACCGGAAAAACTGGTGCCCCAGCTCGCGCAAGGTTTCAAGGACGCCACCGCGCTGGTCAACTGGCTGCGCGGGGTGCCGCAGACATTTGACGAGACAGCGTAATTAAGGAGAACACCATGGCCTTGCAGCATGCAAGATCCGGCGAATGCATCGCACTTGAGCGGGGCGAAGACGACATCGCGAACTTCACATCGATCGCACTGATCAAGACCGATCATATGGAACTGATCCGGCTGGTGCTGCCGAAAGAGAAGCCGCTGCCCGAGCACCGGGTCGAAGGGGAAATGACGCTGCTGTGCCTGGAAGGAGAGATCGCGTTCGACGCCCACGGCCGTACCACCATCCTGCGGCCGAACGAAATGGTCTACCTGGCCGGTGGCGAGCCGCATGCCGTGCGCGCCAACCAGGACGCCGTGGCCCTGATGACCATCCTGCTGCACCCGGGCGACAACAGCGGCGGGCCGACCCACCGCGACGCACGCCCGGCGTCGAACGGCTGAATTTTCACCGAACGCGGTGGGGCATCTCAGGCCAGTGGCCTGGGATGCGTGCCCACATACCAATCAAGCCAACTCGTTGCGCGGATCGCGCGCCAGCAACTGATCCACGGTTTCCTGCACCGAGGCGCCATCGAACAGCACGCCGGCCACCGCATTGGTGATCGGCATGTCCACGCCGAGCTTCGCCGCCAGTTCGCGCACGGCCTTGGCGCAGGGCACGCCTTCGGCCACGTGGCCGAGTTCCTTGACGATGGCGTCGAGCTGCTTGCCCTGGGCCAGCGCCAGGCCGACGCGGCGGTTGCGCGAGAGGTCGCCGGTGCAGGTCAGGATCAGGTCGCCCATGCCGGTCAGGCCCATGAAGGTGGCCGGCTGGGCGCCGAGGGTGATGCCGAGGCGGGTGATCTCGGCCAGCCCGCGCGTGATCAGGGCCGCGCGCGCGTTCAGGCCCAGGCCCAGGCCGTCGGCCGCGCCGGTGGCGATGGCCAGGATGTTCTTCACCGCGCCGCCCACTTCCACGCCGACCATGTCGTCGCAGGCGTACACGCGCACGCTGCCGCCGTGCACCAGGGAGACCACGCGTTCGCGCAGCTCGGCCGAGCTGGACGCCACCGTCAGTCCGCAAGGCAGGCCGCGCGCCACTTCCTGGGCAAACGACGGGCCGGACAGGGCCGCGCCGGGCACGCTGTCACCCAGCACTTCGCGGACCACCTGGTGCGGCAACAGGCCGGTGCCGTATTCGAAACCCTTGCACAGCCAGACGACGTTCGGGATGTTGCGGCCCTTGAGCTGTTCGAGCAGCGGGCGCAGGCCGGCCACCGGGCAGGCCGCGATCAGCAGCGGCGTGGTGCCGGGGGCGGCTTCGGTCACGTGGGCCAGCGCCGCCTCGAAATCGGCGGACACGCGCAGCGACGGCGGCAGCGGATGGCCGGGCAGGTAAGCGAGGTTGTCGCGCGCCGCTTCGGTGGCGGCCATCTGCTCGGGGTTGCGGCCCCACAGCAGGACGTCATGACGGGCGGCCAGCGCGATCGCGACCGCCGTGCCCCAGGCGCCGGCGCCGAGGACAGTGATGGGTTGGGATTGTTTGGTTTCGTGCATGTGGTGGGCAGGGTCAGATTCCCCAGACGTCGGACGCCCTGACGTAGCCGGCGATGCCGTCGCGGTGGCGCACGCGCACCCACGGGCCGGCTTCCGGATCGACCAGTTCGAGCAGGACGTTCTTATCGGCCGTCATTACGACGGGGGCATTGTCTTCCGGTGCGGCGCGGACGCGGGCGGAAGCCACGCGCACGATCACATTGCGTTTGGCGGACAGGCCGCGCGCCTCGGTCCAGGCGAGATCGCCGGCGGCGTCGCGCACCTTGACCCAGTCGCCATAACTGATCATGACCTCGACCGGCATGCCGCTCGGGGCGATGAACAGCTTGCCGCCCTTGATGGACGGGGCGTCGTACAGGATCACGGAATGCGCGCCCACCGTCTTGAAGTCGAATGCCGCGGCCGCACAGGACGCCAGCATCAGGATGCTGCCTGCGATGACACGGTAAGGGAAACGGACGCAGAGCATGACAGGCCTTTGGGAAAACGACACGCGCCAAAAGGCAGGACGGGAACAACAAGCTCCCGGCTTCGCCTGGTGCAGGCAAAGCCGGAAGCCCGGGAGGTATTACTGGTTGCCAGCCGGGGTGCCAGCCGCGGCAGCCTGTTCGGCCAGCGCCTGGCGGCGCTGCTGGTAGAACACTTCGAAGTTGATTTCAGCCAGGTGCACGGGCGGGAAGCCGGCACGGGTGATGAAATCGGCGATGTTGCTACGCAGGTAAGGATAGATGATGTTCGGGCAGCCGATGCCCAGCAGCGGATCCATCTGGTCGGCCGGGATGTTGCGGGCTTCGAAGATGCCGGCCTGCTTGCCCTCGACCAGGAAGGCGACCTTGTCCTTGACCTTGGCGGTCACGGTGATGGTCACGGTCGATTCGTAGATGCCATCGGCGATCCCTTCGGCGCCGACGTCCAGCGAGACCTCGATGGTCGGCGCTTCCTGCTCGAGGAAGATCGCCGGGGAATTCGGTTGTTCCAGCGACATATCTTTCAGGTAGATACGCTGGATTTGGAACACGGGTTGCAGGTTTTCGTCAGCCATGGAACGCTTTCGTTAATTATGTAAAGGGCAAGTCTCGCCCGTGCTTGAGTGTCAAGGCGTCGGCAATTGTATCAAAACCAACTCGGATTCAATAGCGTTGCCGGCGCCCCGCCGTCAAGTGCGTTTCAGGCTCGGGTTCAGGCTGCCTCGCCCTTCAGCAGCGGATCCAGGCGGCCGGCCTGGTCGAGCGCGTACAGGTCGTCGAAGCCGCCGACGTGGGTGTCGCCGACGTAGATCTGCGGCACGGTGCGGCGGCCGGTGCGTTGCATCATGATGGCGCGCTGTTCCGGGTCGAGGTCGACGCGGATGCGCTCGATGTCGGTCACGCCCTTGGCTTCCAGCAGGCGCTCGGCGCGCACGCAATAGGGGCAGGCCGCGGTGTGGTAGAGAACGACATGTGCAGTCATCGGTAATCCTTTCGAACAGTTATTTGGTCACGGGCAGGCCGGCAGCCGTCCAGGCCGCGATGCCGCCATCCAGGCTGTAGACGTCTTCGAAGCCGGCCGCCTTGAGCTGGCGCGCCGCCTTGTCGGCACGGGCGCCGCTCTGGCAGACCACGATCACGGTCTTGGTTTTCGACTTGTCCAACTCGCCGATGCGATTGGCCAAGTCTGCCAGCGGAATGTTTTTTGCGTCGCGCAAGTGGCCTGCGGCGAACTCCTCGCTGCTGCGCACGTCGATCACGGCCGTGGCTTTGCCACGGTTCATCATCTGGGTCGCTTGCAGGTGGGTGGCGCGGCGGCCGCGCGGAGCGATCGCGGGCCACAGCAGGGCAGCGCCGGAAATCACGGCGATCGCAACAACGAAGATATGGTCAAGGATGAATTTCACGAAGTTTCCGTCGGTTGAACTGAATTGAATCGTCGCATTATAAAATAGAAGCTGGATCGATATTTCCCGCCAATTTTTTTATCTGAAGAGCCTATGTACAAAATCGTATTCATGCGCCACGGCGAATCCACGTGGAACCTGGAAAACCGCTTCACCGGCTGGACCGATGTCGACCTGACCGAGAAGGGCGTCAAGGAAGCCAAGACCGCCGGCCGCATGCTGCGCGAAGCCGGCTTCACCTTCGACCTGGCCTATACCTCGGTCCTGAAACGCGCCATCCGCACGCTGTGGCTGGCCATGGACGAGATGGACATGATGTGGCTGCCGGTCAAGAACGACTGGCGCCTGAACGAGCGCCACTACGGCGCCCTGCAGGGTCTGGACAAGGGCGAGACCGCCGCCAAGTTCGGCGACGAGCAGGTGCTGGTCTGGCGCCGCAGCTACGATACCCCGCCGCCGGCGCTGGAAGACACGGATCCGCGCACCTCGTTCAACGATCCGCGCTACGCCGGCCTGGACAAGGCACAGATCCCGCTGACCGAATGCCTGAAGGACACCGTCGCACGCGTGATGCCGGCCTGGGATGAAGAGATCGCGCCGGCCATCCGCGCCGGCAAGAAGATCCTGATCTCGGCCCACGGCAACAGCCTGCGCGCCGTGATCAAGATGCTCGACAACATCAGCGACACCGACATCGTCGGCCTCAACATCCCGAACGGCACCCCGCTGGTGTACGAACTGGACGAGAACCTGAAGCCGATCCGCCATTACTACCTGGGCGACCAGGAAGCGATCGCGGCCGCCATGGCTGCCGTGGCCAACCAAGGTAAGGCAAAGTAACCTTGCAACTTCCTGCATTGAAGTCCGCCGGCAGTGCGCTGCTGTGCGGCCTGCTCGCCTGTGCGCTGTCCATAGTGACGGCCCAGGCCGCGCCACGCCAGACCGTCCGTAGCAAGGAGAAGGCGCAGGCCGAGGCCCAGCGCGCCGGCATCCAGCAGAAGCTGAATGCGCTGAGGAAGGACATCAGCCGCACCGAGAGCGAAAAGGACGACGCGGCCGACGAACTGGCCGAATCGGAAGAGGCGATCTCGGACGCCAACCGCTCGCTGCGCGAACTGGCCGGCGAGCAGGCTGCGACCAATACCAAGCTGCAAGACCTGGCTGCCCAGCAGGAGCGCCTGGCGCAGACCATCGCCGCGCAGAAGCGGCAGCTGTCCAAGATGCTGCGCGAGCACTATATCGCCGGTAACGAAGACCGCATCAAGCTGCTGCTGTCGGGCGACAACCCGAACCGCATCAACCGCGACCTGCAGATGATGGCCTATGTGTCGCAAGCCCAGGCCAAGCTGCTGACCTCGCTGCGCGAGAACCTGGCGGCGGTCGAGGCCAACCATGCCGAGACCCAGAACGCCAAGGACGAACTCGAAGAAATCGCCCAGGAGCAGCGCGACCAGAAGGCGCTGCTGGAAAAGGAAAAGGCCAAGCGCGCCGGCCTGCTGTCGAACCTGTCGAGCAAGCTGGTGGCCCAGCGCAAGCAGGCGACCAAGCTGGAGCAGGACGAACAGCGCATGAGCGGCCTGGTCGACCGCCTGACCCGCCTGATCCACGAACAGGAACTCGCCGCCGCCGCCGAGCGCAAGCGCCAGCAGGAATTGGCCGCCGCGCGCGCCAAGGCCGCGGCCGAAGCGAAGGCGCGCGCACTGGCGCGTGCCAAAGAACAACAGGCCGAACGCGAGCGCCTGGCGCGCGAAGCGGCCAAGCACGGCAAGCCGTATAAACCGCCGGCGCCGGTCAAGGAAGAGCCGCAGGTGGCCGAAGAGCCGGCCGAAACCAAACCGGCGCCGCGCTCGGCCGATACCGCGCTGGCCGCCGACCTGCCGAGCGGCACCTTCGAGAGCCTGCGCGGCCGCCTGAGCGCGCCGATCTCCGGCACCATCGCGGCCCGCTTCGGCGCCAAGCGCGCCGACGGCCCGGTATGGCGCGGCATGTTCATCAAGGCGCCGGAAGGCACCGACGTGCGCGCCATCGGCCCGGGCCGGGTCGTGCACGCGCAATGGATGCGCGGCTGGGGCAATATGATCATCGTCAACCACGGCGGCGAATACCTGTCGATCTACGGTTTCAACGAAACCCTGCTGAAGCACGTCGGCGATTCGGTCAAGGCCGGCGAGGTGATTGCGAGCGCAGGCAGCACCGGCGGTAACGGAGAATCGGGTCTATACTTCGAACTCAGGCATCTGGGCAAACCGATCGATCCGGCCGGCTGGGTCAAATTCTAGGGAACAGGAATGGGCAAGAAACTCAAGAACCTCGGTCTGGTCGGCATCGGCATGGTGGCCGGCATCGCGGCCTCGGTCCAGTTCTCGGCGCTGGCGCAGAAGGGCGCGCCGTCAGGTATCGCAGCGCCCCTGCCGCTGGATGAGCTGCGCCAGCTGGCCGACGTCTATGGCCTGATCAAGAGCGACTACGTGGAGCCGGTGGCGGACAAGAAGCTGCTGTCCGACGCCATCGCCGGCATGGTCGCCTCGCTCGACCCGCACTCGGTCTACCTCGACGAGAAGGACTTCGCCGAGATGCGCGAAACGGTGGCCGGCAAGTTCGTCGGCGTCGGCGTCGAGGTGGCGATGGAAGACGGCTACGTGAAGATCGTCTCGCCGATCGAGGACACCCCCGCCTTCAAGGCCGGCATCAAGGCCGGCGACCTGATCACCCGCATCGACAACGTGCCGGTCAAGGGCCTGACCCTGGACGAGGCGATCTCGCGCATGCGCGGCGAACCGCACAGCAAGGTGATGCTGACCATCGCCCGGCGCGGCGCCGACACGCCCTGGGTGGTGCCGGTCGAGCGCGAAGAGATCCGCGTGGCGAGCGTCAAGGCCAAACTGGTCGAGCCGGGCTATGCCTGGCTGCGGATCAGCCAGTTCCAGGAAGAGACCGTCGACGAGCTGGTCGAGAAGGTCAGGGGCCTGTATGCCCAGAACCCGAACATCAAGGGCCTGGTGCTGGACCTGAGGAACGACCCGGGCGGCCTGCTGCCGAGCGCGATCGGCGTGTCGGCCGCCTTCCTGCCGCAGAACGAGGTGATCGTCTCCACCAAGGGGCAATTGCCGGAATCGAACGCCACCTTCTACGGCCGCCGCGATTTCTACGCCAAGCCGGGCAGCGACCCGCTGGCGAAGCTGCCGGCGGCGCTGAAGACGGTGCCGATGGTGGTGCTGGTGAACACCGGCTCGGCCTCGGCGTCCGAGATCGTGGCCGGCGCCCTGCAGGACTACAGGCGCGCCATCGTGATGGGCAGCCAGACTTTCGGCAAGGGCTCGGTGCAGACCCTGCGCCAGCTGACCGAGAACACCGCGGTCAAGCTCACCACGGCGCGCTACTACACGCCGAAGGGCCGCTCGATCCAGGCGCGCGGCATCGTCCCCGACCTCAAGGTCGACGAGACCGCGGAGGGCGACGGCCTGAACGCGCTGCGCGTGCGCGAAGCCGACCTCGACCGTCACCTGTCGAACGAGGGCGATGCGAAAGCCGTGGGCAAGAACGGCTCGGTCAGCGCCAAGCGTGACGAACTGGAGGAAGAGCAGCGCACCCTGGCCATGCTGAAGAGCGCCGCCCCGCCCGAATTCGGCGGCAAGGACGACTTCCAGCTGGCCCAGGCCATCAAGCACTTCAAGGGCCTGCCGGTCAAGCTGGCCAAGGCCGACCCGGCGGACGACGCCCCGGCGCCGGCCGCACTGCCGGGCACCGAGCAGAAGCCGCCCGAGGTGAAGGGCACGAAGAAGTGACCGGGAAGTAATGGACGACCGCCAGCTGCTGCGCTATTCGCGCCATATCCTGCTCGACGAGGTCGGCATCGAAGGCCAGCAGCGGGTGCTGGATGCGCGCGTCCTGATCGTCGGCGCCGGCGGCCTCGGTTCGCCGGCCGCGCTCTACCTGGCGGCCAGCGGCGTCGGCCACATCACCCTGGTCGACGACGACGAGGTCGATCTGACCAACCTGCAGCGCCAGATCATGCACACGACGGCGCGGATCGGCCGGCCCAAGGTCGAGTCCGGTCGCGAAGCATTGATGCAGATCAATCCCGAGATCGAAGTAACGGCCCTGCGCGAGCGCGTGCAAGGCGAGCGCCTGCGCGAACTGGTGGCCGCCAGCGACCTCGTGCTCGACTGCAGCGACAACTTCGCCACCCGCCAGGCCGTCAACCGCGCCTGCGTGCAGGCCGGCGTGCCGCTGGTGGCCGGCGCCGTGATCCGCTTCGACGGCCAGGTCTCGGTATTCGACGTGCGCGACCCGGCGTCTCCCTGCTATGCCTGCCTGTTCCCCGAGGACAGCCGCTTCGAAGACGTGGCCTGCAGCACCATGGGCGTGTTCGCGCCGCTGGTCGGCGTGATCGGCGCGGTGCAGGCGGCCGAGGCCCTCAAGCTGCTGGCCGGCTGCGGGCGGCCGCTGACCGGGCGCCTGCTGATGCTGGACGGCCGCGGCATGGAGTGGACCGAGGTGCAGGTGGGGCGCAATCCCGGCTGTCCGGTGTGCGGCGGACGCGCCTGATCGTTCCAATAATAGAGAGGATGGGCACACTGACAAGCAGTGCAGTGCCCTTGCTCCTGGCTTACAATTGGAAAGTCTTCCGAATGCGGAGCTATGCGCATTCGGCCTTATACTAGATCGGTTCTTCCGACTACCATCCAACAATATTCTATGCAGAACATTACGCATCGCATGTCGCAGCGGCGCCGCCAGGGCGGCTTCACCCTCGTCGAGATCATGGTCGTCGTGGTCATCATCGGCATCCTCGGCATGCTGGTCGTGCCCAAGCTGCTGGGCCGTACCGGCGAGGCGCGCGTGACCGCCGCCAAGACCGACATCGCTACCATCATGCAGGCGCTCAAGCTGTACAAGCTGGACAACCAGCGCTATCCGACCACCGAGCAGGGCCTGCAGGCCCTGGTCCAGAAGCCCACCACCGGCCCGGCCGCGAACGGCTGGAAAGAGGGCGGCTATGTCGAGAAGCTGCCGAAAGACCCGTGGGGCAATAACTACCAGTACCTGTCGCCGGGCCTGCATGGGGAAGTCGACGTGTTCTCGCTGGGCGCCGACGGCCAGCCGGGCGGCACCGGCGAGGATGCCGACGTCGGCTCCTGGGACAAATAAGTCAAGCTGATAAACGGGCCCGGTCTATAAGCTCATCCGATAAATCGCCGGGCCAGCAGCCTGAGGAGATCAAGCCCGATGCCTAAGCACGCGCGCGGACGCGCCGGGATGGCGGTCCGTGGCTTCACGCTCGTGGAGATCATGGTCGTGATGGTCATCATCGGCATCACGCTGGGACTGGCCTCGCTCAACGCGATCCCCAGCCCGCGCCAGGACCTGCAGGCCGAGGCCCAGCGCCTGACCCTGCTGCTGCAGCTGGCGCGCGACGAGGCGATCGTGCGCAACCGCCCGGTCACCTTCGAAGCCACGCCCGAGCGCTACCACTTCCTGGTCCGCAACGAGACGCGCTGGGAACCGATCGGCGGCGGCGACGACCTGCTGCGCGAGCGCGATTTCAAGAACGCCCCGATCACCCTGCTGCTCGATCCGGCCAGCGCCGGCACCGTCAATCCGCTGCGCATCACCTTCGGCCGCGAGCCGGTCGACAAGCCCTTCGTGCTGGTACTGGCCAGCGGCGGCAACCGGGTCGCGATCCGCGCCGACGGCGTCGGCCACTTCACGGTCGAATGAGAAGCATGAAAACGTCCCGCTCCCACGGTTTCACCCTGCTCGAAGTGCTGGTGGCGCTGGTCATCGTCGGTACTGCGCTCGGCGCCGGCCTGCGCGCGGTGGGCAGCCTGACCGCCAACAGCAGCGGCCTGCGCTCCTCGCTGATGGCGACCTGGTCGGCCGAGAACCGCCTCGTGCAGATCCGCCTGGGCAAGGAATTCCCGGAAATCGGCAAGCGCGGTTTCGACTGCCCGCAGGGCGATTTGCACCTGGTCTGCCAGGAAGAAGTGTTCGCCAGCCCGAACCCGCGTTTGCGCCGCGTCGAAGTCTCGGTATTCGACATCGACAATCCGAACCGGCGCATCGTCAAGCTGGTCCAACTTGTCCTAAGGCCGCGTCTACTATGAAACCCGGGTCCGTGAAATTCATGCGCCGACGCGGCTTCACCCTGGTCGAACTGCTGGTGGCGATCAGCATCCTCGCCATCGTCGCGGTGCTCGGCTGGCGCGGGCTGGACGGCATCATCCGCGCGCGCGTGGCGCTGACCAACCAGATGGAGTCCACGCGCGGCATGCAGCTGGCCTTCGCCCAGATGCAGAGCGACTGCGAGCACATCGCCGGACGCGACGTGCTCGACCGCCGTCCCTACCTGCTGACCGGGACCGACCGTTTCACGATGGTGCGCGAGGTGTTCACCGAGAACCAGCCCTCGCGCCTGCAGGTGGTGGCCTACCGCGTCATCAACGGCAGCCTGATACGGCGCGAGACCGCCGCCGTGCGCGACCTGGCCCAGCTCGACGGCATGTGGCAGGCCGCGATCAGCGACACCGACACCAGCGGCGCCGTCGCGCTGCAGGCCGGCGTCACCGGGATGCAGGTGCTGACCTGGGAGAACCGCGCCTGGCGCCAGTCGACCAGCGCGGCCACCACCGGCGGCGCGGCCGCCGCCGCCGCCGCCAACGGTACGCCGCCGGCACAGCAGGACCCGAATACCGTGCCGCTGCCGCCGACCGGGCTGCAGGTGGCGCTGCAGGTGCAGGGCCAGGATGTACCGATGACCAAGTCTTTCCTGCTGGGGGAACCATGAGACGGCCACGAATCGGGGGCATGCGTGAACGCGGCGTCGCCGTGATCACCGCGCTGCTGCTGACCACGCTGGCGATCTCGATCGTCGCCAGCTTGTTCTGGCAGCAGCAGGTGCAGGTACGCTCGATGGAGAACCAGCGCCTGACCCTGCAGACCAAGTGGATCCTGCGCGGCGCCCTCGACTGGGCCAGCCTGGTGCTGTTCCAGGACGGCCTCGACCACCGTGACTACACCGCGCTCGACCACGTCTGGGCCACGCCGCTGGCCGAAACCCGGCTCGACCAGTACATCGAACGCGAGCGGGTCCAAGGCGAAAATTTCGATGCTACGCTGTCGGGCAACATTATCGACGCATGCTCGCGTTACAATCTGCGCAACCTTGCCGACAAGGGCCAGGTGGACGCCGGCCAGATGGAGATCTTCGGCCGCCTGCTGCGCAACCTGCAGATGGACCAGCAGCTGGCGGCGCGGGTCGCCGCCTTCGTCGCCGCCGGCCAGCCGCTGGAGGCGGCCACGCCAGAGGGCGGGACACCGGCCGGCGGCACACCGACGGGCGGGACCAGCGGCGAGGGCGGGAACATCGGACAGGGCGTGGCAAGCGGCGCGGCCGGCGGCGCGGCGGGAGGTACGGGCGGCACCGCCAATCCGCCGACCGGCAACCTGGCGCGCGCGTCGCGCAGCAGCGTGGCCGGCTCGCCGATGAAGTTCCTGGCGGTAGATGATTTGCTGACGGTGCCGGGCTTCACGCCGGCCATGGTCGAGCGCCTGCGGCCCTTCGTGATCGTGCTGCCGGACGTGACGCCGGTGAACGTCAACACGGCGCCGGCGGAAGTGCTGGCATCCCTGGTGCCGAACATGTCGGTGTCGGAAGCGAATTCGCTGGTCGTACGGCGGCAGCGCGCAGCCTGGCGAGACATTAATTATTTTTCGTCAGAAATTGGAGAGAGCAGGCCGATCACGCCGGGTGCTGCGAGCGTCAAGAGCGACTGGTTCCTGGTAGACAGCCGCATCCGCCTCGACCGTGCTGCCCTGGACGCCGAGGCGCTGATCCATCGCTTTCCGACCCTGATTGCCGGTGGCGGCGCGCAAGTGGTGTGGATCCGCCAATACTAAGACAAGAGCGGCGCTCTGAAAGAAAGAGAGACAGATTGACTACACTGTATATCCGGCATCCCGCCCGCGCGGAAGGCGAACATGCGCTGAGCCGCTTCGCCCTCGTGAACGACGGCGGCGTCATCGAGCAGCAGGGCGAAGGCCCGCTGCGCAACCTCGGCGACCTGGTCGGTGGTAACCGGGTCGTGCTGCTGCTGGCCGGCACCGATGTCAGCCTGCTGTCGGTCCAGGCTCCGCCGCTGACCGGCGCGCGCCTGAAGGCGGCGCTGCCCGGCCTGGTCGAAGAACACATCCTGGGCGATCCGGCCGACCACGTGCTGGTGGCCGCGCCCCAGCAGCCGGACGAGACCCGTCCGATCGCCGTGGTCGACCGCGACTGGCTGGAAGCCATCGTGCGCAGCCTGCTGGCCCAGGGCGCGCGCTCGGTCGCCGCCGTGCCGGCCCAGCTCTGCCTGCCGCTGCAGCCGGGCAGCGTCTCGGCTGCCATCCAGGGCGCCGAACTGACCCTGCGCCAGGGCCTGTTCCAGGGCTTCGGCCTGGCGCTCGACGCCGTCCCGGCAGTGGTGCTGCAGACCGCGCGCGCCTTCAGCGGCGACGCCCCGCTGGTGCTCTACGTGCCGGCCGGCCAGCTGGGCGAATACCAGGCCCTTGCTTCGGAAGCCGGTCCCGGCATCGCCCTCGAAACCGACGACTGGGCGCACTGGATCGCCGGCTCGAAGAGCACCGCGCTCGACCTGGTGAGCGGCCTCGGCGCCGCCGGCAGCCAGCCGCGCGACTGGCGCCGCTGGCGCTGGCCGATCCGCCTGGCCTTGCTGGCGCTGGCGGTCAACCTGATCGGCCTGAATATCGAATGGCTGCGCCTGAAGCGCGAAGCCGAGACCGTACGCCAGTCGATGACCCAGACTTTCCGCTCGGTGTATCCGAACCAGACCACGATCCTCGATCCGGTGGCCCAGATGCGCCAGAACATCGCGCGCGCCCGCGCCAGCACCGGCGACGTCGCGCCCGACGAATTCACCTGGATGGCATCGGCCCTCGGCGAAGCGACGCGGTCTCTCGCGCGTCAGCCCGGCATTGCGTCAATCGAATACCGCGAACGCGCGCTGTCGGTGAAAGTCAAACCCGAAACCGTCGACCCCGGTTTGACGGGCCAGTTGCGCAGCGCCCTGGCCGCCCGCAACATGAGTCTCGACGAGACCGCACCGGGCAGCTGGGTGATCCGCAGCACAGGAGTCAAGCAATGAGTTTCGCCACCACCATCGCCCAATACCGCGAGCGCGCCACCGCGCTCTGGCTTTCGCGCACCGAACAGGAACGGCGCTTCCTGGGCGTCGGCGGCGCCGTCGTGCTGCTGGCGCTGCTCTACCTGATCCTGGTCGACCCGGCCGTCGAGGGCCGCGCCCTGCTGAACCGCAGCCTGCCGCAACTGCGCCAGCAGGCCGCCGAACTGCAGGTCATGGCCCAGGAAGCGACCAAGCTGGCGCAGGCGCCGGCGATCCAGGTGGCGCCGCTCACCCGCGAGACCGTCAGCACCAGCCTCAGCGGACGCAGCCTGACGCCGCAATCGCTGTCGATGACGGGCGAGTACATCAAGCTGCAACTGAATAACGTGTCGTTCGCCAACCTGGCAAGCTGGCTCGACGAACAGCGCCGCAGCAACCGCGTGCTGGTGCAGGACGCCGTCGTGACCGCCTTGCCGGCGGCCGGCCAGGTCGATGCCAGCCTGACGCTGCGCCAGAACACCGGCAACGCTCAATGAGGCAGGCGCTGCTGTGGATCGGGCTGAGCGTGCTCGCGGTCGCCGTCACGATCCTCGTGTTCCTGCCGGCGGCGTGGCTGGGACCGATGGTCGAGCGCCAGACGGGCGGACGTTTGACTCTGGGGGATGCGCAGGGTACGCTGTGGCGCGGCTCGGCCTTCGTGGGCGGCGCCCCGGGCGAGGGCGGGGCGGTGACGCCGCTGCTGCCGGGCCGGTTCAGCTGGCGGCTGTCGCCGCTGGTGCTGTTCGGCCAGGTCAGCATGGAACTGGCAAACGACAAGGCGCTGGCGCAGCCGGTCAGGATCAGCGGCAGCTGGTCGCAATGGCAGGTCAGCGCCGGCGAACTGCTGCTGCCGGCCGAGGGCCTGGCCGGGCTGGGCGCGCCGCTGAACACGCTGGCGCCGTCGGGCGTGATCAGGCTGTCGTGGAATCTGCTGGACATCGCACGCCAGGGCCAGGCGGTGGCCGTGCAGGGACGGACCGTGCTGTCGCTGACCGATATGGGGTCGCGCATGAGTCCGGTAAAGCCGCTCGGCAGCTACGAGCTGGCGATGGACTGGCGCGGACAGCGGGCGGACTTGTCCCTGCGTACCGTGCGCGGCGCGCTTTTGCTCTCTGGTAGTGGTACGCTGGAAAACGGCCGGCTGCGATTCTCGGGCCAGGCGCAAGCGGCCGAAGGATACGAAGACTCGCTGGGCAACCTGCTCAACCTGCTGGGCCAGCGCCGAATGGTGAACGGCAAGAACATAATCGCATTAGAGTTCAGATAATGAAAAACACCCACCGTAGCACCCTGCAACTTCCGGCCCTGCGCCGCATCGTCGCCGGCGCCATGCTGTGCTGCGCCGTCGTGACGGCCGTTGCGCCCGCGCCCGCCTTTGCCCAGGAAGGCGGCGGCGCCGCGCTCAACTTCGTCAACGCCGACATGGAGTCGGTGATCAAGGCGGTCGGGCACTACACCGGCATGACCTTCATCATCGACCCGCGCGTCAAGGGTACGCTGACCCTGGTGTCGGAGCGCACCCTGAGCAAGGCCCAGGCCTTCGCCCTGCTGACCTCGGCGCTGCGCCTGCAGGGCTATGCGGTGGTCACAGGCGACGGCTACGCGAAGGTGGTGCCGGAAGCCGAAGCCAAGCTGCAGTCCTCGCCGACCCAGGTCGGGGTCGGCGGCTCGAAGGCGCGCGGCGACCAGATCGCGACCCAGGTCTACCGCCTGCAGCACGAATCGGCGGCCAACCTGACGGCCGTGCTGCGCCCGCTGATCTCGCCGAACAACTCGATCATGGCCGATCCGGGCAACAACAGCCTGGTCATTACCGACTACGCCGACAACCTGCGCCGCCTGTCGAAGATCATCGCCGCGCTCGACGCGCCGTCCACCGGCGACCTCGACGTGGTGCCGATCCGCAACGGCATCGCCAGCGACGTCGCGACCCTGGTCACGCGCCTGATGGAGCCGAGTCCGGGCGGCGACGCCGGCCGCGTCACCGTGCTGGCCGATCCGCGCACCAACGCGGTGATCGTCCGTGCGCCCTCGGCGGCGCGCGCGAACATGGCGAAAAGCCTGATCGCCAAGCTCGACCAGCCGACTGCCGAACTCGGCAACATCCACGTCGTCTACCTGAAGAACGCCGACGCCAGCAAGGTCGCGCAGACCCTGCGCGCGGTGGTGTCGCAGGATGCCTCGGCGGTGCCGGTGCAGCAGCAGGGCACCTCGGGCGGTTCGATCCAGTCCGCCGGCGCCGGCGGCACCGGTGGCGCCGGCGGGCTCGGCGGCCAGCAGGGCCAGCAGAGCAGCGTCGGCATGGGCGGCACCGGCAATACCTTCGCCCAGCAGGGCCAGGCCACGGCGGCCGGCGGCGGCGGCGGCCAGGGCTCCGGCTTCATCCAGGCCGACGCCTCGACCAACAGCCTGATCATCACCGCGCCTGACGCGGTCTACCGCAACCTGCGCGCCGTCATCGACCAGCTCGACGTGCGCCGCGCCCAGGTCTACATCGAGGCGCTGGTGGTCGAGATCACCTCGAACAAGGCGTCCGAGTTCGGCGTGCAGTGGGTCGGCCTGTCCGGCGACAACACCAGCAGGTACCGCGTGGGTGGCCTGCAGTCCTTCAACAGCGGCCAGTCCAACAACATCATCAACCTGGCGGCGGCCGCGGCCGGCGGCCTGGGCGGCACCGGCACCACCGGCGGCACCAGCAGCAGCCTGCCGTCGCTGAGCGGCCTGTCGGTCGGTATCTTCCGCCAGATCAACGGCAAGCTGGGCCTGGGCGCGATCGCCAGCGCCCTTGAAAGCGACGGCAACGCCAATATCTTGTCCACGCCGAACATGATCACGCTGGATAACGAGCTGGCAACGATCAAGGTCGGCCAGAACATTCCGATCATCACCGGTTCGTTCACGACCGGTGCGAGCGGGGCCAGCAATCCGTTCCAGACGGTCGACCGCAAGGACGTGGGCCTGCTGCTGAAGGTGCGCCCGCAGATTTCCGAAGGCGGTACGATCAAGCTCTCGATCTACCACGAGAATTCGGGGATCGACAATTCGGTTCCGACCAACTCGGGCGGCATCATCACCACCGTCCGCGCGATCGAAAGCAACGTGCTGGCCGACGATGGCCAGATCATCGTACTCGGTGGCCTGATCTCGGATGACGAAGGCCACAACGTCGAAAAGGTGCGTGGCCTGGGCGACCTGCCGATCATCGGCAACCTGTTCAAGTACCAGACGCGCAGCCGCGTCAAACGCAACCTGATGGTTTTCCTGCGTCCCGTGGTGGTGCGCAGCAAGGAACAGAACACCAGCGTCTCGATGGACCGTTATGAGCTGATGCGTGCCACCGGCGAGGCCAGCCAGCCGGTCGACGATTCGGTCCTGCTGCGCAACCTCGGTGCGCCGATGCTGCCTCCATTAACCAATGGCCAGCCGCCCGCGGGCGGTGCGATGGCCACGATGCCGCCGCCGGCGCCGGTTGCGCCGCGGCCGGGCGCCGCCACCGGTCCGGGCACCAACCAGCCGGTCCGGCCTGGGCAGTCCCAGCAGCCGCAGTACCGCCCGGTGCAGCCGGCCCAGTCTCCGGCCCAGCAGCCCGTCCAGCAGCCCGAATACCGGCCGGCATCGCCGACCCAGAATTGATGAACCATGACTAACCTGTTGCCCTACGCATTCGCACGTGACTACGGCGTGCTGGCGCGTTCCAACGGCGACCCTTCGCAGGCCGTCGAAGTGCTGGTCTCGAACGCGACCAAGCCGGCCGCGATCGCGGAAGTCTCGCGCCGTTTCGGCCGCATCGCCCTGCACCGCATGGACCGCGCCGAACTGGAAGCGGCGATCGCCGCCGCCTACGCCAATGCCGGCGGCGACGCGTCCCAGGTGGCCGACGAATTCGATGCCGACCTGGACCTCACCAAGCTGCTGCAGGACGTGCCGGCCATCGAAGACCTGCTGGAATCGTCCGACGACGCCCCGGTGATCCGCATGATCAATGCGCTGCTGACCCAGTCGCTGCGCGAAGGCGCCTCCGATATCCATATCGAGCCCTTCGAGCAGACTTCCGTGGTGCGCTTCCGCATCGACGGCGCGCTGCGCGATATCGTGCGGCCGCGCAAGGCGATCCACGCCTCGCTCATTTCGCGTATCAAGATCATGAGCCAGCTGGACATCGCCGAGAAACGCCTGCCGCAGGACGGCCGCATCACCTTGCGGGTGGGCGGCAAGCCGGTCGACGTGCGCGTCTCGACCCTGCCGACCGGCCACGGCGAGCGCGCCGTGCTGCGTCTGCTCGACAAGGAAGCGGGCCGCCTCGACCTCGGCCACCTCGGCATGAGCGAGAGCCTGCTGCCGCAGTTCGACAGGATGATCAACCAGCCGCACGGCATCGTGCTGGTGACGGGCCCGACCGGTTCCGGCAAGACCACCACGCTGTACGCCTCGCTGTCGCGCCTGAACGCGACCACCACCAACATCATGACGGTGGAGGATCCGATCGAATACGACCTGCCGGGCATCGGCCAGACCCAGGTCAACGCCCGCATCGACATGACCTTCGGCAAAGCCCTGCGCGCCATCCTGCGCCAGGACCCGGACGTGATCATGATCGGCGAGATCCGCGACCTCGAAACCGCGCAGATCGCGGTCCAGGCTTCGCTCACCGGCCACCTGGTGCTGGCGACCCTGCACACCAACGATGCCGCCTCGGCCGTCACCCGTCTGCTGGACATGGGCATCGAGCCCTTCCTGTTGTCGTCATCTCTGCTGGGCGTGATGGCGCAGCGCCTCGTGCGCAAGCTCTGTCCCTACTGCAAGAAGCAGGATGGCAACGGCCAGTGGCAGGCGGTCGGCTGCGAGCGCTGCGGCCATACCGGCTACCACGGCCGGGTCGGCGTCTACGAACTGCTGGAAACGAACGAGCAGATCCGCGCGCAGATCCACAACCAGGTGTCGGAAGCCGAGATCCGCGACACCGCGCTGAAATCCGGCATGAAGACCATGCGCGAGGACGGCGAACGCTGGGTCCGCGACGGCGTGACCACGGAAGCCGAGCTGGTCCGCGTGACGAAGGCTGACTGATGCCGGCATTCCGCTATGAAGCCGTCGATACCGGTGGCGTCACCCGCAAGGGCGTGCTGAACGCCGACAGCCCGCGCGCCGCACGCGCCGACCTGCGCCTGCAGGGCCTGACGCCGCTGAGCGTCGAGGCCATCGCGGCCCAGGTCGACGAGAGCGGGGCGACCCGTTCGCGCGGCTTCGGCGAACGCCTGTCCCAGGTCGAGCTGGCCCTGTTTACGCGCCAGCTGGCCAGCTTGCTGGAAGCGGGCCTGCCGCTCGAACAGGCATTCACGGCCCTGCTGGAACAGGCCGAGCGCCCCTACATGCGCGACCTGATCGCCTCGATCCGTTCCGAGGTGATGGGTGGCGCCTCCTTCTCCAGCGCGCTGTCGCGCCACCCGCGCGACTTCGCCGAGATCTACCGCGCGCTGGTCTCGTCCGGCGAGCAGATCGGCCAGCTGGCGCGCGTGCTGGCGCGCCTGGCCGACTATATCGAGCGCCGCAACGCGCTGGTGCAGCGGGTGCGGCTGGCGTTCACCTATCCGGCCATCGTTACCGTGGTCGCGTTCGCGATCGTGATCTTCCTGCTCACCTACGTGGTGCCGCAGATCGTCTCGGTGTTCGCCAACACCAAGCAGAAGCTGCCTTTCCTGACCATCATGATGCTGGGCGTGTCGAACTTTACGCGCGCTTACGGCATCTATGTGGGATTGGCCATCGTCGGGGCCTGGATCATGTGGCGCCGGGCGCTGCGCAATCCCGCGCTCAAGCTGCGCTGGCATGCCTGGCTGCTGGATGCCCCGGTCTACGGCCGCTTCGAGCGCAGCCTGAACACGGCGCGTTTCGCCAGCACCCTGGCGATCACCACCGGTTCCGGGGTGCCGATCCTGCGCGCGCTGGAAACCAGCCGCGACACGCTGTCGAACGTGGCCATGAAAGGGCTGGTGGAGGACGCGACCGCCAGCGTGCGCGAGGGCGTGAGCCTGGCGCGGGCCTTGTCGGTCCAGAAGTATTTCCCGCCGATGCTGGTGCACATGATCCGCGCCGGCGAGATCACCGGCGAATTGCCGGCCATGCTGGAGCGCGCCGCCGATTCCCAGCAGGCCGACCTGGAGCGCCGTGCACTGACCATCGCCGGCCTGCTCGAGCCGGTGCTGATCCTGGCCATGGGCCTGGTCGTGCTGCTGATCGTGCTGGCGGTGCTGATGCCGATCATTGAAATCAACCAGTTGGTGCGCTGATAAGGAAATTGATGAACAAGCGTTTGCCCCTCGTTTTGAGCCTGCTCGGCGTGATCCTGCTGGCGGCCTCGCTCGCCTACTGGATCATGCAGCTGTACAAGCCAGTGCAGCGCCCGATCGCCGCGGTGCCGCGCACGAGCATGCCGGAGCCGTCGATCGATGCTGCCGCAACCTTGTTCGGTGGACAGGCCGCCACCGCCAGCGCAAGCAATTACCAGCTGACCGGCATCGTTGCCGCCGGGCGCGACAGCGTGGCCATCATCGTGGCCGAGGGCTCGCCGCCGAAGGCGCTGAAGGTGGGCAAGGAAGTGGCGCCGGGCATTACCCTGGCCGAGGTGCATCCGCGCTATGTGATGCTGTCCGATGGCGGCGTCATGAAGCGGCTCGACTTGGCGGCCGACACCAAGCCGGCGGCGTCCATGGACGGCGCCGCGGTTCCTCCGGGAGCGCCGGCGGCAACACCCAATGCGCCACCGCCGCTACCGGTCGGCGCCACGCCGGAGCCGCCAATGGCGCCGGGTGCAATCCAGCAGTCGACCCAGAGCCAGGAGTTCGGCAACCAGGCCGAGCCCACCCAGCAGCATGAGGCGCCGCCGCCGGCCAACCCGAACGCCGCGCCCGCCAACCAGAACAATCAAAACAATCCGAACGTGAACAACCCGCCCCCGCCCCCGGCGCCGGTACAGATGCCGCCGCCGACCCGCTCGACCGGCAGCCCGGCCGGTGGCGCGGTGCCGACCACGCAATAAACCTTAACGGCGGAGTGCCGTAAAGGCGGAGAATTCCCAGGAGCGGAACCCCACCAGCAAGGTAAAACCGTCGCGTTCGCGCGGCGGCAGGCGGCGGTCGTTGCGGTGCAGGCGCGCCAGTTCGCCGGCCAGTTGGTGGATTTTTTCCACCAGTTCGCCGGCGCTGGCCAGCGACAGCCGCGCCGGCAGGCACATCAGCGCTTCTCCCGGGCCGTCGAAGCGGCCGTCGAAATAATCCCCCACCACATGCTCGCGGAAATAGCGCTGCACCGGGCCGTCCGGCAGCCAGCGGAAGGCGTTCGAGACGCGCAGGCTGTAGCGGTTCAGGGGTTTCAGTTCGATCAGTCCCAGCCGGTCCAGCTCGGCCAGCAGGCCGATGCATTCGGGCTCGGTCAGGCGGTAGGTCTCGACGATCTGCTCCAGGCTCCAGTGCCCGAGGCAGCAGATCGCCATCAGCAGCAGGCGCGGATTGGCGACCAGCGAGGTTTCCTGATTGAGGGTGAGGGTGTCGGCCTGGGGCCGGGCGTCGGCCGCGCGGCGCAGCACGTCTTCGAGGGCGATGCCGGCGGCCTGGCAGATCTGGGCCAGGCGGGATAGCGTCATGTCCTTCTGGCCGAACATGCGCTTGATGCTCGATTCGCTCATCGCGATGCGGTCGGCCAGCATCTTGTAGGTGATGCCCGCGGCGCGCAGCTCGGCGCGCAGGACGTCCAGCAGCATGTCGGGTGAGCTCATGGGCTTTGTCGTTTGTGCTTACTCGTCGTCGGCTTCCAGCTTGACCTTCTTCAGCGCGCGCTTGGCGGCCAGCCTTTCGCTGGCGACCGGCTTCTCGTGGGAGCCGGCCGAGCGCTGCTTGGCGAAGCCGGCGAAGGGGTTGCGCGGCTTGAGCGGTGGTGCCGGTTGGACACGCAGCATCATTCTCTGCCGGGTTGCAAGCGCCTTGTTCGCCATCTTCGCTCCTTTGATTACAACACGTAACGCGACAGGTCTTCGTTGACCGCCAGCTTGTCGAGCCGCTCGTTCACGTAGGCGGCGTCGATGACCAGGGTCTGGCCCGACTTGTCGCTGGCCGAGTACGAGATCTCCTCGAGCAGCTTTTCCATCACCGTGTACAGGCGGCGGGCGCCGATGTTCTCGGTGCGCTCGTTGACAGAATACGCGATCTCGGCCAGGCGGTRGATGCCTTCCGCTGCGAATTCCAGGCTCACGCCCTCGGTCGCCAGCAGGGCCTCGTACTGCTTGGTCAGGCTGGCGTCGGTGGAGGTCAGGATGCTCTTGAAATCTTCGACCGACAGCGCTTCCAGTTCGACGCGGATCGGGAAGCGGCCCTGCAGTTCCGGGATCAGGTCGGAAGGCTTGGACAGGTGGAACGCGCCCGAGGCGATGAACAGGATGTGGTCGGTCTTGATCATGCCATATTTCGTGTTCACCGTCGTGCCCTCGACCAGCGGCAGCAGGTCGCGCTGCACGCCGGCGCGCGAGACGTCGGCCCCGCCCTGCTCGGAGCGCGAGGCGATCTTGTCGACCTCGTCCAGGAACACGATGCCGTTCTGCTCGACGGTCTGGATCGCCTTCTGCTTCATCTCGTCTTCGTTGACGAGCTTGGCGGCTTCCTCGTCGATCAGGATCTTCATCGCGTCCTTGACCTTCATCTTGCGCGGCTTCTTGCGGCTTGCTCCGACGCCGGCGAACATCGACTTGATCTGCTCGGTCATCTCTTCCATGCCCGGCGGCGCCATGATGTCGACCTGGGGTGCGGCGTCAAGCACTTCGATCTCGATTTCCTTGTCGTCGAGGGCGCCTTCGCGCAGGCGCTTGCGGAAGGTCTGGCGGGTGGTGTCACCATCCTTCGATTCGGTGCTGGCGACGTTGAAGCCGAAGTCGCGCGCCGGCGGCACCAGGATGTCGATCACGCGGTCCTCGGCGGCGTCTTCGGCGCGCTGGCGGTTCTTCTTCATTTCGCTGGCGCGGGTCTGTTTGACGCCGATGTCGATCAGGTCACGGATGATGGTGTCGACGTCGCGGCCGACATAGCCGACCTCGGTGAACTTGGTCGCCTCGACCTTGATGAAGGGCGCATCGGCCAGCTTGGCCAGGCGGCGTGCGATCTCGGTCTTGCCGACGCCGGTCGGGCCGATCATGAGGATGTTCTTCGGCGTGATCTCGTGGCGCAGGGGTTCAATCACCTGCTGGCGGCGCCAGCGGTTACGCAGGGCGATCGCCACCGCGCGCTTGGCCTTGCCCTGGCCTACCACGTGCTTGTCGAGTTCCGAAACGATTTCGGCGGGGGTCATGTTCATGTGATGGTTGTTCATTGATCAGCTCAGTCCAGCGTCTCGACGATGTGGGACAGGTTCGTATAAATGCACAGCTCGCCGGCGATGGTGAGCGCCTTCTTGACGACGTCCGCCGGGGACAGGTCGGTGTTTTCCTGCAGGGCCTTGGCGGCCGACTGGGCGTACACGCCGCCCGAGCCGATCGCGCCGATGCCGTCCTCGGGCTCGAGCACGTCGCCGTTGCCGGTGATGATCAGGGTCTTCTCGCGGTCGGCGACCAGCAGCATCGCCTCCAGGCGGCGCAGGATGCGGTCGGTGCGCCAGTCCTTGGCCAGTTCGACCGAGGCGCGCAGCAGGTTGCCCTGGTGTTTTTCCAGTTTGGCCTCGAAGCGGTCGAGCAGGGTGAAAGCGTCCGCGGTACCGCCCGCGAAGCCGCACAATACCTTGCCCTGGTACAGCTTGCGCACCTTGCGCGCAGAGCCCTTCATGACGACATTGCCCAGGGTGACCTGGCCGTCGCCGCCGAGCGCGACTTGTTCGCCGCGCCGCACGCTCAGAATGGTCGTGCCGTGAAATTGTTCCATAGTTGCCTCGTGGTTGATTGCCAACCGCAGGTGGGGCTACTCCATACAATTACAAGGTGAAACTGTCGGGTCCGGCAGCCGGCTTACGGTTCGATATTGTTCAGTATTTGTGTGCGTACAGGCGCGCGACTTCTCCCACGCCGAGCAGGCGCAGCAGGGCGGCCACGAGGTGGTTCAGGTCGCGCAGCTCGATGCTGCGCGGCGCATCGGCGTTGCCGCTGCCCTTGTCATGCGCGGCCAGCTGGCGCAGGCGGGCGCCGAACACGGTGGCCGCCACGTAGTCCATGCGCGCCAGGCGCGAGCAGTCCAGCACGAGGGAGGGATGCTGGGCGGCATAGGCATCGATCGCCGCCAGCAGCGCCGCGCTGTCGCCCTCGACCAGGCCCGGCAGCAGGAAGCGGTCGCCGGCGGCCGCGCTGCCGTCCGTGGTGGCGCCGACGCTGACGGCGGCCCGCGCCGGCGCCTCGAAGGAGGGCGGCGAGACCTCGAAGGTGACGCAGTAATCCATGGCCGTCTCTTCGAAATCCTTTTCGCGGTTCAGCAGCAGCAGCAGTTCGAGCAGCAGCAGCCAGGGCGCTTCGCCGGCGCCGCGCTCCCCGATCGCCAGCATCGGGCGCAGCACGGCGATCAGGTGGTCGGCGCCGGCCACGGCCAGTTCGCGGCCGCTGCGGCGCAGGGTCTGCAGGGCATCGAGCAGGACCGCGCAGCCCTCCGCGGTGGCGCTGGCGACGGCGCCGAATTCCAGGCGCACCAGCGGGCCGGCGGCGGGCGCCAGCACCCTTGCCAGCTGGACGCCGGCAGTGGCGTCGAGCCGGCCCGGCAGGGTGGCGGTCGGGGTCACGCCGGCGAAGGGCTGGCCGGCCGCCTGCGCCGCCGGCGGCGCGTTCGGCGGCAGCCAGGCCGGCGGCGAGGTCTCGAAATGGCTGGCGTAGTCGATCGCGATGCTCTCGAACGCGGCCTCGCGGCCGGTGACCTGGTAGAGGTCGAACAGCATCCACCAGGGCTGGCGCTCATTGCGGCAGGGGCTGCCGAGGCAGGCGCGCAGGGCCGCTTCGGCAGCCTCGCCCTGGCCGTTGGCATACAGGATGGCCGCTTCCTCGACGGCCGGCGCGCTGGAGGGCGCCGCGGCGGGGTCCGGCGTGCCTTCCTCGGCCAGCAGGCCTTCCGTGTTCAGTTCGAGCAGGGAGGCGCTCGGCAGGCCCGCGGCGACCGCCGGCGTGCGCCGGTTGCCGGCCCAGGCCCGGTCGTCGAAGATGTCGGAAGCCATCTCGAGTTCGATCTCGTCGATCTTGGCGGCGGTGGCGCGCGCGATCTCGCGCTGGCGCTCGCGCTCGGCTTCGGTGTCGAGCCGCATGCGGGTGGACGGCGCGAAGGCGCTGGCAGGACCGGCGCTGTCGATGGCGGCGCGCGGGCGTGCGCCGGCCTGCGCCTCGGGCGCATCGTCCTTTTTCTTGAGGAAGGAAAAGAATCCCACGTCGGTCCTTGTCTACCGTTTTTCACCGGTCGAGACAGTAGCACGACGGCCTGCGGCACGTGGCGCGCACGCCTGAGCTGCGTCAATCGACAGGCTAGCCGACGCTAGTGTATCCCATGGGAAATTTATCTGGCGTCCAAATAAAAAAAGCATGCGATGGGCGCATGCTTTTTTCAGGGCAGACCGTCACGGTTCAATCACCGTACAGTTTCTGCTTCAGTTCGCGGCGCTGCTGGGCTTCCAGCGACAGCGTGGCGGTCGGGCGGGCGATCAGGCGCGGAATGCCGATCGGCTCGCCGGTTTCCTCGCACCAGCCGTATTCGCCGGCTTCGATGGAAGCCAGCGACTGCTGCACTTTCTTGAGCAGCTTGCGCTCGCGGTCGCGGGTGCGCAGTTCGAGCGCGTGTTCTTCCTCGATCGTGGCGCGGTCGGCCGGATCCGGCACCAGCACCGTTTCACGCAGGTGCTCAGTCGTCTCGCCGGCGTTCTTCAGCAGTTCCTTCTCGAGTTCCTGCAGGCGGTTCTTGAAGAACGCCAGCTGGGCCGGATTCATGTAGTCGTCGTCGCTCATGGCCCGAATTTCCTCTTCCGTCAGGAGGCGGTCTTCGGGCTGCGCCACGGTATTCGGTTTCGTTGTTTTAGTCATGACTTCACTTACCTTTGATACGACAGAGTTTCCATTTTATCAGCTTACTCAGCGGTACTATTATGACAGTGTGCGCGCTGATTCGCTGCCGTGACGGCAGGGCTTGCTGCCCTGCCTGTCCCGCTGCCTGGCGGGACTGTTCAGTCGTTTGACTACCGGCCTGCACAGTCAGCTTGGCTGACCCGCAATACAGAACCGGAGTAGTTTATACCAAACATTGTTCTAATCCGCGGATAAAGACGTCTTTTGGTAAATTTTTACCAATAAAGACCATTTTGCTCCCGCGCGGCTCCTGATCGCCCCACTTTGCACCCAGGTCGCTGCCCATGATTTGATGCACGCCCTGGAATACGACCTTGCGATCCGCGCCGGCCATCGACAGCACACCTTTATAGCGCAGCATATTCGGGCCGAACACCTGCACCATGCTGCCGAGGAACTGGTCGAGGCGTTCCGGATCGAAGGCGCGCTCGCTCTTGAACACGAAGGCGGCGATGTCGTCGCTGTGGTGGCTGTGGTGATGGTCGTGGTGATCGTGGCTGTGGTCGCAGGCCTCAGTGTGGACGTGATCGTGGTCGTGCTCATGTCCGTGATCGTGGGCTTCGTCGGCGGTCAGGAAGGCCGGGTCGAGTTCCAGCTTGTCGTTCAGGTTGAAGCCGCGCAGGTCGAGCACTTCCTGGATCGGCGCGCGGCCGAAGTCGGAGGTGGAGATCGGCGCACGCGGATTGATGCGGCGGATGCGCGCCTTGAGTTCCTCGACGGCGGCGGCGTCGACCAGGTCGGTTTTGGACAGCAGGATCTTGTCCGCGAAGCCGACCTGGCGCTGGGCCTCCTCGTGGCGGTCCAGCTGGTCCATGCCGTGGCGGGCGTCGACCACGGTCACCACGGCGTCGAGCAGATAGTGAGCGCCAACTTCCTCGTCGACGAAGAAGGTCTGGGCCACCGGACCGGGATTGGCCAGGCCGGTGGTCTCGATCACCACGCGGTCAAACTGCAGCTCGCCGGCATCGCGCTTGCGCGCCAGGTTGCCGAGGGCGACGATCAGGTCCCCGCGCACCGTGCAGCAGATGCAGCCGTTGTTCATCTCGACGATCTGCTCGCCCGAATCCTGCACCAGGATTTCGTTGTCGATGTTTTCCTGGCCGAATTCGTTTTCGATTACGGCGATCCGCAGGCCGTGGTTTTCCTGCAGGATGCGGTTGAGCAGCGTGGTTTTGCCGGCGCCGAGGAAGCCGGTCAGGATGGTACTGGGGATCAATTCCATATTTCGCTATCCGATCAAAGTGGGGCCGGACGGCCGCCGAGAATCGGGGGATTATGCCGGAATTTATCGAATGTCACCACCGAGCACGGCCGTGCGTGCGCCCGCTTCGGTCCTTACTTGGCTTTGGCGCGCGGATGCGCCTTGTCGTAGACCGCCGCCAGGTGCTGGAAATCGAGCGAGGTATAGATCTGGGTCGAGGTGATGCTGGCGTGGCCCAGCAGTTCCTGGACCGCGCGCAGGTCGCCCGAGGATTGCAGCAGGTGCGAGGCAAAGGAGTGGCGCAGCACGTGGGGATGGACGTGGACCGGCAGGCCGGCCTTCAGCGCATGGGCTTTCAGGCGGTGCTGGACCACGCGCGGCGTGACGCGGGCGCCGCGCGCCGACAGGAACAGGGCCTGGCTGCCGTCGCTGCTGGGCGGACGCACCGCCAGCCAGGCCGCGATTGCTTCCAGCGCCGGGCCGCCGACCGGCACCCGCCGCATCTTGCTGCCCTTGCCGGTGACCACGACTTCTCGCGCCTCCAGCTCCAGCCAGCCGAGCGAGGCCGGCGCGCCATCCCTGGCGGCGACGAAGCCGAGGTCCAGTCCCACCAGTTCCGAGACCCGCAGGCCGCTCGAGTACAGCAGCTCGAACATCGCGCGGTCGCACAGTTCGGCCGGTTCGGGGTGGCCGCGGCGGTTCGCTTCCATCAGGCGCACGGCGTCGTCGACCGGCAGGGCTTTCGGCAGGCGCCTGGCGCGGCGCGGCGCACGCACGCCCTCGACGGGGTTGGCGGGAAGAAGCGTGTGGCGGGCCAGCCAGTTGAAGAAGCCGCGCCAGCCGGACAGCTTGCGCGCGATCGAGGTCGGGCTCTGGCCCTCGGCATGCAGTCTGGCGGCGAAGCGGCGGATCTCGAAATGGCTCAGCCTGGTCCAGTCGCTGTGGCCGGCCAATGCGGACAGTTCGGCCAGGTCGCGCGCATAGGCGGCGAGGGTATGGCTGGAGAGCTTGCGCTGGGTGCGCAGCTCGTCCAGGTAGCGGCCGGTCCAGTCGTCGGCGGCCGGGCTGTCCATCTCAGGCAGCGCGCAGGGGGCAGAGGGCGGCGCTGGCCGTCTCGCCGATGTGGACCAGGAAGTCGGTCGCCATGCTGGCGCCGAAGCGTTCGGCATCCGGCGAACCGAGCACCAGCAGGCCGAAGGCCGAGCCGCCGGCGCGCAGCGGCACCAGCACGGTCGAGCGTACGGAGGCGCTGTCCTCGAGCCAGCGCACGGCGTCGAAATCGCGGTTCGGGCCGCAATACGGCGCACGCAGGCCGTTGGCGAACAGGCGGACGTCGTCGGACACGTCGCTTGCATACCACTCGTCGGCATGGCCCGGACCCAGGTTCCACAGGCGCAGGGTCGCCTGCGGCACCACGAAATGCTTGATCAGGCCGTCGACCACGGCGCGCGGCATCGCGGCCGGCGCTTCGTCGGGAGCGCCGGCTTCCAGCAGCTGGCGGGTCCAGCCGTGGAAACGGTTGGCGATCGCCGCGTTTTCCTCGGCATGGCGCACCAGTTGCGACATGCGCAGTTCGAGCGCCTTGTACTTGTCGCGCATCACTTCCATCTGGCGTTCCTGCAGCGAGACGGCGCGGCCGGTCAGTGGGCTCGACAGTTTTACCTCGCCCAGCAGGCCGGCGTATTCTTCAAAAAACTGCGGGTGGTCGACCAGGTATTGGGCGATGGCAGCGGGATCCAGCGTTACGGTCATTGCACGGTCTTGCGAAAAAGGTGGACCGCTCATTTTACCTGACTGCAAACGCCGTAAGCAGATAAACATCGCCGTTCCGCCCGCCGCCGTGGCGCCGGCGTCAGAAGCGGTAGCGCATCCCCAGCTGGAAGGCGCGCCCGTCCTCGCCCGGCTTGGGCGTGAAGCCGCCCGGCGCCCCCGCCGTGGCCGGACTGTACTGGGCCTCGTTCCGGTTGCGGATGAAGGAGGCCACCGCGTAGATGTCGGTGCGCTTCGACAGGAAGTAGTTGTAGCCGAGAGCGAACAGGGTGGCATCGCTGTCGGACACCGTGCGGTCGTTCTGGTGCGCGACCGAGGCCAGGATGCGGCCCGGCCCGATGCGGTAGTGCAGCCCGACCTGGTAGCCCACCGCATCGATCTGGCTGTTGAAGCTGATGTTGTCGATGAACACGGTGCGCAGGGCGGCGGCGGTGGCCGGGCCGAGCGGCGCGAGCTGGGGCGCGATCTGAGCATCCCAGCCGGCGATATAGGTGGGCAGCAGGGTCGAATGACGGTTGCGCTGGTCGTGCCAGCCGGCGAAGAATTTCCAGTCGTTCCAGGCGTACGAGCCGCCGATCGTCGAACTGCGCAGGCTGGGCGCGCCGTTCGGGTCGTAGCCGTGGTTGTGGCCGATGCCGACATCCCAGCCGTTCGCCTTGTAGGTGATGGCCGCGCCCCAGAACTTGTTGTACAGGCCGTAGTAGCCGGAACCCCGGCCCGCGATCATGACCGAGGCGCCGATGCCGGAGGGCAGGGCGATCCGGTACTGCAGGGAACGCTGGGAGCGGATGTCGGCGCCCAGCGCCTGGAAGCCGGCGGTGCCGCCGGTGATGCTGCCCCAGGTGCCGCCGGTGCCGACCTCGAAGGTGTCGGCGGCGGCGAAGACTTCGTAGCCCGGCGTGTACATGCGCCCGACCAGGACCGCGCCCAGCGGCGTGATCATGCCGACCATGGCGGTGCGGTCGAACAGGGCGTTTTCCGGATTGACGGCCGGGCCGCCGGGCGGCTGCAGCGCGCGGCGCACGGCGCTCAGGAGGTTGGGCGGCAGGGCGCCCATGCCGCGCGTCAGGTAATAGCCCTGGTTCTCGTTGATCAGGACCGGCTGCTGCTTGCCGGTGTCGAGTTCGACGCGCGCCTCCAGGTTGAACACGGCTTTCATGCCGCGGCCGAGGTCTTCGCTGCCCTTGAAGCCGAGCCGCGAGCCGTCTTCGCCACCACTGATGATCTTGGGGTGGGAGCCGCGCTGCCACATCAGGCCCGCATCGGCGATACCGTAGAACTGAACGCTGGTCTGGGCCAGCACGAGGGTCGGAACACAGGCGCCGGCGAGCGCGCCCAGCAGGATCTTCTTCATCGCATCTCCCATGGCAAATCGGACCGCATCGACATCATCGGATGCCCATCAATTCGCGCCGGCCAATACTGCTCAGCCGCGTAAGCGTTGCGCGAATCGCACAAGGCCTGGATGCAACAAGGGCGGACCTGGTTGCCCAGGCCCGCCCTTGCGGACTTCAGCTAAACGGGAGCAAGCTCCCGGTTTGGCTTAGAACGAGTGGTTCACGCCCACGTCGTAGTGGTTGACAGTCGGGGTGCCAGCCAGGTTGCCGGTGGCGACGTTGACGATGTCTTTCTTACGCGATGCGTCCACGTACAGGTAGGTACGCTTCGACAGGTTGTATTCGTAGCCCAGCGAGTACTGCTTGGTCGAAGCAGTGTTGTCGATGTGCTTGCGGCCGTAACCAGCCAGCACCTTGCCCGGACCGACGGCGTAGGTCGCACCGACCAGCCATGCCTTGGTCGTCGGACGCAGGGTGTTGGTGTGCTCCTGGTCCTGGTGGGTGTAGGTAGCCATCAGCTTCAGTTCCGGGGTAGCGGCGACCGAACCGGCGACCGACCACACCTTGCTTTCGACGGCGTTACGCTCGTAAGCCACCATCGCGGCTGCCGGACCGTTGTTGTAGGTCGCAGCGACCGAGAACGGGTTCACGGTGCCTTCGGCATTGACGCCGTACGAAGCAGCGCCGGCGCCGATACCGGTCAGCGAGCCGCCGGTCGATTCCTTGGTTGCCCACGAAGCGTTCACCTGGAAGCCATTGGCGACCGGCGAGTTATAGAAGATCGCATTCGAGATGCGGTTGTTGTTCGGCGAACCGCCGCTGGTGTTGGTGTCCAGCGGAGCCGAGTTGAAGCCGGCGACCGAGATGTCGGTGTAGAAACCGGCCGGCGACGGCAGGCCGTGCCACGGCTCGAACGAACCGACGACTTCCTGGAACGGGGTCAGGCCACGGCCCAGGCGGACCATACCGAAATCACCTTGCAGACCGACGCGGGTCTGGCCCTGGAACAGCGGACGGCCGTTGTTCTCGGTGGTGCCGGTGTCCGGCTCGTAACGCATTTCGATCTGGAACAGTGCCTTCAGGCCGTTGCCCAGGTCTTCGGTACCTTTGAAGCCCAGGGTGTTCGAGGCACGCTTGCCGATGTTCAGGGTCTGGTCGGTACGCTTGATCAGGCCGGCGTCGATGTTACCGTAGATCGTCACAGCGGTTTGAGCTTGCGCCACACCGGCGAATGCGCCCAGCAGAGCGACTGCCAAGAGTGATTTTTTCATCTAATTGTTTCCTTATAAAGTGAATCGCAGGAATCCAGAGAGCATTGAGACTTATTCTTGTTGCTGAACACTCGGATGTGTGAACTTTAGTTTCTCAATGCGTCAAGATTGTCGGATTTGTCAATTATGACGGCTCCACTTGGTCGAAAGCCAATAAATCCAATCGTGCTGTTGTATTTTCGAAACGCCTGGGTTCGTGCAGCAGGGAAATCTTAAGCCTTGTTTAAGTTTCCGGGCGTCATCATGCCAGCCAGGCACAAGCAGTGATATTTGTGCAGCCTCAAATGCACATGGAATCGCAAACGAATCGCCCCTGAGCCGGCTATAGACTCTGGCCCATCCGTCAACCGCACACCGGATCACACAGCTTGGCGAACTGATCCGTCACGTATTCACCGTGATTTGCATGCTTCTGTACGCATCTGCGGCGGCGTTTCCATTACCGATACGTAGTAAGACAAGCGATGGCAAACCGTGAAGAGCTAGCAATCATCCGTGGCGCGCGCGCCGGCCGGGCCGAAGCCCAGCTGGCGCTCGGCCGGCTCTACCTGTTCGGCAGCACCGGTCTGCCGAAGAGTCTGCCCACCGCCCTGCACTGGTTGGATCGTGCTGCAAGGCAAGGTTGCGCCGAGGCATGGCAGCTGATCGGCAACCATATACCCCTCGACCTCGCCCGGCAGAGTTCCGAGTCCGTCACCGGCTGGTACGAGCGCGCCTACGACGGCGGCCTGGCGCGAGCCGGGCTCGTCTATGCACAGCTGGTGCTGGGCGGCGAGCGGGTGGCGCCGGGGCAGCGCGCCAAGGCCCTGCGTGCGCTCGAGGACGCCGGCCGCGGCGGCTTCCCCGAGGCGCAGTGGCTGCTGGCGCGCGAACATGGGGCCGCGCCGCGCGCGGGCGGGCTGGAGCGCGRCATCCCGGCCGGCGGCTTGCCGGCAGCCGGACCCGCCGCCGTTGCCACGGAGCGCAGCCCTGCCACGATGCCGCGC
>NZ_JBFRFV010000016.1:0-131613 GCF_052115005.1 Massilia sp. 2TAF26
AGATCTCGGATGACTACACCATCGGCCGCGGCCTGGCGCAGGATCCCAATGATCTGCTCTTCGGTAAAACGTTTCTTCATCTAGCCTCCATGTATAAAAATAACATGAAGACTAACTTTCTGATTGGCTACAAGATTCCGATCAGGTCAATATAGCCACTCGCCAGTGTCGATTCCATCTTTATAGCGACCCTCTGCCGCAAGCTCTCCGCTCTCATGATAGTATCGCCAGAGTCCGTCTTCCAGGCCATTTGCGTAGTTACCTTCCGACGCCAACTGACCATTCCGATGATATGTATAAAAGCGGCCATGGAGCACCCAGCGAGCACCGTCGTTTGTGAGATAACGTTCATAAGTAAACTTATGACCGCCATCTTCGTAGAAAGACTCAGCGAGGTTCATCTGCAAAGTACTTCTCCATACTTTCCTACTAAGCATACGAGTAACCGCATCCTAAAAACACGACGCGCGCTAATTGGCTAGCAAACGCAAAATAATTCGCCCATGCAACGATAAATGGGCTCGACTGAATTTGTGTTGCTAGTACCTATACGCGCGTGCGGCCGCAACATTCTCGCTAAAAAGCTTCGATTATTTAGCGTTTGCGCTTGCCTCAATTGCAGGATAGAACTCGCTATCCTCGCGCTGCATGCGGTCAAAAAGCACACGCAAAACCTGGTTGGCCTCGGCGCGAAAGCGCTCAGGTTCAGCGGCCACCTTAGCGGCAAGGTTCCAATGAGTAGCAAAGTTGAAGAATTCTTCCGAGATACCTTTCATTTCGTATTGATAGCGCTCACCCAAACGCGACAACTTTGCGTCGGAACTATTGGCTACTTCTGGATACAGCACTGAGTCCTCCACCACCAGGTGGAGTTTGATAACGCTACTAATTTTGATAATCATCGAAGCGATTTTTTCTGCGTTCTCGGTGATACCATCTCGCGTCGTTTCACGAAGTCGCGCGATACCATCCAAAATAGCCACATGCTGGCGCTTAAACTTATCGATGTTCATGTTAAATCCATTTCAAGAGAAGCTGCTTAACGATATAAGTCAATATAGTGTTATAGCAGAGTAAATTAAGACAACGCTCCGTGCAGTAGCAGATGAAGCAAATTCAGAGTGCGCTCACTAAGTCGAAACGTGCACGCCGCACATACCTAACATAATCACCAGGGCCACAACGGCGCTAGAAACGATACCGATTACAGCTAGTACATTCGCGCGCTCCGGACGAGCGCCGTGGCTAATAGCGATTAATCTAGCAGCAAGGGTTAAGTGGCTTAAGACTAGAAATACGCCAAGGTAGTAATGTGGAACTAAACGAATGTTCCAGGCGTCGTGTATAAGTCCAGTAGGAGCGCCGGTCGCGAAATCCCAGTCGGTTTTGATTCCCGCGAATTTACGCGCATATATGAACACCGAGTTCATATGACCCAAGACAAAAAATATTAAGTAAGCGCCGGACGCAATTTGCAGACTTCTAAAGAAATCGGCCGGTCGCGCGCTGAGCTTTTGAACGAGTGCAATGCCAGACACGGTTTGAAATAAGAAGAGCACGATAATCGCCGGCTCAACGATATGGCCTCTGTAAATAACGCGAAACAAATCCATTAGATGTCGGTGCTGCTGCTCGCTGAAAATCCCTGCGAGGTGATTCGTTAAGTGCATACCCAGGAATAACACGATGATGAGCAATGCGCTAATACCGTGTGCGACTCGCAGAAGTGGCGAATAGGTCGGCATGTTTGCGACTCGGCTCAACAACACCGGGCGAGACGACTTCATATGGGCTAACCAGCCGGCTGCTGCAGCTAAAATCCAGAATATCAGCCACAACGTAGTGTCAGACAGCGAGCTCCCGAGCATGTACGTCACCACACCATCGGCAACGAAAATTGCTGGACTAGCCACCGTCAGCCAAGAAATTTGTTTTAAGAACACGTCTGCACTTGTTGGCGCAGACTTCTTACCTAAATCCCACGCCACAAGGAAACCATGGACAGGTATGACTAGCGATAGCAGAAACGAAGTTACTGCCACGGTCACGCTGAAACTCAATGCGGCGTGATAGGCCTTTAACAAAAACGGGTAAAAGATAGCTGCAATAGCAGGAGTTGCGTAAGCCCAGTGACTTTGCTCTTTTTGTAAAACCCTAAAGTTCTTCATTTTTCATTCCCAGACAAACGCTACATTCTCTGGGATAACATGTTAGCTGGTGACCGCTAGCCTGGAGGTACCAATCAGAAGGAAATGAAGGTGGCCATTGCTTGAGGCCCTCCAGTAATTAAACAAAAAACAACTGGATGCAAGGTTAGGTGGCACCGCGACTAACTTGGTTGAGTCAGGACACTCGAGTTGGGCTGGGTGGTTAGGACAACAGGGATTTGAACGTGGCGAAAATTTTGTCGACATCTAGGGATGCCGTAGTGCTAATATTTAACGCACTAAACGGCGTACTTACATAACGAATAGTTCCCCAGCAGAAACTTGCAGCTCTGGTGTGCTGGACCACTGTTGGCGATATGACGGAAGGCGCGATTCATGGCTTCTTGTCCGGTTGAGTCTGTTTCATTGCTGAGGCGGTTTGGGACTGCGCTAGCGTGCCTTGTGCTGTGCTTACATGGCGCTGCGGCTTCCGCTCAGTCCACGCAAGGACGTGCCGATGCCATTCCGGCATTCAAAAAACTCTACTCCATTGAAGCGCGAGTGCAAGGCTGCGTTACCTGCCATGGTCAGCAGGGCCAAGGGACTGGAGACGGTTACTTTCCGCGGATAGCGGGTAAGCCTGCTGGTTATCTCTACAATCAGCTTGTTGCCTTTCGAGACGGCACGCGAAGCTACCCGCCCATGAATTATCTGGTTGCGTATCTTCCCGACGCTTACCTGAAGGAGATTGCTGTCCACTTCTCTGAACAGCGCCCCGCCTTCAATCCGCAGCCCCCTACAGCCACAGACCCTTCCCTAGCTGAGCGCGGTCGGGTTCTAGCTACTGCCGGCGACGCATCGAAAGGTGTACCTGCCTGTATCGCATGTCATGGCAAGAACCTGACTGGAATGCAGCCTGGAATCCCAGGATTGGCAGGCCTGCGCCCAGCATATGTGGTTGGGCAGCTCACACGGTGGAGGGTTGGTGAGCGACGCGCCGCTGAGCCTGACTGCATGAAGCGAATCGCTTCACGCCTATCAGACTCGGATATCACTTCGGTCGCTAACTGGCTGGCTCAACAGACCCCTCCAGCCAATGCTTCGCCTGAACCCTCGAATGTAGTCCGAATGCCTCTTGCATGCGGCAGCCAACGATAACCGTTATGCGTACAAGTGCCCGAATCGCTCTTGCAATTATCGCCCTAGGTCTACTGGCGGTAGCCGGTCTATACTTTTTGCACCCAGGCTTTCTCCCTCGCTCGAAGACAGCGGCGCAGGTGGCATCGAATGACATCATCAGTCGAGGTGAATACCTCGCTCGAGCGGGGGACTGCATTGCATGCCATACCGTCCCAAATGGCCCAGTTTTCGCAGGCGGACGGGCGATGGCCACACCATTTGGTAACTTGTATGTACCAAACATTACGCCTGACGATGACACCGGCATCGGCAAATGGAATGCGGATGACTTTTACCGCATGATGCACACGGGCATCTCACGTGACGGTACTCTGCTATACCCAGCAATGCCGTTTGCTTCGTACACGCAAGTCACGCGCGCCGACTCTGACGCCATCTTTGCCTACCTGATGTCGAATGCTCCGGTTAAGCAAAAGAATCGAGAGCACGAGTTGAGATTCCCATACAACAATCGGGAGCTCCTCCTAGGTTGGAGAACGCTTTACTTCAAAGCCGGAGAGTACAAACCTGATAACAGGAAGACAGCCGAGTGGAATCGTGGAGCCTATCTCGTTAAGGGACTAGGCCATTGCGCAATGTGCCATACCGCAGTAAATGCGTTGGGTGGCTCGAGTGAGTCAAAAGCGTTCGAGGGTGGGATGATTCCAAATCAGAACTGGTATGCCCCTTCCCTGACGTCCAACAGGGAAGCTGGTTTGGGAGATTGGAAGCTCCAAGATATCTCTGACCTTCTTCAAGTCGGCGTGTCGCACCGCGGTACGGTCTATGGACCTATGGCAGAGGTCGTCTACAACAGCTTGCAATACCTTACGGACGACGACGCAAAAGCTATGGCAGTGTACTTAAAGGCCTTACCACAGAAGGACAGCGCCCAGCCGCCCACCAGTAAAGCGCGTCTCGTCAGCCCTGAAGTGATGGAAGCCGGCCGGAAGACTTACGCAGCTCAATGCGAGGTATGTCACGGTGCAGAAGGACAAGGGCAAGCTCCTTCATATCCGCCACTGGCGGGTAACCAGTCGATAACTATGGAATCGCCTGTCAACTCGATTCGCATGGTTCTCAACGGGGGCTATTCCCCAGGCACCCGTAAGAACCCACGACCGCACGGTATGCCGCCCTTTTCACACATCCTAAATGACCAAGAAGTTGCGGCCGCAGTGACTTACATTCGGGTGGCATGGGGTAACAGCGGCACACCAGTCAACGCTACCCAGGTGAACGATTTGCGCAAGCTCTTACCGGAATAAGCTATGCAAACATCAGACGACGATGAAGCACCGGAACTCGAAAAACGAATCGATGAGATTGTCGCAAGTGGACCTACTGGAGCCTTTGCAGTAGCTGGAGTCGCGACATTCATCGTCGTCGCAATATTTTACTTGTTCTATGCCTTCGTCTACCTGCCGAGGGGTGCAGTGCAATGACTTCACCACGTCCGACAAGGCAACCCGCGGCCACCCACCACGAATCGGAAAACGTCGCAATTGCGGCAGAGCGTCGCTGGGCAGTTATTGTCGGCCTCATCATTCTTTCGCTTCTCGCGATGATGGTTTTCACTGCTCTGCATTGGGCTGCTATGCCGCCTTCGCGCGTGGAGAGCATCGATGTCAGAAGCGTTCATCTTAAAGGAGAGTTCGTCGAGAGCAATCTAGGCACCGCAGTTGAAAAAGATGGGCGTGTAGTCGTCAGGCTAATCGCCCAGCAGTACTCGTTCTCCCCTCAGTGCCTGGTCGTCCCTGCTGGAACACCAATCACGTTTCGTGGAACCAGTACAGACGCGATACATGGGTTCGTAGTTGGCCGAACCAACGCTAACACTATGCTCATTCCCGGCTTTGTCTCAACGTTCACCACTACGTTCCCCAAGGTGGGTGAGCAGCTAATGCCCTGTCACGAATACTGCGGTATTGGACACGAAGCTATGTGGGCTCGGGTTCAGGTTATTTCCCAAGAAGAGTTTGCAGCGAAGACGAAAATGTCCGGGAGGCTGAACTGTGTTCCACGCTAGAAAACTCGTTCTCGCCCACTTCTGGGTCGCGTTTGTGGCATTTTTTGCTGCAATCCTGCTGGGCGAATGGCAGATGTACATTCGCAGCCCACTACATGCCTGGGTCAACAACCCCGAACACTACTACCGGTCCGTGACTGCGCATGGAACAGTTATGGGCTATGTGCTCCCTACCCTGGTTGCCATGGGATTTGGTTACGCAATCACAGAGATAACTCTCAAACGACCATTGCTTGGGCTGAGGTGGGCGTGGGCGGGGTTTTGGCTCGTGATTGTCGGAACGGTTGTCGCCGCGGCGACAACCGCAACTGGTAAATCGTCGGTGCTGTACACGTTTTACCCGCCGATGATTGCTAGCCCGTTTTACTACCTCGGCATTGTCCTAGTCGTTGTCGGTTCCTGGATTTGGGTCGCATTGATGTCGCTGAACCTTCGCGCATGGAAGAAGGCTAATCCCGGTAGTACGGTACCGCTTGCGATGTATGGCAATGTCGCTGGAGCGTACCTCTGGGCTTGGACTTCCGTAGGCGCCGCAAGCGAAATCATCGTGCTCATCCTGCCAGCGTCGTTCGGGCTAACGGACACCATCAACGCGGGTCTAGCACGGGTGTTGTTCTCCTGGACGCTACACGCCATCGTCTACTTCTGGCTCATGCCTGCGTACATCGTCTTCTATACGATGTTCCCACGCGCTATCGGTGGACGGCTCTACAGCGACACAATGGGTCGTGTCGCCTTCGCGCTGTTTTTGGTCTTCTCCATGCCCATCGGCATTCACCACCTCTTCGCGGACCCTCAAGTTGGCTCTGGTTTCAAGTTCGTACATGCCGCGATGACCGCGATGGTCTCGGTACCGACACTGCTGACCGTCTTCACTATTGTCGCCTCAGCAGAGGTCGTCGGCCGTCTCCGCGGTGGCCGCGGTCCATTTGGTTGGGTGAAGTCCCTGCCCTGGTCCAATCCAATGATGCTTGCTGTGACCTATGCGTTTGTGATGCTTGGCTTCGGTGGAGCTGGTGGCCTGATAAACATGAGCTACCAACTGAACGAGACAGTCCACAACACACAGTGGGTCACCGGACACTTCCACCTGATTTTTGCCGGCGCCATCGTCATCATGTACTTTATGGCGGCTTATGAGCTCTGGCCCCAGCTTCGTAACTGCGCCCCCTTGTCTGCAAACCTCATTCGGACGCAGCTCACACTTTGGTTCGTCGGCATGATGGTTTTAACGATGCCCTGGCACCTCGTGGGCCTCCTCGGAGCGCCGCGACGAATGGCATACTACGACTACACAAATCCAGCCCTTCACTCGCAAGCCATCACGGTGACTATCTCGACAATCGGTGGCCTGTTACTCGTAATATCGGCAGCGCTGTTTCTATACGTTCTAGCTTCCGCGAAGAAGCAATCCGAGCCAGCAGCGCCCTACTTCTTTAGTAAAGCTGTGCACCCAGGCGCTAGGGTTCCTGCCGCTCTGAACAGCCTGGGCTTGTGGGCGGCAATGATGATTGCACTTACGGTCGTCAACTACGGCTACCCAATCGCCCAACTGGCCGCCACTCCGAACGCGTATGTGCCCGTCATCCCGATTGGAGCACGATGATGGCTAAACCAAATGCCGATGAGCACAGCGGCCGCTTCGCACGGATAAGCATCGTAGCGCTGATAGCACTGACGGTTATCTCTTTGCTCGTAGCATTTCTTTGGCTACCCTCCGTCCACGCAGACTTTCGGGCGGCCGGGGTCTGGGACAGCATATGTCGAGCTGCCGGTGTTCCCAGCACGTGGGGTGGTCAAAACGATGAGCGTTCTAGCCCGGTAGTAGCTACGAACGTAGTGCTTCTACCAGCGATGGCTAAACGCGCGCCATCTGACTCTATAGGGCGCGGCGCGACGCTGGCGCTGAATTGCACGATGTGTCATGGGGCACAAGGCATGAGTAGGTCAGATGCGCCGAACCTTGCAGGTCAATATCCCGAGGTCATCGTCAAGCAGCTGACAGACTACAAGAACGGCAAACGCGCTAGCTCAATCATGATGGCGCTGTCTCAGAACCTTTCAGACCAAAACATGAGAGACCTTGCCGCGTACTACGCCAGCCTACCAAAGGCGCGGACGGCACCAACCACGTACGACGAGACACTACCTGCGCTAGTGAGAGTTGGTGACCCCATGAGGAACATTGCCCCGTGCATCTCGTGTCATGGCGGTGTAGACCAAAAAATTGGTGCGCCGTGGCTTGAAGGTATGCCCAAGCAATATCTGACTCAGCAGCTCACCCTTTTTAAGCAGGGCGAACGTAGAAACGATGGCGAACTTCAAATGCGTAACGTTGCTCGCCTGATGACTGCAGAAGAAATTGAATCCGTTGCGACCTTCTATGCTCGCAAGGGCTTGCCTCGCCGAGAGTAACGGGACCTTCGCCATACGTGTTCACACGTAAGCCTACAAGTTCTGCCGTAGGGATACATCAATGTCCTCGCGGTGCGGGCGCTACACCAGGACGCAAGCGTATCAGTTCTGCCTGTTGTCGCCCCTGCTGGCCAATGCCAAGAATTTACTAGCTGGGCGTTCGGTGCTTAGCTGTGTGGTCCCGCATGAGACGCTCTCGCCACACATCATGTAACGCTTCAGCTGCGGTCCAGCTACCACTGCCACAAACAGGTCGGTAAGGTCGTCGACCGAAACATCCGCGCTCAGAACACCCACTTGTTGCGCATGTCGTAGTTCAACTCGAAGCAAGTCGATGAACTGTCCGGGCCCTGCTGCGTAGCACTCTTGCGAAAGCAAATGGTGGCCGGTAGAGATGACGATGACCTGTAGCTTAAGAAACGCCTCGTCTTGGGCGCGGCTCACTAAGTGCCCAGCAAGTACATGTAATCTGCTCTCACAGTCTTGAGGTAGAGCTAACGCTGAAATCTGCTTGGCATGACGAGTCGCCTCGAGTGCTACTAGGGCTCTGACGACACCAATTTTTCCACCAAAGCTTGAGTAAATTGTTCTTACGGCCGCTTTTGCCTCCGTCGCGATGGCGGCTAGGCTGACCTCATGAAATCCTGAGGCGCAGAACAATCGAAAAGCGGTCGCGAGCATCTCTTCGTCGCGCTCCGCGACTTCAGAATTGCGGCGCCGCCCTCGCCCTCGCCTAATTTCCATTTCTTCTTACCTGAAGGTTCGCTGAGCCATCATCACGACTGCAGATATCGCAGCCAGAATCATGAGCAGCGAGAAGTAGTCCAACCCAGCCAGCAAGGTCGCTTGCTGAGACAGCTGTTGTCCCAATTGTGCCATCGCTTGTTGCGGTCCGAAGTTCGCGCTCAGCTGGTCACGAAGTGCCGAGAAGATGGCATCGCCGTTGCTGAAGCGTTCTGTCAGCACGTTGTAGTGCTCACTTACACGCCACTGCATGCCAACTGTGGAGCCTGCAATTCCAAGCGCGATGCCGAACTGAGACATCATGTTTTTAATCATCTGCCCATGATTGAAGCCCACGGCGTGCTTCTGCAGCTCAGTGAAGGTATGGATAGCGGTCGTGGCGAGTACAAGAATCAGGAACACACCAAAGGCTGCAATGGCCGGAAGCACGTCTGTAATCAGGTCAGCGTTCAGGTTAAGCCGCGAAAGCTGCCAAGCAAAGTAAAATAACGACGCGAAACCGACGACGTAGAACTTGCGTGGGCTCGGCGACTTCTTAAGGATGAGGACCATCGCTACGAACGCAATCAACGAAGACAGCAGGCCCAAAGTCTGAATTTCGCCGACTGCAACCCATGGGGCACCGAGAGCACGCTGCAGAAGAACCGGGAGCATTGTGTTGTTTGCGCCCAGGATAACGTAGCAGAAGGCGAACAGGCCCAGGCCAGCGAGGTAACGTGTGTGAAGCAGGCTGCGGATTGCCAGCAGCGGACGCCCATGGCGGGACTGGTGCCAAATCACGACCGCCAGACCGACCACGCTGACGAGGAGACACAGGAAGAGCGGAGTCGCGTTTTCGTAGAAATCGAAGGCTGCCCGCTGCAGACCATAGAGACCAAAGAGGCTGGCGCACAGAATCGACACCGTAAGCCAGGCACTGTTCTGCGTGCGAGCGTCATCGCTCACCAAGTCATTGGGAAGTGCACGTTGAGACAACAAAGCTGCACCGACGGCCAACATCGCCGGCACTACAAAAATTAGAGACCACTTGTCAGCGTCCACGCTAACCGAAGCCAGCCAGGGCGCGAATGCGTTGCCCAACGCAAGTGCGCTACCAAATGCGCCAATACCCTTCATACGCTCTGGGCTCGGGGGGATGAGGTTGATGAGCAGTCGTGCGGCCGTCATGAAACCTGCGCCGCCAAGCGCCATTACAAAGCGTCCCAAAAGGAACTGTGTGAACGACGTACTCGTCGCGCAGATTAAGCCGCCCGTTACGAACAAAGCTGCTGACAACTGAACATACAGGCGCCATCCGAGACGCTCAACTAACCAGTGCTGTGCGGCGATGGCGGTAATTGCCACTGCAGCATACAGCACGGTCGCCAGCACGAAGTCGTCAGGCGACGCGCTAATTTGCCCCATGATTGCGCTCGCACCGAAAGCAATCATGCCCGACTGGAGGAACTCAGTCGCATTGAGCAAAAAGACGATACCGAGCAGCGTACGTTGATGCGGATGGCGCAGGCTTTGCATGTCAGTTCCCCTTGGCCAGTTGAACCGTACGTTGACCAGTAATTGTGTTTTCAGCGATGACCCTCTGCACGAGTTCGTCAACTTGGGCGAGCTCGGTGCTAAAGACATCCGTGCTGTAGTGCGTCCGATTTTGCTGGCTCGTTACTGGCACCTCTGCATTGCGGCGAGTCGTATCAACGCTCACTTGCATGGAAAGGCCGAGCTTCAGGGGATGTGCGGCCAGTTCGGCGGGTGCGATAGCCACGCGTACCGGGACACGTTGCACGACCTTAATCCAATTGCCGCTCGCGTTCTGAGCGGGCAACAGGGAGAAAGCACTGCCTGTTCCCGCATCTTGGCCAACGACGGTGCCATGGTAGCTAACGTCTTTCCCGTACACGTCAGCAGTCAGGACGACTGGCTGTCCCACACGCACGTGGCGCAGCTGGGATTCTTTGAAGTTTGCATTAACCCACATCTGGTCCGACGGAACGATAGACATCAGCGGGCTTGCGGGGCTCACGCGTTGGCCAAGCTGGACGTTGCGTTTGCTGACTACGCCGCTAACAGGTGCTCGAACGACAGTCCGGGCATTCGCAAGGTAAGCGTCGCGCAGTTGAGAGATAGCGGCTTGAACGTCCGGGTGATTGGCGACGTCTGTTTTGTCCACAAGTGAGCGTGCGCTGTTCTGCTGCTCGCGAGCGACGACAAGTGCAGCGCGAGCCGCTTTCACCGCGTCCTCGGCGTGGGTCACGTCTTCGCCGGAAACCGCGCCGCTAGAAATCAACTGACGACGGCGCGCCAGGTCAGCTTCGACCTTTGCCAGGTCGCTTTCGCGGAGCGTCACATTGGCACCTGCTTGCGTCGCATTCGAGAACTGAGCACGGACTTGTCGCACGACGTGAGCCAGCTGAGCCTGTGCACGACCCAAGGCCAGTTTGGTATCGACATCGTTAAACTGGACAAGTACTTGGCCAGCCTGAACGTAGTCAGTGTTGTCCGCATTGATAGCGACGACACTGCCGCTGAGCTGGGGAGTAACTTGGACGATATTGCCGTCGACGTACGCGTCTTGAGTAGACTCGCCATTAGTGTCGACATAGTGCAGGGTTGCAGCGGTAGCAGCTGCTGCAAGCGCGACGAGAATGGCGGCCACAATAATCTTCTTGCCGTGAGATTTAGATGCTTCGGCCGGGGTGTTAGCTGACGTGGTCATGTTGGGTACCTTACGGATTACGAGTTGGTAGGATTCGGAGCAACGGGGACTTGGTATCCACCGCCGAGGGCACGCACCAGGTTGATATCAAGGTCAAAGGCACGAGCATCAAATTCGATAGATGCGCGGGAGATAGTCAGGACTTGGATTTCAGTACTCAAGACCTGGAGATAGTTCCCAAGTCCCGCGCGGTATCTCTGGACCGATAGCTCGTGAGCTTGTTGAGCGGACTGCAGAGCTTGCGCCTGCAATGCTGCGCGCTCGTTCAATGCCTTAATCGACGTGAGCTGGCTGACGACGTCTCGTACTGCATCGACCAGCGTAGAGTTGTACTGCTCAACGGCCGCGTCGTACTCGGCATCACGAGCTGCCAGGTTGCCGCGAAGACGACCACCATCAAAAATTGGGAGACTCAGAGCTCCGCTAGCGCTAGTAACACGACTCCCGGCGGTCAAAAGACGGTCGAAGCCAAGGCTTTGCAGACCAACCAGCGCCCCCAGGTTGAACGAGGGCAGGAACTGTGCTTTGGCGACTTTGATGTCGTTCGATGCCGCCTCGACTCTCCAACGCTGAGCCACCACGTCAGGGCGACGAGCAATCAGTTCGCTCGGCAGCTCAGAAGGAATTGCCGGCACTGCGGACTTATGCATGGTCGGCCGCGTGACAGCATCGCCGCGGTCAGGTCCGGCGCCAAGTAAGGCAGCAAGCTGATAGCGCGCCAGCGCAATCGCTTCTTTCGTCGCGGCAACCTGCTCACGAGCCAACGGAACTGCAAGTTCTGCTTGCTTCATGTCTACAACAGAATCCAGGTGAGCTTGAACACGCTCAGTGGTCAGGCGCAGCAAATGCTCTCGTTGCGCAACGACAGCCTCAGCCAGGTCAAGCTGTGCGTAGGACTGGGAAAGGCGCAGGTAAGCTTGGGTGATGGCGACGGCCAACATCAAGCGTGCTGCTTCGGCCTCTACTTCCGCGGCGTGCTGGCGACCAATCGCTGCAGCTAATCCAGACTCGTTTTTGCCCCAGAAATCGAGCTCGTAAGACAAGTTGACGGTTGCATCGTTACTCCAGAACCAGTTGCCGGCTAAGGGCTTAGGAACATTACTGTTCGCGCTAAAGAGTTGACGATTGGTGCGAGCGCCGCCCGAAACCTGAGGAGAAAGGTTCGACTCTGCGATGGCGCCAGCAGCAGCTGCTTGGCGGACACGTGCGTTCGCAACACGAAGGCCCGGGTTCGATGCCATCGCTTCTTCGATTAACGAGTTCAGCTGAGCGTCGCCGTAGCGGGTGTACCAGTCACGTGCAGGCCAAGCCGCTGCAGTCACTACTGCACCCGACGTTGCTTTGCTTGCAGTGAGGCTTGCACCGTTGCTAAGCGATGCCTGAGGTTTCAGGCCGCCATCGCTGGCGCAACCAGTCAAGAATGCTAACGAAACAATGGCCGTCATCGCTGAAATCGAATGCTTCACAATGTTCTCCTTACTTGCCTAGGCAAGCATTTCTATAAAAAAAATCTATTTGCGTGCGTTTGAAATAACGCGCTGAAGGAAAAACTGCAGCTGCGCCGTCTCAACGTCAGAAAAGCCATCGAGCATTTTGCGGTTGACCTTGCTTACGACCGCCATGATTTGCGGATACAACTCAGTCCCTTGCTCAGTCAGCTCAAGGTTGATGATTCGACGGTCGACTTGTGAGGGTACGCGACGAATTAGGCCCTTCTGCTCAACACGGTCGATTAGACGCTTCATAGCACCAGGGTCGTAGTCGAAGAACCTAGCAAACTCAGTCAAGGTACTGGCACGCTCGTGAGCGATTCCAATAACAATCTTGAACTGCGCAGAAGTGATGTCTAACGGTGCCAGTTCCTTCTCAATCTCAGAAAAATTCGCATTCCGCGTTTCGTTGAGCAAGAAGCCCAACAGCCCCCCGGCCATGCTGCTCCACTCAAAAACCTGTTTGGTATTCATAATTTTCCTCAGTCAGTAAGGCCATTCTATTGCCTAGGCAAAGAAAGTCAAGGACTATCATCGTGTTGAGGACTGGCCCCTCGAAATTGCTCAAATTGGCTCCGCCGTAACCTAGATGGCCTGTCAATGCGTGCGGCAACTGTTCAGCCAGGTACAGAGCGCTGCAGGAAACCGCGGTACTAGACCGCGGGCACAATACTGAGCTACCGACTGAATGACGACGCTCTTAGGTATGCTCTAATAGCAATGTCCGTTCTCTAGAGGGATTTCTTGAAGATTGCTTCGACTCCCTCAGGAGTTGCATCGCTCTCGCTCCTGGCAACCTCCCTCCCGCCTTTAAAGGCAATCAACGTACCCTGCATAGTCGCCTTTAACTTAGCCACTACCGGCTTTTGCGTATCGAAGTTGACGGTGAGTAGCGTCACATCTTTGTACTTCGGCGACTTGAGAAGACTCTCTTGTATCGGTTTCTGCATGGTCGAGGTCAAGCACCAAGTTGCAAAAATGTTCACAACAACTGGCTTCCCCGCTTTGGCCAACTTATCAAACGCCTGCTGGGTGTATGGGACAGTTTGGCCTGCATGCGCCATAGTAGTGAGCACTGCGAGAACGATTCCTGAAGCAATGGTGCGAAATTTCATAAAGCCTTCAATTGTTGAGTTCCAAATCACTAGCCCGAAAGTGGTAAAGCTTCGATGACCGCCCTGGCCTAGAGTCCAATGATGCGTGCGAGCTCAATTTCTACAGTTCAAAACCAACGCACGCATTGATGTATTATATATACATCTTTAACATCATGCTTGCCGCCGGGCATTTGTTGACTGATGGTTTACCGCACTTGCTGGCACCCACAGATTCGCTTCTAACTAAACCATTTCTCCTACTACAAATAAGACTACTCCGGCCCTGTAAGAGGTAGTAATATCGTCAATACAAGTGACGAACTACCGACTGCCTTGCTCATACCATTAGTAAGCGAGCGTGTCGCTAGTCGAGCAGATGTTCACTTTGCGAATATACCGGCGCTCCATGTGAGGTTGACGATGAAATGCAGAGAGTCCCTTCCGACACCTAAGCCTGAAGTTAGTGCTTCTTGGCCAGGCGATTCGCTTCTTCAAATCAGCCCTGAGATAACGCTTCGACAAGCCAATCTCCTTACTGAGTTCGGTAGCTGGACATTTTCGCCGGCGACTGGGATGGTATCGGTGACACCTAGGGCTCTGAGCATCCTTGGGGAGTCGAAAGCAAATCCCTTCTGCGTGACTGAGCTGCTTAGAGCTGTAAGCCGAAAGGAACGTCGAGAGCTTTTCCTGGCATATCGCCGGCTAGTTGCCCGTGAGTCCAGTAGTGAGGTACTGGACTTTGCCTTGCCGCTGGAGGAGTCCGACGTACGACATCTACGGATTGCGTTTGAACTGCGTAGTGAGGCAGAAGAAACGCCTGACGAGGTCATTGGGTTAGTTCAAAGCACATCGGAAATTCACTCGCTAACCCAACAGTTAGAGCAGCTGAGCTACTACGACAGCGTTACCTCTCTCCCTAATCGAAAGCGGTTCGACGATATCTTCGCTGGACGGCTAGACGAGCGTAAGGCAACGGGCGCTGAGTTAGCATTCCTAATTGTCGACCTTACACGCTTTAGAGAGGTGAACTTCGCGTTGACCCACGTTGTAGGTGACGAGCTTCTCCGAATGGTGGGACAGCGAATTCGCGCGGTCCTGCACGACCGCGACGAGGTTGCCAGGGTGGGCACACGCTTTCCCGTACTTCTTCAAGATGCAAATGTTGCAAGGGCCGCTCAGTGTGCGCACGCAATTTGCGCTGCACTTGAAGTACCGTTCCAGCTCGGAGGCATCACATACGAAATTGGCGCTCACATTGGCATCTCTCACTGCCCTAGCGACGATACAACCTACCCCGGACTACTTCGCAAGGCTGATATAGCTGTCGAGCAGGCCGCCCATAGAGGTCAGTCAGTGGCGACGTACGATGCCAAAATTGACAGACATACGCCTTATCGATTGGGCCTGATAGGAGACTTCCGCCACGCTGCAAAAAACGGTGAAATCCGACTCTACTGTCAGCCTAAAATCGAAATGCGAACTCGGACCGTCATTGGGGCGGAGGTGCTAGCTAGATGGGTTCACCCGACGAAAGGTCTTATCGCACCTGATGAGTTCGTCGAGCTGATTGAAGGTACCGAGCTTATACATGTGCTGACCAATTACATGCTCGCCGGCGCCGCGCAGTGCGCGTTGCGCTGGGAGCCGCTCGGAATTACTGTGCCTTTAGCTGTTAATTTGTCGACCCAGGACGTAGCTACCCCTGCCCTCGCCCAGTACCTCGCAGACTTATTGAAAACAACGAAAATCGACCCTCGTCTCCTCGAGCTCGAAGTGACTGAGCGAAGTCTGATGCGGAATCCTACCGGCAGCATCGAAGAGTTGAACCGCCTCCGAGAAATGGGATTTCGACTCTCGATTGATGACTTTGGAACTGGCTACTCATCATTGAATTATCTGACACAGCTACCTGTCGACGTCATCAAAATTGACCATAGCTTCACCATGAAGATGGTTCACGACAAGCGTTCCGCGACCATTGTACGTTCTACTATCCACATGGCTCATGACTTAGGCATGACGGTAGTGGCTGAGGGAACCGCGGACGTCGATATATGGAACGCTCTGGAGGCACTGGATTGCGACGAAGCGCAAGGCTACTACATCGCGAGACCGATGCCGATTGAAGACTTCTCAACCTGGTTACAGAGCGTCAGCAAGTCGTATCAGTACGCCTCATCCAGGCAGCAGGTAGCTAATCACGCTCGGTAGCCAACAGGCTATGAGCGAATCGAGTCACTAGTCGTATGACTGGTGACTCGGTTCGCTCATATATTCATTCGGCGCATTAGCCTGCTTCCCTCATCAGGTCATGCGCTTGACGACAAGGCCCTTAGGCATTTAGGAGGACTGCGCCGCTTTGCTGAGCTTCCGCTTTTTTATGCTCTTTGTTGGAGTGGCCGGTTTCGTTATTGCTTGGGTCACGGGCTCTTGTGCCACAATGGCCGCCAACTCTGTATCCATCGCACCAATCCAGCCTTCATACGCCGGGCCGGCGTAGATGCGCTTCGCCTCAGTGATGATGTGTTTGGCATAAGGGTAGCACTTGCGAGACCTGTAAGCTTTCGCTACCTCTAGCAGCCCGTCCAGCGTTACCTTGTTCAGCTCATCCAAGACATCCATTGCCGCTTCGCGGTCCGCAGCGTCTTGGGCAGAAACCGACATCTGCATGTACTGCCGAGCGACGTCGTCGACGGATTGGAGCGTTGACAACGTTCCTGCCATCGTACGGTCGTCACATTTAGCGCTCCCGACAGTGAAATTCGCTGCCGCTGTCTGAACATAAGTGTAAGCCTGCTGAGCGCTAGCTAACGCGGCATCGGCTTTTCTATCCTCTTCTTCTGTCGAGAAACCGCTGTCACTGTCAGGTTCGGCAACTGGCATAGATGGCGTTACCGGTGCCCTATACACCGAATACGGCGTTGGTGTAGCACAGGCGCCGAGCAATAACGTAACTGTAGCGATTAAAGCAAGGTTTTTCATTCTCCGTCCCGCGGTTTAGTACCGGCGACTCCCGTATGAGGATTGATATTGCCCCTCGTGCTGAAGTTGTTATTGCGGGTGCTGTCAGGATTCGTTGCGAAGTAAGGCTGTACGAACTGACCGTCTCTACGGTAATAGCCGCTTACAAGGTGCTCACTGGTTGAAGTTGGCCTGGAAGAACGGCTCTTAGCATACCGTGACAGGTGGGTTGCCTTGAAGCCGCTGTTGATGTGGGAACCACTACGCTTACCTCCGCCGTAGTGACTTGCCCGCCCAGTTTTCCCAGACGCTTTGCCATAACTGGTGTGTCCAGAGTGCGTGCCATGCCCTCCTCCATGCCCACCTCCTGGCCCAGCGTGAGCCGATGTGCTGACTAGTACTGTTACCAGGCCAACCCCAATTAATTGCAACAAAGCCTTAGCGGTCTTCATCCTCTTCCCCCAGTTCAATGCAGTTTAATTCCTATGAGAAACATGAGAATAATACATGAAAGAATTGCAACATTCAATGTTGAAGTTACTAGGGAGAAGAAGTCTGCCGCGGTCTACCTAGATTGGGCCGTAGCTGTACGAGGTTATGTTATGAGCATGTGTGATAACAATTTGTCGGCCGTTTTCGAATACGAAAGTGGCACACATGCCTGCCTCGACGGTAGAGAATTTGCACGACACCAGTCGTCTGCCAATTACTTCAGCAAGAGAACCGATGTCTGCATGTACAAACTCTAAGCTTGTGTTCTCGAATGACTGTGGTTCAGGTCGCTCTGCCAACGCTCGCCAATGCACAATGCCAGGGTCAAAGCAGAGTAAATGCCAGATGCCACACGTTTTCAGGTACGTGACTGCTGCGGTAGCTATCGTTGTTCCATTGACTCGGTGCGATTCACAGACGAAGCCTTCACATACCTTCCCATTAAGCGCTGGCGGACTTCTTATGAATTCGAACGCTTGCATGACATAACCCTTTTAACTCGCGGTTGTAGCGGTTCTGATAACCCTAGTACCGCAAAGAAGTGTAATCCCATCTCGACAGGTCCGCTCAAGTTTAACCCCTTGCGCAATCGCATTCTTCCAACGCAACGTACTAAGGAGTGGCCAACTTGGCTAGATTAGCACTTGAGCTCTCTTCGCTATTTGGTCCTAAACATTTAGCTGCGAATAAGCCTTTTCTTTGGCTCCTCGTTTTTCCTACACATTGGCTACCCGCAGAAGGCGTCTTGGTACCTACAATCACCACATCGCAACCACACAACCACCAAAGGAGAAACATCATGACGCAACGTACCGACTTCTACACCGCCTCCCCGGACGCAATGAAAGCCCTCATCGCCCTCGAGGTCGCGGTGAGCAAACTCGGCCTGGAAAAATCGCTCCTGGAACTCATCAAGCTGCGCGCATCGCAAATCAACGGCTGCGGCTTCTGTGTCGACATGCACACCACCGACATGCGCAAGGCAGGTGAGACTGAGCGCCGTATCAACACCGTCTGCGTATGGCGTGAAACGCCGTTCTTCACTGAGCGCGAGCGCGCGGTCCTGGCTTGGACCGAAGCACTGACTCAAGTGTCGACGTCGCATGCACCAGACGCAGACTACGAAGCGCTGGCCGCCTTGTTCTCGCCGAAAGAAATGGTGGACATCTCGCTCGCGATTTGTACTATCAACTCATGGAACCGCCTGGGCGTTGGTTTCCGTAAGCAACCGGCTGCGTGATTATCATGAAACGCTTCAGCTACTTGTTAGCAGCTTTCGTGGCTTGCTGCGCGCTGAACGCATCGGCGCACGACGGCCACGAAACCGGCAAGGAAACGCGAGCACTCCTGCAGCATCGTGCTCTTCCGGACGCCCCTGGTAAGGTCGGCATTATGGCTACGGTTCACTACGCACCGGGTCAAGCATCGATTCCTCACGAGCACCCTGGGTCTGTATTCGCGTACGTCCTTGAAGGCGAAGTTACCTCGCAAATGGAGGGTCAACCTCCAGTTACCTACAAAGCGGGAGAGTCTTGGTATGAGACTCCACATGCTGGCCATCTGGTATCGAAAAATGCCAGTAAGACTAAGCCAGCTACCTTAGTGGTGTTTCTGCTGATGAACGATGGCGAAGAGATTCTGAAACCTCGCTAACTCATCTCCTGCAAGATATCCCGGACCCGCATTAGTGCGGGTCCGATATCTAACGTTTCAATTGCGCCGTAACCCAAGAATAATCCCTTCTGAGGCGTACGTTCTGTATAGAAATCCTGAAGAGCATACAGTCCCACGTCTGCCCTCCTAGCCAATTTTTGCAGTAAACGAATATCAATATCCCGCGTTGCCACTGCTGCGACGTGAAACCCTGCAGTATTTGGGATTAAGCGGAACCAAGGCTCGAGCGCTCCTTGAAAATGCTTTATCAGCTCATCTCTTCGAGTCGCGTAAATCCCATGCCCTCTCCTGATGTGCTTCAGCAACGACCCGTCTTCAATAAAGTGTGCAAGCGCGTACTGAGCGGCAGCTGGGCTATGCCAGTCAAAGACATGCTTCGCCGCGAGGAGTGCCTTTACAAGTGCGGGAGGTGTAACGACGTATCCTAGGCGAAGCTCGGGGAGCATGACTTTCGAAAACGTGCCAACGAAGGCAACCACCCCGTGTTGGTCCATGCTCTGTAGTGAGTCCGTAGGACGTCCTTCGTACCGGAACTCGCTGTCGTAGTCGTCTTCAATGATTAGCGCACCGATTTCATGGGCTTTAGCAAGTAGCTTTTCACGACGCGCCTGGCTCATTGGCATTCCAAGGGGGAACTGGTGTGCGGGCGTCGTGTAAATCAACTTTGTTTCTGGAGGAATCTCATCAACAATGATTCCTTCCTTATCGACTCCCACGCTTACAACCTTCGCCCCTTGTCCAGTAAAGAGGAGCCTTGCCATAGGGTAGCCGGGGTCTTCCATGGCGACTACGTCGCCTGGCGAAACCATCACTCGCGTCAAAAGGTCGAAAGCCTGCTGCGCACCATTGGTGACAACAATCTCGGCGCTTGTGCAACGGACTCCTCGCGAGAAGCCACAATGCCGAGCTATAGCTTCACGCAGGGCAGGCACACCTTCAGTTGGCCCGTACTTACCTAAAAAACCATTGTTCTTTCGAAGTCCGTACAAGGTGCAACGGCGCCACTCATCGTGCGGAAAATGCGCGGGCGCCGGCATACCACCAATGAACTCGTACTTCGAACTACCCTCGGGCATTGGATGCCGAAGCGGGGTCTCTAGCGTTCTCCAAAAATTCAGCGTCGAATTGCTCTCGATTGCAGATTCGGTCTTGGCAACCTGCGTCGGCTCACGCGCCGAGTTGACAAAACTACCCTTCCCTATGCGACCGATGACTAGCCTGTCGTACGTCAGGCGAGAGTACGCATCTGACACGGGCTTCCTTGATATTCCCAGCTGTTCTGCGAGCAATCGTGAAGGGGGTAGTTGTTGGCCATGCTTTAATCGCCCTTCAGCGATAGCAGCAGCGATACCCCGATAGACCTGTCCCGAAAGGTCCGTGTCGCCGGAAATATGTAAGTGTAGTTCCATCGGACCTCCCTAAATTGTCAACCTGCTTGGATAGTAATGATGAAAATCTGGCTTGTTTTTCAATCTTTGAGCGCTATTAGCGCTTCTTAGGACATGTACACGGCCGTATTGTTGTCTAGGACAGTCGTCCTCTGGTCAGCATAGCTGTACGCTTGCACTCTGCATAGATATTTGGAGTATGCTTGAACATTCAGTTGAAATCTATCTTTAGCAAATGCGGCTCACAACGTACACGGACTATTCTCTCCGTACTCTGCTACACATCGGAAGCAACCGCGACCGTCTAGTCACTATCCATGAGATTGCAGAGCTTCATTCGATATCAAAAAATCACCTGATGAAGGTGGTACATCAGCTCGGCATCATTGGTGTCTTAGAGACAATCCGAGGCAGGAATGGGGGCCTGAGGCTCGCGCTTGAGCCGAAGGACATCAATCTTGGTGCAGTCGTGCGCTCTACTGAGAACGACTTCTACATGGCAGAGTGCTTCAATCCAAACGGCCAGCCTTGTGGACTCGTCGGTTCCTGCGGCCTGAAGACGGTCCTGTCTGACGCGACAGCTGCGTACCTGAAGGTACTCGATAGCAAAACTTTGGCTGACCTACTCCCAGAGCCTGCACCAGCTGCATCCCCCATCAAATTTCATCCCCGTGCAGTAGAGACAGAAAGCTAATTTCTTCACTGCGAACATGTTCCTATTGTCAATACTCTTAAAGATGTATATTATGTGTATCTATATGTGTTGTTGGCTACACTTATGAGAGGGACAGGCCTTCTAAAACAGAGCTCTTACCCGGCTTTTCCAAGCCTCTCCCACTCTTTCAAGATTGCATCGACAACAATATCCGCCATCGCTGCTGTGCTTGACCACTTCATTGTCTGTGTCATACGAGGAAAAGCAATCAGTCCATAGACTGCGGCTAACAGCGCGTCGGCAGCTAAACGAGGAGACATCGGATACTGAGGAAGGCTATCAAAAAACACTTGAATGGCATCGTAGTAGACATTCAGCGCGCGTACTACAACAGGAGCTTGCCCGAAGAGCTCAGCTTCGTCAGAGACAGACTCTTTCACCGGCATTGCGAAAAGAACATCAAAATGTTCCGGATTTTTTAGCCAGTAGTCGACGGTACCGATAAACAGGTTACGCAAGCGCAAGAGAGGGTCGGAGTGCTGCGATACCAGCATCTCGAAGACCGCGACCGCATCTTCCATATCTCGCTCACGAACAGCCCTATACAAAGCCCGCCAGTCAGAAAAGTAGCTGTAAATGGTTCCTGGACTGTATCCCGCCTCGGCAGCGATACGCCTCAGTGAGACTTTCGAAGGGTCTCCCTCTGACAGGAGCTTTCGTCCCGCGCACACAAACGCTTGACGCACCTTAGCCTTGTCTTCGTCGGCCCTAGCGCGCCCCTTACTGGCACTGTCTGTTCTAAAAGTCATCGTGGTTCCTGTGCGTTACGCCTGCTGGCCAAATAGTGTAACCGTACGAGCCGTCATGCAACAAAACTAAGGCAAGGACTTGATTACAACGGTCAATACAAAAACGTAGACACGCATAATTGAACGCGTATAATTAATTATCGCTGTTATGAAGATACCCGTCAAGGGTATGCCGGCAACTACACTTGTTGGCTCTTGTTAGTGCACCCTCCTAGGGTAGCGAATCAGTCCTCCAGCGATTGAACTTGATAAGCGGACTGCTTGGCGGTCTCAAAACAGTATCTAGTCACATCGACGTTAGGACACGAAAGGCGAACGATGAACAAATTTAACGTAGGCACCAGGCTCACCATCGGCTTTAGCTGCATTTGCCTGCTCCTCTTTGTAGCGATTGCGACGGCCATAATCTGCCTCTCTGATTTAGGCGCTGGCACTCAGCGAATCGTCAACGAAAACGTACCTCGGATAGCTGCTTCGAACGCGCTTCGGTCCGAGGTCGACAGTATTGCCATCTCACTCAGAAACATGATGTTGAATGCCGATGCTAAGGACCGGGCGCAGCAGACTGCTGTTATCGAAAACGCTCGTACAAACATCGAGCGCCTCAGCGGCGAATTGAGTCGTATAACGCTAGCTGAACAGGACCGCCAGATTTTAAAAACGGTAATTGAACGCGGCGAAGCGTATCAACGTGGCCAAACTCAACTGCGTGAAATCATTGCTAAAGGAACTGAAGACGAGGCGAAAACGTATCTGTCAACGCAGTTGCGCCCAGTGCTTCTCAAGTACAAAGAAGCGCTGAAAGCGCAGATTTCCGCACAAGAACAGCAGATTAACGACGTTGGCAAAGAAGCTGTATCCAGCTATTTTCACTCCCGGAACACCCTACTCGGCCTAGGCGCAGCTGCAATCATGCTTGCAATTGGAATCGGCTTTCTGATTCGACGCGGCCTCCTGACTCAGCTTGGCGGGGAGCCCTCTGTTGCTGCTGCAATCGCGAACGCCATCGCGAACGGTGACCTAGCCGTTAAGGCAGTCGTTAAGCCTCATGACAAATCGAGCATGATGTTTGCGATAGAAAGCATGCGGGTACAGCTTTCGAATCTTGTTGGCCAGGTACGAGTATCGTCTGAAAAAATCAAAAACGGGTCCTTGGAGTCAGCAGCCGGGAATCAAGAGCTGGCAAGCAGGACTGAGCAGCAGGCAAGCGCGTTAGAGGAAACCGCGGCGTCGCTTGAGCAACTTACTGCGACCGTCGCGACGAACGCTCAAAATGCCGTTGTGGCTAACGAGCTAGCTGTGTCAGCGTCGATGGTAGCAAAGAAAGGCGGCATCGCGGTTGAGCGCGTCGTTGAAACCATGGCATCGATTAACGAGGCCGCAAGGAACATTTCCGAAATTATTTCAGTTGTCGACGGCATTGCGTTCCAAACGAATATCCTTGCGCTTAACGCTGCGGTCGAGGCAGCCAGGGCTGGCGAAGAAGGTCGCGGATTTGCAGTCGTCGCCGGAGAGGTTCGAACTCTTGCGCAACGCTCTCATGCTGCCGCCAAAGAAATTAAGTCCCTTATCGAGACCGCTGTCCAGCGTACAAACGAAGGAGCGACCTTTGTAGCTGAGACCGGCACTACGATGGAGGAGATTATTTCGAGTGTTGGACGGGTTACCCAGACGCTTGGAGAAATTACTACCGCTAGCGCTGAACAAGCTTCGGGCATTAGCCAAATCAACGCTGCGGTCGTTCAAATGGACAATGTCACGCAGCAAAACGCTGCTTTGGTAGAAGAGGCAGCAGCAGCATCTCAAGCGCTAGAAATGCTCGCAAGCGACCTCAGCAAGACTGTCAGCGTCTTCAAACTGGACAACAGTGCTCAATCCAATTCGAGCAAAGCCGCTAAGCGCGTACCTCTATATGCAGCGCTTGCCTAGGTAAGAGGACCCGACTCAACTCATAGCCAGCGCGCGCTGTAGTTGTGCGCTGCCAATTCCATTAATAGCGGCTTTTGCCTGCCTCGCTACTGAGCGAGTAAGACGAAGAAGCGACTTCGCGAACCAGCCGAAAGGCAACCTCCATGCATAACCACCTACAGCGGGACGTCAATTCGGCTGGGTCGGCCAAGGTTTTTACGCTGCCTACCAATGCTGACGCAAATCTAATCTCTAAGCCGGGCGTCCCTGAAGAAGGACTCACAGCACTGGCACAAATGTTCTTCGGCCTCAACGCCCTTCCTGATGGCAGCTTGCAACTCTCGTATGTCAGCCGGGAGTTTTGCGCTGTCCATGGGTTCTCTCGAGCACACGGAATTACGTTGCGAGAGGTGCTGTCAGTCATTCATCCAGATGACCGCGACCGCTTCCAAGCCTCGTTCATGATATCGGCTAACGCCGGCGCCCCCTGGCTTCATGAATACCGAGTTGTACGACCAGGCGGCCAGGTAATCTGGCTGTCTGGCAGTGCGCTCCCTAATTCTCCCGATAAAGGTGACACTAAAACATGGACCGGCTTTGTCGTCGATATCACCGAGAGAAAACTACTTGAGGAGAAGTCCCGCTCGCTAACTGAGCGGAATCGGCTACTCATGCGTACCGCGACGGACGGGTTACATATTCTCGATAGCGACGGCTACGTAGTCGAAGCGAGCGACAATTTCGCACGTCTACTTGGATATACGTCCGCCGAACTTCAAGGCATGCACGTATCACACTGGAATGAGAAGTGGGACCACGACGGAAAATGGGCAAAGCTGCATGGGAAAGAGGGAAACTCAACAGTCTATGAAGCTGTGTTTCGGCGAAAAAATGGCCTTCTTTTCCCCGTTGAGGTCTTCTCGTCCACTGCAGCGTTCGGCGGAACAATATACGTCAGCAATACCGCTCACGATGTAAGTGGCCGCAAACGAGACGAAAACGAGCTACGGATGGCGGCCGCAGCGTTTGAAGCCAAACAATGCATGTTCATCACAGACGCCGTGCGTCGAGTCATCAAGGTCAACTCCGCTTTCTCCCAGCAAACTGGGTACGAACCACATGAGACTATCGGCAGACTCCCTCCAATATTCAGGTCTGGATTATACGACGACACTTACTTCTCCGAAGTTTGGAAGCAGGCGCGGCAGAAAGGATTCTGGAGCGGCGAGATGCTCAACCGTCGTAAAGACGGGTCTGTTTATCAAGCTAGGGTATCTCTTACGGTTGTCAATCGTGCAGATGGCGCAATTTCAAGTTACGTTGGGACGGAAGTTGATATTACGGCGGAAAAAGAAGCAGAAAAACATATCACCAGGCTAGCGTATTACGACGCTCTCACTGGACTTCCAAACCGGCGTTTGCTCCAAGAACGTTTGAGTCACTCCTCAATCATTAGTCGTCGTACAGGCCTACTTGGAGCGCTACTTTTCATTGACTTGGACAACTTCAAACAGTTGAATGACCAAGCAGGGCATGACGTAGGCGACATGCTCCTTATTCAAGTTGCAAAGCGTTTGACCGGAGGCTTACGAGATGCGGATACCGTTGCCAGACTTGCTGGCGACGAGTTTGTCGTCGTACTAGAGAACTTGGCAGATAACGCATTAGATGCAGCTCGTCTGGCCGAAGGCGTGAGTTCTAAAATACTTGCCGAGCTTAACGAGCCATATGAGCTGCTAGGGCATGAACACAGCTGTACGCCAAGTATTGGCTTTACCCTATTTGGCGAGCGTGATGAAACCGTTGAAGAGCTCATCAAGCGAGCCGATTTAGCTATGTATCACGCCAAAGCAATGGGCCGGAACGGGATACGTTTCTTCGACCTAGAGATGCGAAGGTCTCTCAAGGACCGGGCGACCAGAATAGACGAGATTAAACGTGGAATCAAGAACCGTGAGTTTGAACTTCATTATCAGCCACAACTTTCCATGGACGGCACAATCTTTGGTGCAGAGGCACTTGCACGTTGGAGGCACCCAACAGCTGGCCTCCTGATGCCTGCGGATTTCATCCCTCTTGCCGAAGATGCGGGGTTGATAGTCGACCTCGGCCACCTCTTGTTAGATATCGCTTGTAACCAGCTGGTTATTTGGTCTCATGTTCCGGCCCTCTCTGAGACATGTATTTCGGTCAACGTGAGCGCCCGACAGTTTCGACAAAAAGACTTCGTCCAAAGGGTGATGGAGAGACTGGAAGAATCAGGTGCCATCCCCGAAAAAATACTCTTAGAAATCACGGAGAGTGTATTAGTCGACAACATCGAAGATACCATCTCGACAATGAATGCCCTAAAGGCCGTGGGAATACACTTCTCTCTCGATGATTTCGGAATTGGTTATTCGTCGTTGTCGTACTTGAAGTTATTGCCGTTCGACCAACTAAAGATTGACCGCGCGTTTGTTATCGATATTTTAACAAACGAAAAAGACGCGGCCATTGCATCGACCATAGTCTCACTAGGAAAAAACCTTAACCTTGATGTGGTTGCTGAGGGCGTCGAATCCATGGAGCAGCGTGGCTTCCTAGAGAACGTTGGGTGTCAAGCTTTCCAGGGTTACCTAATCAGTAAGGCCTTGGAACCGGCACAGTACGAGCTTTTTGTCCTCACTCACAAACCCTGACAACGCAGGCTGCGGATGGGTAGCCCTATCACAACGTAGCGTAGGCACGGTTCAACAGTTTAGGTGTCCACGTTAAGGCGGCAGCCTCGTTGACTCAGCGTGACTGAACGCATGCAAAGGGATTCCACAACCCATTGAAAGGAGCAAAAAAATCCTTGCAGGAAATTTTAAACATGTATACGATATACATGTTTAAACCGGAAACGCGATTTTTTTTATCGCAAAAGAAGTATTTCAAATACATTTATCTGTAGGAGTAACTATGCGAACGTTTTCCAACGTTTGGCGCTGCGTAGCGCTAGCAGCAGTGTTTGTACTTAACGTCGCGCATTCGGCAGATGCTTTCGCCGCGGTACGCAAGTTTGAGATGAACATCGAAGACACACGTATTACTTTAGTAGAAAAGCAGCAATATCACACCTTTGCCTTCGCCGGACAGGTCCCTGGTCCTCTGTTCTATGTAGACGAGGGAGACCAGATTGAGGTGAACGTGAATAACGTCACCGCACTCCCCCACTCGGTGCACTGGCACGGAATGCTGCAAAAGGGGACGTGGAAGATGGATGGTGTCCCCGGCACTACGCAAGAAGCAATCAAACCTGGTGAAAGTTTCACCTACAAATTCACCGCCGAGCCCTCCGGCACCATGTGGTATCACTGCCACGTCAACGTGAACGAGCACGTCGCACTGCGTGGTATGTGGGGACCGTTCGTCGTGCGTCCTAAGAAGCCGACTGCGCTTGAAAAGACTGTCACCAAAGAATTCATCATGATGCTCTCGGACTGGGACTCGAAGTGGTCGAGTAAGCCCGGGTTTGGTGGAGTGCCAGGTGACGTCTACGACTTCTTCACCATCAACGGAAAGTCATTCCCGGACAACCAGCCTCTGCGCGTCAACAAAGGCGATGTGGTTCGTCTGCGATTCATCGGCGCCGGCGACCTGGTCCACAGCATCCACCTCCACGGCCACATTATGAAAGTCGCGTTCAAGGACGGCTTCCCTCTGGCTAACCCCATCAGCGCAGACACCATCCTTGTCGGTCCAGGCGAACGTTACGACGTGATTTTCACGGCAGACAATCCTGGCCGCTGGATGATTCATGACCACGTCGATTCGCACACCATGAACGGTGACCGTCCTATGGGCGGGATTATGAGCGTCCTTGAGTACAACGAAATCAAGCCGGACGACTTTTATGACTGGAAGGCCAAGAAATTTGAACCGAACTTCTATTACGAAGAGTCGCTGAAAAAGGGTCCGGGCGTCTACACGAATGATGGCTTCAAAGGCCAGGCTGTTCAGTAAAGAGGTGAACTTATGAAAGCTACTCGCCTCCTCTCAGCGCTCACGGTCCTCATCGCCTCCGCTTTAAATGCTCAAGCTGCCGACTTGCTTTCACAGCAGTGTGTCTCGTGTCACGCGATTTCGAAGCCGGCCGATACCTCGCTTGAACGCATGTTAGGCCGCGGTGGACCAGACCTCTACTACGCCGGCAACAAGTTTAATAAAGCATGGCTGCAGGCTTGGCTGCAGAACCCCACTGTGTTGCGTCCAGGCGGTGTGATGTATGCAAAGACCGTTAAAGCTGGCGCCGACCGTACGGTCGACACTATTGACGCGTCGAAGGTTCCTGCCCATCCGAAGCTGTCTGCGGCGGATGCAGCAGTAGCCGCAGACCTGCTCATGGCTCTAAAAGTCGACGGATTGGTCACGCCAGGCGCCTTCAAAAATGAGCCGCCGAACTCAATGGCGCCGATGCTGTTCTCAAAGCTTCGTGGATGCACCTCATGCCACACCGCTAAGCAAGGTGGCAGCGCAACTTCGGGCCCGGAGCTCTACAGCGCTGGAGACCGTCTGCAACCTGACTTCGTCTACGCGTTCACGAAAGACCCACAGAAGTTCGATGCCCACACGTGGATGCCGACCTTAGGTCTCACGGACAGCGATTTGCAGAAGATTACGGGTCACATCGCAACGCTCAAGACGTCGGAGAAAAAATAATGAGGCTCTTCAACAAGAACTGGGTGCTCCTCGCAATCGCAACTGGGTATGGCCTGTGTGCGGCGGATGCGGTCCGTGCCGACGAAGCGCACGCGGTGAAGCTCTACAACACCTACTGCGTGCAGTGTCATGGGATTAACCGCGATGGCAACGGTATTAACAGTGCCGCAATGGCTGTCAAGCCACGCGACCACACTGACACTAAGTCGATGGGAGATACCCCAGATGAAACGTTATTCAAGGCCATCAAGGGCGGTGGCTTAGCAGTGAGCAAATCAGTTTTAATGCCCAAATGGGAAGGAGTATTAACGGACGACGACATTAAAGAACTAGTGGCATACCTGCGCGTGGTGAGCAAAACCACATCGAAGTAAATTCAAAACATAGGGAAAATATGAAAAAAATTAGTATGAGTGTAGCCGTCGCCCTGGCTCTCCTCGGTGCGACCGCTGTACAAGCTAAGACCGTCAAAATCACGATGACCGCGAAGGAAGTCGAACTGCCAATCGACAACAAGGGCACGATGTATCGCTCTTGGACGTACGAAGGCATGGTTCCCGGCCCGGTTGTGCACGTGGAAGAAGGTGACGTCGTCGAGTTCACTCTCTACAACGACAAAACCAGTAAAAACTCCCACTCGATGGACTTCCACGCAGCACGCGTCGACGTGGTGAAAGACTTTGAGCAAGTGAAGCCAGGCGAAAAAGGCAGCTACACCTTCAAGGCAGATTACCCAGGCGTTTTCTACTACCACTGCGGCGCGGACCCGATGATTCAGCACATCGCGCGTGGCATGTACGGTGCAATCATCGTCGACCCGAAAGACAAAAACGCGATGCCTAAGGCAGACCGTGAGTACGTCCTGATTCAATCGGAACTGTACGCGAACCCTGACAGCCAGGCTGACATGATGGCGAACAAGTGGACGAACGTCATGTTCAACGGTGGCGTCTTCAAGTACGACCCAGTTCACGACCCGGCAGCGACTCGCATGCTGCAGGCGAAGCCGGGCGAACGCGTCCGTATTCACTTCATCAACGCTGGCGCAAACGAATTTGCTTCGTTCCATGCAATTGCAGGTATCTGGGACCGCGTCTACCCAAGTGGTAATCCGAAGAACGTTCTGCATGGTCTGCAAAGCTACGTCGTGGGCCCTGGCGACGCCTCCTCGTTCGACATCATCTCACCGGTCGAAGGCGCAAACGCCTTGGTAACGCACTCGATGCGACAAGCCCTGACTGGTGGTATCGCCATCCTGCAATACACGAAGGACGCTGACCCGAAGATGGGCCGCGGCGACAACATCCTGGTGCGATAAGCACTGCGCTGGCGGGCGGCGCCCGCCAGCTTCAAAAGACGAGAACGATATGGGTATTCAAAGACGACAGTTTCTTCGGGGTCTCACAATCAGCTTGGGTGTTAGCGCATTAGCGTTAGGGACCTACGGTGCGACTACGAGTGCACGAGCTTCTGAGAAGAAAAAGCTCCCGACTACGAATGACCAGGTGATGTACACCTGCCCTATGCATCCACAGATTTTGCAAGACCATCCCGGCAACTGCCCAATCTGTAACATGACGCTAGTGAAAGTGGCGAAAGGGAAGACCAAGCTACACAGCGAAGCTGTGCACGTTGACTCCCTCGCTCAACAAAAGATTGGCGTGAAGCTCGCCACAGCAACGACGGCCACCATTGCCCAGTCTATCCGCTCTTTTGCGACCGTAACGGCCGATGAAAGCAAAGTCGTCTCCGTCAATCCCAAGGTAGAGGGGTGGCTACGCAAAGTTGCGATTCAAGGCATCGGACAGCCAGTCCGCCAGGGGCAGGTTCTCTATGAAATCTACTCTCCTGAACTGCAGCAGCGCCAGAGGGAATATATCGACCTACTAACCCGTAAGGATGGCCTGCTTGGCGACAGCATGACTGTCGTTAGCTCGAACGCGGCCATGATTGGAAGTCTGGCGAAAGAGAAGTTCCGGGCGCGTGCAAGGTTACTGGCCGCTGACATGAGCGAGGACTTAATCACTCTCCTTGAGCAGTCGCGTCGTGTAATAGACGTCGTCCCGGTAAGAGCAGTACATAGCGGGACTATTACAGCCCTCAGCGTCCATGAGGGGAACTACGTCAACCCCATGCAGCAAATTTGTTCTTACGTCGGAACCGATACCGTTTGGGCGGAGGTCTCGCTACTGCCTGACCAAGCGAACCTCATAAGAAACGGTGACCGTGTAACCGTACGCTCGAGCGTAGATAACGGCCACCTCGAGTACGCACGTGTATCGATGGACACGCTCCAGTTCGACCCTGTTTCAAGGACGGCGAAGCTCCGGTTCGCTCTCAGGAACGACCGTGGCAACTTCCGCCCTGGCGCGTATGCCGAAGTCAGCATCGAAGCCGCCAAGCGCAAGGCTCTACAGATACCGCGCGACGCGCTCATCCGCACTGGGCAAGGTGACTTCGTCGTGGTTGCAGAACCAGACAACCACTTCCGCAGGGTAAAGGTAACGAGGGGCATTGAAAGCGCTGATAACGTGTCAATCCTTGCGGGGCTCGCAGAAGGTAGCAAGGTAGTCGCAAACGGGCAGTTCTTACTTGACGGCGCAGCCTCAATGCAGGCCCTGCAGGCGCGTTTGGAAAGCCGCCTGTGATTTCCCGAATAATTGTCTGGTCCATACGCAACCGGCTGATGGTGTTGGTGGGCGCCATCGCACTGTTCGTCGGTGGACTATGGTCGTTGCAGCGTCTGTCGCTAGATGCTTTGCCCGACCTCTCAGACGTCCAGGTCATCGTTAAAACTGACTACCCAGGCCAAGCTCCTCAGTTGGTCGAAGACCAGGTGACGTATCCGTTAGCTGGCGCCCTCCTCGCAGTCCCTGGCACAAAAGCCGTACGTGGCTTCTCGATGTTCGGAGAGTCATTTGTCTATGTCATTTTCAAAGATGGGACTGACCTTTACTGGGCCCGCTCTAGAATTCTTGAAAATCTTGCACAAATGAGCAGCCGGCTGCCCGCAGGTGTCGCGCCGACCTTGGGTCCCGATGCCTCAGGCGTTGGCTGGGTCTTCGAATATGCACTTACCGACAAGACCGGCAAAACGTCGCCCGAGAAACTGCGGGCAATACAGGACTTCTTTCTCAAGCTTGAGCTGCAAAGCGTACCTGGCGTCGCAGAAGTAGCAAGCCTGGGAGGTATGTCACGACAGTTCCAAGTGGACGCTGACCCTGCAGCGCTTGCAGCCCACAAAATTGAAGTAAGCAAAGTGGCTGAGGCATTGCGGGATGCGAATCAGTCATCTGGTGGCTCGCCAATAGAAATGGCTCGAGCTGAGTACTTGGTTCGTTCGAACGGCAACCTCAAAACCATTGATGATTTCCGCAATATCCCAGTGGCCGGCGACGGCGCGATTGTGCGCCTACAGCAGCTGGCCAACATCAGTATCGGCGCGCAGGCTCGTCGCGGCGTAGCTGACTTGGATGGTAAAGGTGACGTCGTCGGCGGCATCGTAGTTATGAGGCATGGGGAGAACGCCCTGGCTACCGTTACAGCCGTGAAGTCGCGTCTCGAGCAGATGAAGAAGTCCCTGCCTCCTGGTGTGGAAATCGTAACGACTTACGACCGCGGCGGACTGATTGAGCGGGCCGTGAGTACGCTGAGAGACAAGCTTCTGGAAGAGTCCATCGCAGTCGCTGTCATATGCGGGATTTTCCTTTTCCGGGTTCGCTCTGCGCTCGTCGCGATAGTGACACTGCCCTTAGGAATACTGGTTGCGCTCTGGATTATGCGGGTTCAAGGCGTATCCGCTAATGTGATGTCGCTCGGCGGAATCGCCATTGCAGTGGGAGCTATGGTGGACGCGGCGATTGTGATGATTGAAAACATGCATCGCCAGCTGGAACTGTCGCCTCACAAAGTAGAGAAAGCAGACATTTGGCCGGTAGTCGAAAAAGCGGCGGTAGAGGTTGGCCCTGCCCTTTTCTTTTCGCTCATCATCATCACGGTCTCGTTCCTCCCTGTCTTGACCCTGAGCGGACAAGAGCATCGTCTCTTCGCGCCGCTCGCATACACCAAGACCTACGCGATGGCCGCAGCGGCGATGCTCGCTATTACCCTGACTCCGGTTCTGATGGGCTACCTGATAAATGGCAAGCTCGCGAGCGAATCGGCTAACCCGGTCAATACCCTCTTGAAACGGCTCTACAGGCCTGTGCTGAAAGCCGCACTTGCCTGGCCGCGCTTGTCCATCGCTCTGGCTTTGCTGGTCCTCGCAAGTACTGCCCTTCCGTTACAACGACTCGGCAGTGAGTTTATGCCGCCTTTGGATGAGGGTGACTTACTCTACATGCCAACGACGATGCCCAGCATCTCCGCAGCCGAGGCGTCTGACCTTTTGCGAAGAACCGACCAGATAATTGCGTCGATGCCCGAGGTCGCACGTGTCTTCGGTAAAGCCGGCCGCGCTGAAACTGCAACTGACCCAGCTCCGCTGTCGATGTTCGAGACCACTATTCGACTGAAGCCACGCAAAGACTGGCCGAAGGGTTCGGCTCGCACGAATGAAGAGCTCATTGCAAAGCTAGACAACGCGATAAGTCTCCCTGGACTCACCAATTCATGGGGCTTTCCAATCAAGACTCGCATTGACATGCTGTCGACTGGGATTCGCAGCGCCCTTGGAATAAAAATCAGTGGTTCGGACTTTTCCGCACTCGAAAAGCAGGCAGACGAGGTAGCCGCGCTTCTGAGAACACTGCCAGAGACTCGGTCCGTCTTCTCAGACCGCGTTGGAGGTGGGCGCTACATAGACGTTGACATCAACCGCGAAGCGGCAGCGCGCTACGGTCTTTCGGTCGCAATGATTCAAGGCAGCCTGCAGAACGTAGTTGGTGGTCAGGTCGTCGGCACCGTCGTCAACGGTCGTGAGCGCTATCCAATAACACTGCGCTTTCCAAGCGCTGACAGGGACGGTGCTGCTGCGCTCGAGCAGCTGCGGTTGACGAACGCGGCCGGCGTCCAAGTGGCATTACAGGAGGTCGCTACGGTAGCTATCAAAGATGGCCCTGTAGAGATAAAGAGCGAAAATGCTCGACCTGTAGCTTACGTGTATGTCGACCTTTCGACTGGAGACGTCGGGAAGTACCTGAAAGAAGCAAAGGAGCTCCTCAACGCCAAGCTGCAGCTGGAGCCTGGCACCACGCTGACGTGGCAAGGCCAATACCTCGCGTTCTTGGAGGGCCAAGCGTCACTGATAGCAGCTATCGTCATGACCCTGGTTGCCGTTGCCTCCCTCCTCTACCTGCACTTCAAGCACCTCTCCAAGGTCGCACTGGTCCTGCTGTGCCTGCCATTTTCGGTCAGTGGCGGCATTTGGCTGACCTGGCTGCTCGACTATCAACTCTCCGTCGCCGTTGTCATCGGTTTGATTGCGCTCGCAGGCGTTGCCACAGAGTTCGGCATTGTCATGCTGCTCTATCTCGACCAAGCGCTTGAAGAGAATCCTGAGCATCCTCGTGACGCTATCGTCGCAGGCGCCTTGCTCAGGTTACGGCCGAAGTCGATGACGGTAGCAGTAATCCTTGGCGGTCTGCTGCCAGTAATGTTCTCGGACGACGCCGGCGCCGATGTGATGAAGCGAATCGCTGCGCCATTAATTGGCGGGATGGTCACAGCTCCTATGTTTTCGCTTCTTATCATCCCCGTGGTCTACCTCTACCTGAGCCGGAGGAAGCTGTGAAGCGAGTCCTTAACTTACTTCGTTCCATGCGTTTTGCCATCGGCATTTTGGCAGTTGTAGCGGTGGCTTCAAGCATCGGTTCGATACTTGAACAAAACCAGCCGAGCTCTCTGTATGTGAGTAAGTACGGAGAAGTTTGGTCAACTTTTTACTCGCTCTGTGGACTCGACGACATCTACCACGCTTGGTGGTTCTTTGCGCTACTTGGCTTCATGACCCTATCGACCGGCCTTTGCGTACTGCAAAATACGCCTGGGATGTTACGGGACATGCGGAGCTACCGGGAAAATAAGAGCGTCGCCAGCCTTAAAAAGCTTGAGTACAGTGTTCAGTTGCAGGACGTCAGTGCTAGCGAACACCTGAAGACAAGACTGCGTAGGTACCTAAAGACTAGCGGGTATGCGTATCGCCTCAGTTCAACACCTGATGGTGCTGTTACGTTAGCGGCACGACGTGGCGCAGCACGCCGCGCTGGCTATCTGCTTGTCCATAGCGCGATGGTTCTAATATGTATCGGTGGCCTTATCGATGGCAACGTGCTCCTACGTCTACGCCTCTGGACGGGCGCTGCAAAAATCGAGACACATGAGCTAGCACCGAGCGACGTGCCCGCAGTCAGCCGTTTGCACGCCGACGCAGGCTCGTTTCGAGCGACCATGAACGTCGCCGAAGGCAAGGCAAGTAACACAGCCTTGGTTCCTATGGGCGATGGATACCTTCTGCAAGAACTTCCATTCTCTATTGAGTTGAAGAGGTTCAGAGTCGAACACTACGCTAGCGGACAGCCCAAAGACTTCGCCAGCGATATCGAGATTGTTGACGAAAAAGGTCGACATCCAGCCACCTTGCAAGTCAACAAGCCGTACACCTTTCAAGGCGTCACCCTGTATCAATCAGGCTTCGCCGACGGGGGAAGCGGAGTTGAATTGGAATGGACGTCTCCAGGACAAGCACCCCAGAGAATCGTAGGCAATGTAGGAAACAGTACCCCCATTCTCTTGGCAGGTAAGCCCAACACCATTGAGTTCACGGACCTACGACTGATTAACGTCTTCGCGAAGGACGACGGTGGCCCAGCTTCTGGGTGGCATTCCCACGCTAAACCTGGTGAACGGGTTCATGACGTTGGCCCGTCGTTAGCGTTCCGTGTCCGCGACCAGCTTGGTCAAGCCGACGAATGGCTTCTGTATCAAAAACCTGCAGCTATCGATGGCGCGAACTGGTTTCTCGTTGGCCGGCGCTTATCCCAAGAGAGCGCGATGAAATACTGGCGGCTTCCTGCCGACGCGAACGCGAGCTTGGCTAGTTACCGCGGCTTGGTGGATAAACTTCTCAGCAACGAGTCTCGGGTCCTGGCGGCGCAAGCTGTCGCACGCAGAACAGCTGACCCAAATGTAGCGAGTGCACTGGAAGCAGCTGTTAAGCGCCTCCTCGATACCTTCGCGACGAGTGGGTATGGCGGCGTTGCCAAACTCGTCCCAGCAACGATTCCACAAGAGGAGAGGCTACGCACCGCTCAGCTTTATGCGCAGCTGCTACAGACGGCTGCAGAAAGCGTTGACCCCACCTTGCCGCCAAGCTTTGTTCACAATGTGCTCACCTCTTACAGCGAAACGCTTGAAGCAAAGCTTCCTGACGTTTTCCATCTGACGAATTTTCACGTTCTCAACGCTTCGGGTATTCAGGTGACGCATGCACCTGGAGCCAACATTGTCTACCTCGGCGCGGCCCTGTTGGCACTGGGTGTGATTGCGATGTATTTCGTACCGGAGCGCCGCCTTTGGCTCAGGGTGTTTGACGGACAGCTACTCATTGCGTTCACGGCAAACCGCCCAGGCCCCGGGTTGAGCGGGGAATTCGAAACCATTCAGGATGAAATTAAGTCAATTGCTCTTCTTTCGAGAGAATAACCATGAATATGTACCCGACCATTTCAACGCGTTCATATGACCCGAGAAAAGTTCTTAGCGCAACTTACATAGTAGCTCTAGTGTTAGGCTGTCTCTATGTCTTGATGCGTTTTTGGAGCAACATCGACGTTTATGACATTGCGATTCTAGTCATTAGCCTCCTTGGCATGTCGGCCATGGCGCTAATGTGGCCGTCATTGCAGCCACTAACCGTTGCGTCAGCCGTTTTAAGTCTGATAGCTATCTCCATCTATAGCGGTTCTCTCGAGCGCGGTGACCACGCGTTTGTCCTGAAGTATTTTCTTTCTAGTCAGTCTTCCATCATGTGGATGGGACTGCTGTACTGGAGCGCTACGGTCCTCTATCTGTTCGGCTGGCTACGCCAGTCCTCCTCGGGCCTACTATACGGCAGTCGAGTTGCATGGGTAGGAACGACAGCTGGCCTTACAGGCTTACTAGTGCGCTGGTATGAGTCCTATCTGCTCGGCGCAGAAGTGGGCCATATCCCAGTGTCGAACCTGTACGAAGTGTTCGTGCTTTTCAGCTTCCTCACTACGCTGCTCTACCTCCACATTGAATGGCAAACCAAGGACCGAAAACTTGGTGGCTTTGCAATGCTTGTGGTAAGCGCTGCTGTAGTGTTCCTTTTTAAGTACGGTCAGGGAGCACACGAAATTCAGCCATTGATACCGGCTTTGAAGTCCTACTGGATGAAGGTTCACGTCCCTGCGAACTTCATCGGATACGGCGCATTCTCGTTAGCCGCCATGTTCGGCGGGGCCTGGCTGCTTGCTGGTAACCCGTTCTTTGCGACCAGGCTGCCTTCTCGTCAATGGCTCGATGAACTGTCGTACAAGTCTGTAGCTTTGGGCTTTGTCTTCTTCACCATTGCAACGATTCTTGGTGCGCTCTGGGCTGCAGAAGCATGGGGTGGGTATTGGTCCTGGGACCCGAAGGAAACGTGGGCACTAGTCGTCTGGCTCAACTACGCAGCGTGGCTCCATGCCAGATTGGTGAAGAACATCCGCGGCGCTCTGTTGGCGTGGTGGTCTCTCCTAGGCTTTTGCATCACGCTTTTCGCGTTTGTCGGAGTCAACATGTTTTTGTCTGGCTTACACTCCTACGGTGCATTATGACCGCACACCAGTGGGCTTACCTCATGCTTATAAGCGGCACCGCACTAGCAAATTTAGCGGTGGCGCTAACAAACACACCGGCGCGCAACGTCCTTGCGTGGCTGTTCGGCTACGCAGTCTGGATGCTGGCTTTCCACCACATCGCTATCGATGTCTCCCCGACGGTAACCGCACCTTGGGAGCTTGTAGCGACAAGTTTCGCCTTCTTCGGCGTACTTGCATTCCCGGCAATAGTGTGGCGCTACTTCTACCGCCGATAAAGATGTATTTAAAATGCTTGTTTAAACTTGCTTAGCGGCATATACTTTTAATCGTCAGCAGAAGGAACGTAAAAAACGCTGCTTCTGCATCAATAACTGTTTGGACGCCCCTAAAACGCTATTTAAGTACCGTATTTCAACGGTACTGGCTTCGTGCGCCCTAACGATTTGAACAGGAACCAGCAATGAACAGACTTCTTCCCCGCAGGTTATCGCTGCCACTTCTACTGTGTACTGTCGCCTTGCACGTTCACAACGCATATGCGGCTGACGATGAAGCGCCCGCAATGCAACCCGTAGCGATGGTGATGGTCAGCGGAGGGCGTCCTAGTTCCCTCCCAATGCAAATCGCAACGACAATCGAGAGCATACGAGAGGCTCAGATAACTGAGTCCATTAACGCCGTAGACTCTGAAGATGTGTTGAAGTACTTTCCAAGCCTGACCATCCGTAAGCGCTTCGTTGGGGACTACGACCACGCCGTCCTGGCGAGCAGAGCTTCAGGGACAGGTAACAGCGCTCGTTCGTTGGTATATGCCGACGGCATCCTACTGTCTAACTTGCTAGGTAACGGAGCGAGCTATACACCTCGCTGGGGCCTTGTCAGTCCTGATGAAATCGACCGAGTCGACGTACTCTATGGCCCGTTTTCAGCGGCCTATCCCGGCAACTCTGTTGGGGCCGTCGTTGACTATCGTACCAGGATGCCGACCAAGCTCGAGGTACATGCACGACTCACCGGGTTCAGCCAACAATTCAAACAATACTCGTCAAACGATAAGTACAACGGCAAACAGGGCAGCCTTTCAGTAGGCAACAAGGTAGGCCGCTTGGCTTGGTGGGTGTCAGCTAGCCACTTAGAGAACGACGGTCAGCCTATTGGCTTTGCAACGAAGACGGTGAGCGATGGCGTAGTGGGTAATGCAGGACCTGCGGTCACAGGTGCTGTTCATGACCGCAATCCGTCTAATCGTGACTGGCTCGTCTTGGGAGCTACGAACCAGGTTCACACGAAACAGGACCACATCAAACTTAAGCTTGCATACGACGTCACTCCTGACCTCTTGGCGAGCTACACCCTCGGTTATTGGAAAAACGACGTGGACCGTACTTCCTCGACCTATCTGAGAGATTCCCGCGGCAGGCCAGTCACGTTCGGTCCGATAAATATCGAAGGTCGGCAATATAACCTGTCGGCCGCAGACTTCGCGCCGGCGGAGAGCGACCTCGAGCATGTCATGCACGGCTTGACGCTGAAAAGTCACAGCCGCGGTTCATTCAACTGGGAGATTGCAGCGAGTGTCTATGACTATCGAAGTGACGTAACGCGCTCCCCGACAGTCGCTACCGATGGGACTGGTCCGAAAGCAGGAACAATCACTGACCTCCACGGCACTGGATGGACTACCTTAGCAGCCAAAGGCACGTGGCGACCTACCCAACACATCGTTGAATTTGGCATTCAACGCGACGCATACAGCTTACGAACAAACGTCTCCAGCACTCCTGAGTGGCATGAAGGCGCCGTAGGCAGCCGAGTTTCTGAGTTTGATGGTGATACCCGTCTTGAGAGCGTCTTCCTACAAGACACTTGGCGTTTCGCCCCGCTTTGGAAAACGACTATTGGGGGCCGGCTGGAACGCTGGAACGCGTTTGGTGGGACTCTTGCAAACGCAAAGACAGTCAAGCACTTCGCTAACCGCTCTGAGACAAGCTTTTCCCCAAAATTCGCTCTGGCATATGAGCTAGCGAACACTTGGGAAGCAAAAGCCTCAGTTGGGCGGGCTGTACGTTATCCAACAGTTGCTGAACTATATCAAGGAGCAATTGTTGAGGATACGGTGATTAACAACGACCCGAATCTCAAGCCCGAAAAGTCTTGGACGACCGAACTCAGTTTGGAGCATCGACTGAAGGAAGGCTTGGTTCGCGCAACCGTGTTTCGTGAGGAGAGTAAAAACGCTCTGTATTCGCAGCGCAACGTCAACGTTACGCCAAACGTTACAAACATACAAAACGTGCAACGTATCGGAACGGTGGGCGCAGAGTTCGCTGGCCAATTTACCAACGTGCTGCCGAATTTCGACCTCAATACAAGCGCAACCTACGCCAGTTCTACTATCGACGCGAATACGAACTTTCCTGGAAGCGTAGGCAAGCGGCAGCCTCGAGTACCGAAGTGGCGAGCGAATCTTCTTGGAACATTTCGTCCCGTAGATTCTTGGTCGGTGACCCTAGGAGCTAGATTCAGCGGTCGCCAGTTCGGCACTCTCGACAACAGCGATATCAATGCCAACACCTACACGGCCTTTAGCAGCTTTCTCGTGGCAGACCTTAGAGTACGGCACCAATTTGACAAACGATGGTCCGCTGCGCTCGGAATTGACAACATTGGGAACAAAAAATACTGGGCCTATCATCCTTACACCCAAAGAACCCTTTTGGCAGAGCTTCAATACGACTTACGTTAAACCGAGGACGATATGATGGACATGGAACTTTTCATTTTGACGAGCACGGCCACAGATTTTACCGTCGAGAGCAACCAGTTAGAGCGCATCAAGTCGGCAATTCAAATAGCAACATTTGCACTCGTCGCAGTATGTGCAACTGGGCATTTTACTGAGCCTCCTGCTACGCCTACCCACCTGGCTCAAAAATGATGATGCAAATCAGCGAACCGCAACATATACCGGCCGAGCCGATTGCGTTTCTCCGCCTCGGCTTCCGGCCATTTTATTTGCTTGCATCGCTGTTCGCCATCTTATCAATTCCTTTGTGGGTAGCGTCTTACTATAACGTGCTGCAATACGCTGGGATAAGTGTCGTTTGGCACATGCACGAGATGGTCTTTGGATTCGCTGCAGCAGTAGTTGTTGGATTCCTCTTCACAGCTGTTAGGAACTGGACAGGTCTCTGGACACCACGTGGTCGAGTACTGGCAGCCTTTGTAGTTTTGTGGTTGGCGGGCCGATTCGCAATGTTGGCAGGAAAGCCCTTGATTGCTGCCCTGCTCGACCTGCCGTTCCTTCCGGCTGCAGCTTTCGTTCTATTTCGACTCATCTATCGTAGTGGAAAGACAAGGAACTTGCGTTTAGTTGGCATACTCGCATTACTGTCGATATGTAACCTTTCCTATCACCTGACTAGACTCGAGGTGATAGATATACCTGTAACCACACCTCTACACGCCGCGCTCTTATTGTTAATCGTTTTATGTACGGTGATGGGCGCTCGAGTAATTCCTGGGTTTACAGCAAACGCCACATTAGCGAAGACGACCTCGCATCCCAAAGTAGACATAATGGCGCTTTGCTTTATATCTGGCTGCTTCATTTCATGGCTTTCCTCTACGCCAGGCGCTGTTACAGCTGTGCTTAGCTTCGTAGGCGCCGGTTTGCATTTTCTTAGAATGCGTGACTGGAAAACGATTAAGACTCTACAAAATCCTCTGCTCTGGATTCTACATCTCTCCTACGCTTGGATAGGAATAGGTACGGTCCTACTTGGCCTCGCATCACTTGGCTTAGCTAGCGCTAGCAGTGCGCTCCACGCAATGTCGGTCGGTGCCCTGGGCAGTCTTATCGTTGGAATGATTGCTAGAACTACGCGGGGCCATACTGGACAAAAAATGCTTTCAAGTCCTTTCGATATTTTGATGTTTTCTGTCATACAGATTGCAGCTATCGTTAGACTTTCTGCGAATTACGTCGCCGTTGATTTCCGCCCTCATTTTCTGACTGCATCAGCGACGATGTGGAGCGCTGCTTTTTTATTTTACGTTATCAAATACGCCTCATCGCTATTTCGGCCACGTGTCGACGGGCGCCCAGGCTAGGAAAAAGCCATGAACCTCGACACTCTTGCATTCTTCTTCTGCTCCCTATGGGCGGGGATTGTACTAGGTATCTCATTCGTCGCCCAACCTGCAAAGTTCGGCGCGCCGGGATTAACCCGGCCGGTCGCATTGTCGGTTGGACGTAGGATATTTCGTGCATTGCACTGGACAGAGATTGTTATCGCACTTGGCGCATTCTCTGCAGGACTACATGGCGCAAGCAAGTACCTTTACCTCATTATCGCTAGCTCAGCAATCTTAACCATACAGGTGACTTTGCTAATGCCACGACTATCTAAGCAAGTAGATATGGTTTTAACGGACTCACCACTGAATAAAGGCCACGACCATGCAATCTACGCTGTCCTTGAGTTTGCAAAGGTCGGCTTATTAATTTCTTACGCCTTCCTCCTAATATTCATTTGAAAAACGACGCCATGGCGAATTCACCTACTCGCGAAGCCATCGAAATAGTCGTATCAAACTTTTACGACGACGTTCGCAACGATGACTTACTTGCGCCAATATTCAACTCTAAGCTAGGTGGGCATTGGGAAGCCCACGTAGAACGCTTGGTCCATTTTTGGTGCAACATTATTCTTGGCACTAATGAGTACAAAGGTAGCGTATACAGAAAGCATATGGAGATTTCTGGAGTAACGAAGGAACATTTTGTGCGATGGCTGCAGCTGTTTGAAAGAAACGCTGCAGCTCATTTTCCCGACGATGTTTATTTCGAAGTTATGCAGGTAGCTAATCGCATAGCTACGAGCCTTCAATACGGAATGCTGAGCGAATTATGAAATTCACATGTTGATGCGACTCGACAGGCACCGTGGACAACAGGCTGCCTGCAGACATACGGTTTGGTACTCGACGCTACTAGGCATGGTGCCAATTTTCGGAAAAAAGCGGGTACCAATAGCACGGCGAAAATTTCTCTGTACCATCACACGTAAAGACATCCGTGGTACTCGCAAAGTTACTTAGACGGTCAGGTTTCAGGTGCGAGAAGGCTTTGATGACTCGCTAACATCTTTCAATATATGCAATCAACCTCTCCTCTGTCGGACTCATCGACGGTAGCTCAGCTTAAGAACGACACATTCTTACGTGCGCTTTTACGTCAACCGACGCCATATACGCCCGTCTGGCTTATGCGGCAAGCAGGCCGTTATCTCCCTGAATATCGTGCAGTACGAAAAAACGCTGGCTCATTCTTAGGGCTGGCAAAGAACCCTGCTCTCGCCGCGGAAGTCACGGTTCAGCCTACTGAACGCTATCCGGTCGATGCAGCTATTGTCTTTTCAGACATCCTTACGGTGCCGGACGCAATGGGGCTTGGCCTTCACTTCGTAGAGGGTGAAGGGCCCAAGTTCGAACGCCCACTTCGCGACGAGGCAGAGATTTTCTCTCTACGCCCGCCTAGTGAGGGCTCTCTCGACTATGTATTTGAAGCCGTCCGACAGTCGCGCCGCGCTCTCCAAGGCCGCATCCCTCTCATCGGCTTTTCAGGAAGTCCTTGGACGTTGGCCTGCTATATGGTCCAGGGAGCGGGGTCGAAAGACTATCACGTCGTAAAGCAGATGCTTTACAGCCGTCCCGACCTCATCCATCACATTTTGCAAGTCAACACACTTGCCATTATCGACTACTTGAACGCGCAAATCGACGCTGGCGTCCAAGCGGTCATGCTGTTCGATTCTTGGGGCGGCATCCTTAGCGGTAAAGCCTTCGAAGTCTTCTCTTTGAGCTACATGCAGCGAGTCATCAACGGCCTAACAAAAACTCGAAACGGCCAACGCATCCCGAGCATTGTTTTCACGAAGGGCGGTGGCCAATGGGTCGAACAAATCGCAGACCTTGGCAGCGATGCTGTTGGACTTGACTGGACGGCCAGCCTTGGTGACGCCCGAGGCAAAGTGGGACACAAGGTAGCGCTCCAAGGGAACCTCGACCCTGCTGTTTTGCTCGCAACGCCGGACAAGGTCATTCGTGAAGCTCGTCGTGTCCTTGATGACTTCGGCCTGCCGGAGGACGGAGTTGGACACGTGTTTAACCTGGGGCACGGAATCTCCCAGTTCACGCCACCTGAGAACGTCTTGGCTATGGTGACGGCGGTGCATGAGTACAGCGCTATGCAGCGCAAACAGACGAAATCCAAGACCGATGAAGAAGGAGCGAAAAATGAACAACTTACCTAACGCCGTGGAATCAGAATCGAGCCCGAGTCCCGTTGCGATGGTCGATGCACTCAACAATACCTTTGGCAAACACGCTGGTAAGCGAGCATCACATGCGAAGGGCTTTTGCGCCGCCGGCACTTTTATCCCGGACGTTGGAGCTGCGCGATTCGCAAACAGTGAGCTCTTCAAAACCGGTACCGCGGCAGCGGTCGTGCGCTTTTCCGTCGGCGGTGGTAACCCAGGCGTTTCCGACAAGAGCCGCACCGTGCGCGGGATGGGATTGAAGCTGACGGCCGGCGGAGAACATTGGGACCTGGTGTTGGTTTCGGAGCCGGTCTTCTTCGCAGCGACCCCTCAATCTTTCGTCAGCTTCCTCGAAGCACGCGTTGCTGACCCAGTTACCAAGAAGCCGAACCCAGCAAACGTCGCGGCGCATAACGAGAAGTTTCCCGATGGGAAGCTGCAACCCGCCCTGCTCGCTTCTCACGGCGCACCGAGCTCGTATGCGCAAACGCCATATTTCTCGAACAATGCATTTGTCTTCCACAACACAGACGGCGAGCAGATAACTGCACGTTTAGTTGTCGAGCCAGTTCAGGGCACGAAATACCTGACCGAAGAAGAAGAGGCGAGTTTTCCAGATAACTTCTTAGAAGCAGAGCTGTCGGCCAGGCTTAAAGTTGAAGAAGTAAGGTTCGTAATTTATGCGCAGTTGCCGGCACCAGGCGACTCTCTCACCGACCCTAGCCAGCTGTGGCGCGGCGAAGAGAAAATTACTCTGGGTACGCTCCTCGTCGACAAAGTAGCGCCTCTTGATACCTGCGATAACTTGGTCTTCTCGCCGTTCAATCTTCCGGCGTCGATTACGCCCAGCGCCGACCCTATCCTCGCTTCCCGCGACAAGCCCTACGGCATTTCGTTTGAAAGGCGCCAACCAGCTCCCTGCTGCTGACCTTCAGCGGCGGCTACCTTGCCTGTTACACGACACAAAAGCCTCCGCCTGCAACGGCGGAGGCATAGGCCACTCGTCCTAGCTGTAAGACCTTGCGTTGAGTAACTGAATGAGTCAATAAGAAAGATTATATGGACACGGTATCTCTCCTCCTATCAGCCTTTGTGCTCTCCGTGACAGGGCTATTCATCTTCATTTGGTCATTGCGAAAGAAGCTGTTCGACGCCTCGCCAGCAGCGGCAAAAGTGATTTTTGCCGACAACGAAATTGGAATCGGCGAAGAACCGGCAGCGACAAGCGCACAGACTGATGGTCTGACACGTCATAACGAACATGTTGGTCAGACTTCGCTGAGGACTTCTCAGAAGGAGGCTCTATCCAATGACTTACGCGAGAGAGCTCTTGCTGACAAATCATCAGCCTTCGTTGTGTTCATCTTTCTCTCATGCGCCGTAGTTTGGTTGGTCGTAGCGTCGCTCGCAGGCCTTACCAGCTCTTTAAAACTTCACGAGCCTGACCTGCTCACGCAACAAGCGTGGCTGACCTTTGGCCGCCTTCGCACGATTCACCTGAATGCAGTCGCGTACGGCTGGTCTCCAATGGCAGCGTTAGGGATTGCAATCTGGCTGCTCCCCCGGCTGCTGAAGACTAAGTTGGTAGGAGGTCGCTACGCTATCGTAGGGTGCATGTTGTGGACCGCCGGCCTCATCGCAGGCCTGGGTTGTATTGCCGTCGGCATCAGCGACGGTATGGAATGGCTTGAGATTCCATGGCAAGTGGACATCCTCATAGTTGCGGGTGGCGCCTTGGTCGGCCTTCCGTTGGTATATACCCTTCAGAGTCGTAAGGTTGACCACCTGTACGTCTCTATCTGGTACATGGGCGCCGCCCTCTTCTGGTTCCCGATTCTGTTCTTAGTCGCCAACCTGCCAGCCTTTCACATCGGCGTCGAGCAGGCGACTATGAACTGGTGGTTTGGCCACAATGTCCTTGGCCTTTTTTACACGCCGATGGCTTTAGCGGCCGTCTATTACTTCCTGCCGAAAATTATTGGACGTCCAGTTCAGTCCTACAACCTGTCACTCCTGGGGTTTTGGACCTTAGCGTTCTTCTACGGCCAAGTTGGTGGCCACCACCTGATTGGCGGCCCAGTTCCAGGCTGGTTGATTACGCTGTCCATTGTCCAAAGCGTGATGATGTTAGTGCCCGTCATATCGTTCTCGATAAACCAGCACATGACCATGCGGGGACACTTCAAGAAGCTCGTCTATTCACCAACGTTACGCTTTATCGTCCTTGGCGGAATGATGTACACCTTAAGCTCTGTACAAGGTTCTCTCGAAGCTCTGCGTAGCGTGAACACCGTTACCCACTTTACGCACTTCACGGTGGCTCATGCGCACCTCGGGCTGTACGGATTTTTCACGATGGTAATGTTCGGCGCCATCTACTTCGTAATGCCACGTGTCATGTCGTGGGAGTGGCCTTACCCCAGCCTAATTGCGGCTCACTTCTGGCTCGTCGTCGTCGGGTTCTCGATTTACTTTGTGGGACTCACGATTGGCGGATGGCTGCAGGGACTCGCTATGCTCGACGCCAAGAAACCCTTCATCGAATCAGTCATTGTCACCCTTCCGTACCTCAAGAGTCGCTCCTTGGGTGGCTCGATTATGACTCTAGGCCATCTCATCTTCGCAGGTCACTTCGCTGCAATGGCATTCCGGTACGGCCCCAAGCGGACATCTGCAGCTCTCCTCCATGTTCGCGAGGACAGTGGTGATAGCAAAACGCTTGTGGGAGCCTAACCATGCAAGACGAACTCAAACTGTTTGGCGGCGCAATGGTGACGCTGGCCTTGGCGACCGGGGTCCTGGTGATTGTTCCGTTTTTCCAAATCAAACGTGTAGAGGCGCCGGCTGCCCTGAAGCCATATACCGCGGCGCAGCTACGCGGTCGCCAGGTCTACATCAATAACGGATGCATCTACTGCCACTCGCAACAGCCTCGCGACAAGGCCCAAGCACCCGATGACAAACGCGGCTGGGGCCGGGCCTCGGTCGCCGGCGACTACGCGTATGACGTTCCGCACCTGTTAGGCACGATGCGAACAGGGCCCGACCTTTTCAATATTGGAGCTCGCCAGCCAAGCGCTGACTGGCATCTCGGGCACCTTTTCCAACCGCGTGCCTACACGCGCGAGTCAATCATGCCCTCATACCCGTACCTGTTTGATGTCAAAGACGCAGCAGAGCCAGGAGACCGGGTCGTAACTATGCCGGAAGGTTTTAACCCCGCCGGAAAAGTCGTTGTTGCGAAATCGGAGGTTTTGGACCTGGTCGCATATTTGCAGGGCTTGGACCATACCTATCCAGTCATCAACACCAACAACAAGTGATGGTGGCGCAATGACCAAACAGCAAAAGCATCTCTCTCGTGAGCGCGAAAATCCGGACCCACACGAGAAGAACAACCCTATTCCCATCGCAGTGTTGGCGGTGGTCGTTAGCCTGTTTGCTTGGGCAGTCTATTACATTGTGACCACTCAACATGATGACGACCCAACGCTCGGCGACAGGCGCACCCTGGCAACCCTCCAAGGGAAACCGAAAGGTGCCACAGCTTCCGCGAACGGTGCAGAACTGTACGCAGCGAACTGTGTCGCGTGCCATCAAGCGACCGGAACGGGCATTCCCGGGGCGTTTCCTCCACTCGCCGGCTCCGAGTGGGTACTCGGCGACGAGAAGGTCCTGGCCAACATTCTTTTGCACGGGGTCACTGGCAAGCTCACGGTTAAACAGAGCGAGTACAACGGCGCTATGCCCACGTTTAAGGGCAAGCTCGATGACAATGAAATTGCGGCGACGCTGTCTTACGTGAGAAGCAATTTCGGGAATTCCGCTGGCCCAGTGACGGCTGACATCGTTAAATCAGAACGCGACCAGAGCAAAGAGCGCACAACGCCTTGGAACGGCGATGATGACCTATCAAAGCTCAAGCATTAAGGGCACTTTCGTCGCCTGCACAATTGTCGCTGCTATTGCGATAGCAGCGCTCGACCATGTGACGCTCGGCTTTCGCGTAACGGCGACGGAAGACGGTCGGCGTCTGCAGCTGCTCGACAGCCCAGTTGAGCTACCAGGCTCGAAGTTGTTCATGCCCTTGCCTGTAAACCTGAGAAGTGAACTGCAAAGCGATGGGCGCGTCGCGGTGATTTCCTTCTTTTACAGCCAGTGCATCTCGATTTGCTCCGTGCTAGGCACTCAGAATCAGCAACTGCAGGGCGAGATACTTGCCCGGGGATTAGAGAAGAAAGTTCGGTTGGTTAGCATCAGCTTCGACCCGCGCGACACGCCCGCAGTGTTGAAGAATTACTCGGTGCGTCAGCACAGCAAACCAGAAATTTGGCGCTTCGCAAGCGTTCCGGCCGGACGAGACCGTGACAACCTCCTCGAGTCGTTTGGCATTGTCGTTCTACCGGTGCCACCGAGCGACTATCAGCACAATGCAGCGTTTCATGTCGTGGATTCACAGGGGCGCCTGCGTCGAATTTTCGACTTAGCTGAACAAGAGGCGGCACTGGAATTTGCCGCGGGTCTTGCGAGGGACAGCCGGAATGAAAAGTGAAAAGAGACAGCTAATCGTTGGCAGCGGCGCGCTGATACTAGCGGCAATTACTCATAATTGGCTAGAAGCGTCGATGGCCAGACACATGCTTGTCCAACTTCCAGCACTGTTTATCGCGGGTTGGCTTATGTTTGGACACACCAATCTCATCAAATTTTTCGCGAAGATTGACGCACATGGACTGACGTCATTTGTTTTTATACTATCAGTCAGCAGCTATTGGATGATACCGCGCGCACTGGAGCTGAGCATCAGGTCGTCCTCGTATGAAACGGCGAAATTCATCACGATAATCTTTGCGGGAGCACTTACGCCCTCAGCACTTAAACGTGCAAATCAGATTGTTCAGCTATTTTTCCTTGGCAATTTTTGCGCGATGGCGGCAATTTTCGGCCTATTGTACCAAGACCAGTTTAAGCAATTGTGCAACGCCTATACCGTTGACGACCAAGCGTTAGCCGGTGTCGGCCTCGTGATTATCGCTTGCACTATCCCGTTGTTCTGGTTTGTTTTTCACTACCGAACAATTATCGATACAACGCCTACTGAAATCTAGGCACATATTTTTCTTAACCATGAAAATATGAATTACTGGAGAAATCATGCAAACCTTACCTACTTCCGTTTCACTTTATAAGAGCACGCCAGAATTCAACGAGAATACTGTCCCTGCGGCGCTGCAACGCGACCATACAACGGCAGCAGGGGTTTGGGCGACAATCAACGTCATTGAGGGCCAGCTGGACTACTGCATTACCGAACCATCAGTGGAGAAGCACAATCTTACGCCTGGAACTCAAGGAGTCATCGAGCCTCAGATGAAACACTTCGTCAAGCTGTCTGGCCCGGTAAAATTTCGAGTAGATTTCTATCGCTGACATTGTGTATGAAGAAGCGTCTGGCTCCACCCACCGTTAATAATGGTAGGCAGGGCTTTCAACAAGCTGGTATCGGCAAAAACCTCGTACGGATTGCCCCCCGTGATGTCCAGGTACTGCAAGTGGATAACCTCACCGATGTGCGAGCAGGATGCCCGTAAATGCATATCCTGCAACTCGTTACATCACTAAGCAATGGCTACCTCAGATAAACTGATTTACCGATGGCTACGCGCTGTAAGTCGCACTCAAGGCTTGGAGAAACGCCAGCAATCTCACACTACCTCTGGATTTCCCAACAACAGTAATTACGTAGGTGGTGCATCGTTTAGCTTAATCCTTGGAATGGTCGGCTTAGGTATGTCATTGAGAACGGCGGTTAAGCTCTGGTCCATTCCGTCTGCAATCGCTGAGTTACAGCTAGCCCTAAGTTTCGGGCTGTGGCTATGGCTGATTCGCAAGTATCTAGCAAAGCTACTTCGCAATTACAAAAGTACATTAGAGGAATTTGACGACCCTGTATTTGGCAGCACCGGGGCATTGATTGGGATTTCCACACTGGTGCTTGTACCTGGCTTAGCTGTTTATTCTCGAGCAACAGCTGTGGGCATGACGGTATTAGGCATCGCTTTCCATCTATATTTTTCGATACGTCATACGTTCACATTATGGGTGGCCGACAGGGATAGCGACGATGTAACGCCCGCACTATATTTGCCTGACGTCGCAGGAAATTTCACAAGTGCCTCGGCTCTTGCGGTCCTTGGGCTGCACGACTGGGCCTGGCTCTTTTTCGGTGCCGGTTTGCTTTCGTGGCTTTCGCTTGAGCCAATCGTCAAACGGAACATCTTCTACGGAGCGGGACTCCCAACATCGCGACGTCACACTGCGGGAATCCAAGCGGCCCCGGCCGTCGTTTGTGCGTCCTCCCTACTAAATATCAATCCGAGCATCGAACCAATCTTTCCGAGCATCCTACTAGGATACGCCCTTTATCAGATGCTCCATGCGCTGAGGCTGCTGCCTTGGCTCCGCGAGCAGCCTTTGTCAAAAGCCCACTGGGCTTATACATTCGGACTCACTTCCGCACTAAATTGCACGCTCAAGCTTGCGTTACTCGGTAACGCAGCGGCGCATACAATCAGCTTGCCGCTTATTTTTTTAGTCAGTTCGTTTGTGTTGTATTTGTTCGCAAAGACCATAATACCGAAGCCCAACGGCATGAACTAAAGCGCAACATCCGCACATCCTTAAATTTTCACCTTGACCCAAAACACAATGACCCGTACTAATAAATTTCGCAAGCAGCATGACGAAATCCTTTCCACTGCCCGTGAAATCAACGGAATACTTGGCGACGCAATCGATGATAGCAAAGCTGAGACCATTAGGAAATTAATGTCAAGACTCGCTGGCCTTGTGAGCGTCCACCTAGCGATGGAAGATAAAGCCCTCTACCCTCAGCTTCTTTCAAGTACGAATTCTACCGTTAAAGCTACAGCGAATAAATTCATTCAAGAAATGGGCACGATTGGCCAAAGCTTTGAAGGTTACATTAGGAAGTGGGCGACGACTCAGGCAATCAAGTCTAAGCCGGCAGAGTTTACTATTGAAAGCAAAGCGATATTCAACGCGCTAAGCAAACGGATTCACAAGGAAAACGTCGAGTTATACATGCTGGTCGACGAGATGTGAGGGCTGGGCGCATCACTCGTTAGACCAGCTCGCCTGGGTGCGCTAAGCACCCAGCGCGTGAGAGCACTGCCATAGGGTACGAAACACCTGCCTTAGCGATGCTTAGGCTGTCGTATCAATTACCGAGCCAACTAAGCTTGTACGGTCAACCTTCGCAGATTTTGTCGCAGTATCTGGGGAATCACTAGAAGCTGCTTCGCCGGCGGCCTTGACTTTGTTGGGCACACCATCAGTACCATTAGTCGCCTCGACATTTTCGCTCGAAGTTGAGTCCAACTCCGGATTTGGAATTTTTAATGCAGTGCTCTTGTTTTTCTTGAGCTGCTCAACAGCTTCATGTTCGATAATCGACTTCTGAATAGCGTCGATTTCACGCTGAACGCTGTCCATCTGGTGCAATATCTCGCGTAGAATTTCTTGCTCTTTTGGGCCAGAAGTTTTTGGATGGGCCAACTCGTCTTGATAGCGCTCACCAATTGCTTGGAGTTGTTTCTGCAGATGGCGAATATTTCGCATTGCAGTTGCAGTAAAATCCTCAGCGGCACCACCACCAGCGGCAGCTCTCACATGCGCAACAGGAGTAGCAGATGTATGTTTATTTATTGGCTTCATAAGCGACAATCCAAACCTCCAATATCGAGGAATTCTATCGTATTACAAAGCAAAAGTTGTCTGAAAATTGTCAGGAGGCAGAGCAGCGCTTAACCGCGACCAATAAAGTTTTAGTAATTCTCAGCCAGCCAATCGTTAAGAGACAACCTTTATTCAAGGTTTTAACTCGTCATATTCCAATATCTCGACGGTTCGCCTAAACTATGTCGAGACTGAATATAAGCGAATATCGTAGCTTTAAGTTAAGCAGGAGTCAGCTTAGGCCTGGCTGACCGGATTACATCCAAAAAGTGTCTCCGCGTTCTCAACTCTGTTTCGCCCACTGGATTTCGCCGCATAAAGCGCGCGGTCCGCCAAGCCGATTAGGTCATCTGAGTTATGAACATGAATACTTTCCGTACTAGCAACACCAAAGCTTGCGGTAACCACCGAGCTGGCTTCCGAAAAATCGTGTGGAATTTGGAGCTGCTCAACACGTGTCCTCATCTGCTCGGCTATCAAGCACGCGCCTTCGTAGCCACAATCGAGCAACACAACAAACTCTTCGCCACCGTAACGAGCTGCCAAGTCCCCTTTCCGCTGTAAGCTCGCCTCGATTGCCCTAGCGATTTTTTGAAGGCAAGTATCGCCAGCGACATGTCCATAGTGGTCGTTGTAAAGCTTGAAGCAGTCAACGTCGAGCATAACCAGCGACAGCGGAGCGCCACTGCGGGCATGCGCACTCCAGTCGTGCTTGAACATGCTGTCGAAAATTCTGCGGTTACCGATGCCGGTGAGCGGGTCCTTAGAGGCAAGGTCGTCTAATCGCGTGTTCGCGCGACGCAAAATCGACTTTTCCGCGACCGCGCGGTAAGCGACAACCAACGCGCCCCAAATCAAGACCAGCATGCTGGCCACGATGACGAGCCGCCGAACCGTACGCACTTTCCAGGAAGCGAATGCTGAGCTCTTTTCGATACCTGCGAAGATAACAAGGTCCAAGTCCGGAAGTGACCGGTAGGCTGCCAAGCGTCTCTTCCCATCAATTGGCGACAAGGAGTCATAGATTCCTGCCGGCGCACGGCGCAGCAAGGTTGTGAAAATTTTGCTCTGCGCGTCGCTCTTGCCAACGTACTCAGCCATGCCTGGGTTGCGTGCGACTAGGCTACCGTCGCCTTTGTAGATAGCCACAGTCGGGGCAACTGAAAAACCGAAGAGTGAGTAGAACGAAGTGAGCTGTGTAGTCTCCAAACCGACTGCGACCACCGCAAGTAGCTTTCCCGCGGAATCGTAAACAGGCTTTGCGACCGTTACCAGAATTGGATTACCAGGAAGGCGCGAGACGACGGCCATATCAATGTATCGGTGCTTACTGTCGCGCGCATGCTGGAAGTATCTCCGGTCCGAGACGTCGTAGGGAGTAAAGTTCAAGTTACCTGTCTGAGCGATGAGCTGCCCATCAGAGTCAATCACACCTATCACGTGGCAACCAATGAGCGTCGCGCAATAGGAGCGCAGTATTCGCCAAGCCGCGGGTTGGCGGATTGTCTCTAAGCTCGGAGACGCTTCTACTACCGTAGAAACCGCGTCGAGCGTGTGGTCTACATATGTAATCGTGTCACGTGTCTGACGCTCGACAACCCGCGTGATGTCGTTCGCGGTCGCGTAGTTCTGCGCTTCGGCATCCTGGAAGTCCAGGATAGCTTCTAGCGCTACCGCGCACGTAACCGAGGCCGTAATAATGAAGACAAGTGCCGCAGCCTTGAATTTTAGTGAACTTCTCATTTAGGACTAGCGTGGTGCATGGCTGCGGTAGTGGTCGGTGCCTAGAAGATATCGATTTTAACCCTTGCCATCTTAGGGGCATAGCCTTAGCTGCTTAACATCAGCTGACACTAGGGCGACCGCCATGCCGACCGCGACTCCCTCTTAAGACCTTTGTCTCCTATATCTGCTCAGTACCCTTAGTGGCTGTCAGCGAGAATGTGAAACATCGCTATACAGCTCAGGCCACTGATTAGGAACCCCATGAGCGACACTTTCATCCTCTATGCAGTCATCGTGTTCACGTGCTTAGCAACCGCTTTCATCGTCATCTCGGCCTTCTTAGGCCATTCGTCTCCGGCTGGCTTGCCTTCGGGACCAGACGAGGCTGAGCTGCAAAGGCGCGAGTACGAAACGATGCTTCGTCACAGAAGGCGAGAGAAAAATAGACGAGAGTTCGAAGAGAACAACATCTTGTAATAACCGCATAGTCATTCACCCTGACCCCGAGCAACTGCTCGGGGAATTTTCTAGGGTTGCCACTCTAAAGTAATCCGATTGTCAACGCGTCGAGTAGCGCCATGAGATAATATCCCACAGGAAACTATTGTGAATACTCATGCGTACGGTTAAAGCAGCACCAAGACTAAAAGTAGAGCCGTTTTTTGTGATACCTGGCCTTTCTACTGAGAAAGGACAGGGATTCGCGCGCCTGGTCTGGACTGCAGTTTTGTTCGTCTACCTCGTCTCATTTCACTCGAAGTTTGAAGGTACCTCGGAGTACGTCACAGCATCCGCTTTGTTGATAGTACATTCCGTCTTTGCTGTCGGAATTCTGACTGCTACGTTCCTAAGCCCCCAATATTGCCGCCCAAGACAAGTGCTGAGTGTCATCGTTGACCAGGTGCTGATAGCCGCTCTGCTCTACTTTACCGATGAAGTCGGCGCACCGTTTGTGCTTGCCCCGTTGTTTTTCACGTTTGGCACTGGCTTACGATACAGCCGCGGCTACGCCATATTTGCCTCAACACTGAGCTCGGGTCTCACCTGCGCGGTGCTTCTGTTCTCGCAGTATTGGGAACAGTACTCGGCCCTTCGCGCGGGACTGGTAATTGCAAGCATCTACCTTCCCGTGTACGTCTTCCGTCTGACCGATGCCGTCGCTTTAGCACTGCGTACAGACTCACTAACAACGTTGTGGAACCGAACAGGTTTCGACGAACTATTGAATAAAGCCTGTGAAAAGCTGGAAACGGCGACGTTGGAGAGCGCAGTCATTCTCTTAGACCTAGACGGTTTTAAGAAGGTGAATGATGAGCAAGGACACGATGGCGGCGACGCCGTACTGAAGCACGTAGGGTACTGGTTAGGCACAGAGCTAAGCCCTTTTGGTACCGCCGCTCGCTTTGGCGGGGACGAATTTGCAGTCGTAGTCGAAAACCTCGAAGACCGTGCGCAACTTGAGGCGGCACTGACGAAGTTTCTCGAACGAACAGCAGAGGTCGGTAAGCTTTTTGAAAGTCCGCTTGGAGCGAGTATCGGCGTAAGCTACTTCGAGCCAGGTTCAAAACCCAAGGCGAGCTTCATGTACAAAACCGCTGACCAGCTGATGTATAAAGCGAAGCGCCAAGGCAAGAATCAGTTCGTTACCTCAGTGGGTTGTACCTTTTCCGAGAACGGAAGCTTGGCCACCCCTACCAGCTCATCAGACCACACGGCAGACGACCTGGAACCATCCCTTGCAGCTGGTTAACACGGCCCTTAGTCCGCGATAGCTTTTCAATTTTTGACGCCCTTAAGGGAACAATGGACTTCACGATTCCTGAAAAATACAAGAACAACTTGCTGGCTTTCGGTGCTGGCGCACTGCTCTCTGGGAGCGCCGTGTGGGCTGTCGCCGGCAACTTACATGCGCAGAAGGTCGACATACTCGAAACTGCACTTCGAGAATCAAAACTCAAACTGGCAGATACCCAAGGACAACTAGCGGCAGCCCAGCTGTCTTTGGAGAAAGCAAAAGACAGCGCTACGGCCGTCGCGGTCACTCTCAAAGCGGAGCAAGACAAGGAGTCGCGTAAGCAGGAGCTAGCGTCCCTACTTCGCTCAATCGATAAGGACATCAAGGCAAGGAAACAAGAGCTCATTCTAGCCTCCCCAATCTCTACAGGCGGCCCGAAGGGTGAACTCTACCTTCGTGCGGAAAGCGAGCTCGCGTCATTAGAAGAGCGACGAAATGATGTGTTGGCCCAGCAAATCGCGTCATCAGGTTCGCGTTGAGCTGAAAAGGTTGCGCTTAAAAGCGCACTACAAGTGGGCACTTTTGTCCGCCACTTTAATCACGCACAACATGAAACGAACCGTGCCTGCCAGGAACTATGTTAGATTTGGGTTTTCTACCCACACAAACTACCATGCCGACCTATCAAGAACTTCAAGCACAAATCGAGGAACTGAAAGCCCTCGCGGAGAAAGCACGCCAGGATGAAATCACTGAAGCTCGCAAGCAGATTCGTAAGCTAATCCAAGATAACAATATTGATATCAACGACCTGTTGAACGAAAAAAAGAAGACCGGTGGCTCAAAGAAGACGAAGTCGGTCGAGGCGAAGTATCGCGACCCGGATTCGGGCGGCACTTGGACCGGGCGTGGACGGGCGCCGAAGTGGCTGAACGGGCGTAACAAAGAAGAGTTCTTAATCAAGTAAACACTATGAGGGGTCAGCCGGCCCCTCGTTTCCACTCGGTATCCTAATAAATTCGAGTGAGTCGATATTCCGAAACGTGAAGCCGACCAGTCGACGTCGACCGCTCACTAGTCAATAAGCCCTTGGTACAAGACTAAGAAGCCCATTCGCCTTGGTTGTTCAATGCGCAGCAATACACTCTTGCCCTGTTTGCCGGTATCCTCGTTGGCAGTCCCACCCGTTGCCCAGGTAATTCAACTTAGCATTCTCGGGGACTTGGACAGATAAACACTCCTGCCCAGCTTGACGGTATCCTCGCTGGCACTCTCATCCATTACCGAGGTAGTTTAGCTTGCCATTCTCAGGAATCTGCACCGCTGCGCATGCTTGCCCGGCTTGTCGATATCCGCGCTGGCATTCCCATCCATTTCCGAGGTAGTTCAGTTTGGCGTTCTCCGGAATTTGCACGGCTATGCATTCCTGCCCAGCTTGCCGGTATCCGCGTTGGCAGTCCCATCCAGTACCAAGGTAGTTGAGCTTTGCGTTCTCTGGCATGGCCACTGCAATGCATCCTTGCCCGGCCTGGCGGTATCCCCGCTGGCAGTCCCAGCCATTGCCCAGGTAGTTCAGCTTCGCATTCTCTGGAATCTGAACAGCCACGCATCCCTGCCCTGCCTGGCGGTATCCGCGCTGGCAGTCCCAGCCATTGCCGAGGTAGTTCAGCTTTGCATTGTCTGGGATTTGTACAGCGACGCACTCCTGTCCAGCCTGTCGATAGCCTCGTTCGCACACCCAGCCGTTCCGCAGATAGTTAAGCTTCGCGTGAAGTGGCACCTTTACGTTGCGCTCGTGGCTGGACTCTCTTTCGGTCGATGAGCCATCGACAACGTCGCTTCGTGCCGCGTTGTTGCCCTCTACGGAGCCGGTATACCCTGCAGTCGAAGAGCTCGTATTGCCATCAGCTGGGACGTAACCAGACCCACTTGACGGCTGCGTCTTCGTACCTGGAGCGCCTGTGTATGGATTAACGTTTCCGACAGTGCTCCAGTTGTTGGAGAAGTTTCCGTCAGGAGCGGAGCGCATATGTGGCTGGACATACGTCCCATCGCTTTTCACGTACCCGCGGACGGAAACAGCCCCACCGCCTCGTGGTCCGTGTCCATAGGCCAAGGCAGGCAGGAGCAAGAACAGGCCGATGCCAAACAAAAGGAAGTTTTGGACTCTTCGCATAAGAAAGCTTGCGCTCATGTTGGGGAGATGAACAGCGTTGTATTGTTATCAGGGAAAACACCCTGCAACAATATATCGAAGTAGCCAAATTTACAACTAACGAGAGACCCGGCGTTCGCGACCATGGCACTATTGAATCGAGACCGCGGCGCATTGCCTCAGTGCAGGAGCCGCAAAACGCATCGAAACTTGGCTGCACAATTGTGCAGCAAGCTGTTGCACAATTAATGTAACAAGCGCTTCAGGCTTCAATCAGCCTCGCAACCTCGAGGTGCCGCCCGCAAGTGACAAGAAAACTCGCGGACTTTCCTACAGTTTTTACGAGCGCGCAGGACGGCTATACAGTGAGGAAAGAGGCGCCACGCTAATACACCTGGCGCCCACCTGCCCTATGGGCAATTGCTGCTCCTAAGTTCAGGCGTCAGCCGTGCCGGTGCAGTATTGCTGAAGTCTCCTCCCAACGTCGTCGAAGCCACTGCTCTCGCCAAACGCCTTGGCAACCGCAACGGTAATTTCGTCGTTTGTCCACCTGGCATTCGCCGCCCCAGCTCGGAATGACGCTACGTCTGCGAGTCCGTCCAAAAACTTGAGTTGGCAGGTCACGAGTGGAAGGTCTACTAAAGTTCGCATTTTGTGCTCCATGGTTGGCTGAAAACCAGTGTAAGCAACGGATTTATATGTTTTTCAAAGAAATTTCGAGACTTGCTGTAGGGGCGGGCGAATACAAACGCTCGAGTGCGCAGCAGCTAGGTTTGTATCGACGCCTGGCTCGAGGAGCTGCGGTGCCACCAACCTAACGTGTGTCCTTGGCTTTGCAGGTGCGTACTCTACTAGCGGTAGCTTCGCCCTTCGGTACCGACGAGCCAGTAAGGCCAGTTCGCCGAGAAACCTGACGGTTTAGTGCGCTTGATTTGCTTCCTCAGCATCGTTTTGTCATGTTCGCCAACTGCATGAGCTTGGAATACCCTCTTTCGAGTGGCACGCTTTGTAAGCGACTTTACTTGGCCCCCCGATTAATCCTCAGATTGGTAACTCAGGGTCGCAACTTGCAGTCGTAAGATAGTTTCATTGACTGGCGCCCCGCCAGGCTCACTTGAGATTGGACTGCAAATGAACAATTCGACCGCTGCGAACACACCCTCCACCATGACCGCCATTCTTGTGCACGCTTTCGGCGATACCGAAGCCATGAGCCTGGAGCAGGTCGCATTACCTGAAATCCAGGATGATGAGGTTCTTGTCAAGGTGATGGCGGCAGGGGTCGGCCCTTGGGACGGCTGGATTCGCAGCGGGAACAGCGTACTGCCGCAACCGCTACCTTTGACACTCGGCTCCGACATTGCTGGCGTAGTAGTGGCAGTCGGAAGCAAGGCCACGCAGTGGCAAGTAGGCGAAGACGTATATGGCGTCACAAACAAGCGGTTCACGGGCGGCTACGCTGAGTACGCAGCTTGCTTGGCCAGCATGATTGCTCATAAACCTGTCTCGCTTTCATACGTGGAAGCTGCAGCAGTACCAGTAGTGGCAGTGACCGCTGCTCAAATGCTTTTCGATGCGGCAGACCTCCATAGTGGAGATACCGTGTTGATTCATGGCGCCGCCGGCAATGTGGGTCGCTACGCCGTCCAGCTGGCCCACGCGGCCGGACTTAAGGTCGTCGCAACGAGCTCCGATGCTGATGCCGCGGCTGTAACGGCGCTTGGAGCCGACCAAGTCATCGGCCGGACGTTGCAGCCCGTCACAGTCGTCGACGCGGTCATCGACCTTGTGGGTGGGCCAACCCAGCCGCAGCTGTTCGATTTTCTTAAGGCTGGCGGCAAATTTATCTCTGCTGTGGCCGAACCGGACCAAGCGGTCGCCCAAGCGCGTGGAGTCTCTGCCCGCTTCATGTTAGTTGACGTGAACACAGAAGCCCTAACGCGCCTGAACCACCAATTCGATAACGGAAGCTTGTTTCCGTGGGTAGGCTCAGTGCTAAAGCTAGCAGACGCACGCGTTGCCCATGAAATGATGGAGGGGCGTGCTGACCATATTCCTGGAAAGATTGTTTTGGAGGTGGCGACAGCGGATAGCTCTGACAAGACGTGAAGCGAGCTACGTTCCATCAGGAGAGGGGGCTACGATGCAGCCCCTAACGCAGGAGGAACTTCATCACGAAGTTTAGCAGTGTCACGGATAAGCAATCTGTGGAAACTCTGCTGCCGGTTACTTTGCCACAAGTGCGGGGTCAAAGTATGTAGACTTAACGTTTTGATACCAAAGAATGTCTTGTGTGGCCGTCTGAGCGATTACAGGTTGGTCGTTTTTGTAGAACACCCCATCCATCAAATAATATGCAGTGCGAAGTTCCACATATTTTTTTCCTAGTACGAAAGAATTATATTTACTAAACTTCCTGTCCTTGCTGACATAATAGAACGCAATTATATAATTTTGTTCAGAGAGCTGAACGAGGTACTGAAGCGTCTTATGGTCAGGAATGTGAGTATTGATGACCTCTACAAGCAGAGCTCTTTTTTTTCTAGTTTGGCAAAAGGTAGAAGCGTCGCGTCCGCATAAGTCAGGCTGGATATAGTCTCCACCTTGAAAAGATATGCGGTTTCCATCTCCGTCAGGCCACCATTCATAGGCACTTTTCGAATCAAAAAGCACCTGAGTATCTGACGTACCGTTAGTGAAAACGTAAGTTACAAGTTTTATTCTCGTCGAATCGAAATGCTTATGCAGCATTGTAATAGTCGCATTATGCGTCTCATCTGGTTCGCCCTTGCCGACCCTCACTTGGCGTAGCGTCGACAGGGTTCGAAAGTGGGGAGTACTTGCGCGAACGGGAACAACTACGCTATCAGGGTCGTGTTCGCTTGCGAGCGGTTCAGACTTCATTTCGGCAAATTTTTCTTTGTCCGAAATGTCAGATTCTGAGTAAATTTTGCCAGTTTCTTGTCCGATTGCACGCATTTGTTCACGCAGGTGAAAAACGCACATTTTACCGCAGAGAACCTCTGTCGTAGCCTTCGGTGTTCAAACAAACGTCAAGAAGCTTCCAAACTGCGTCTCTCTGCATCTGGCAATCGCCTTCGTTATTAGGTTGTTGCCGCACCTTTGCCAGTCTGCAGGCAATCTCATAGTCGAAGACCCTAAAATGCACGTGGTTGTGTGCGACGTACGTTAGATATGCGCGCGCCTCTGAAGAGCCAAGAGCTATTTCATGCAGATGTACTGCAACTCCGGCGTCTACTACGCCATCTAGCAACCGGATTCTATACTTGAGGGCAGCGTACAACGCTGCCAGTCCGGCGCCAAGACCTCCGAGAAGGTAGAACCTGCACATACACTCAGCCCACCCTCGGCAGTAAAGTGTAGATGCTGCACCCGTAGCCGCAACGATTCTACATGCATGTTTACGAACTAACGCGTGGCGTCTCCGAAGAGAGTCCTCGACGCTCAAGAACTCAGAAACGCTAAGCGCTGCGCGGCACGCTACGAATGATTTTGGGCTGAGCCATGTAAAAATAGATAGATGACGTTGTTTTTCCATTTTGGTCTTCAATACACATGACATGTATAGAGACCGAAGTTCTCAACGTGAAGACAAGGGCGCCGGCGAGTTGTACTGGGAAGTGGCGGAGAAACCCCTCTCCGCCACTGTTCAGTTGCCTCTGTTCCTGTTAGGGCTGGTAGTACTAGGTAAAAACCTGGGTCATCAGTTGAAGAAGTTCGAACCTCTGGTTTGAGAAGCCCAAGCTCGCAGGTCGGCTCACACCCGACTTGAGAGCTCCTAATGTTGGACTCAGTTTTATACGTCCCAAGCCTCATAATGAAAAATTCGCGAAGTTACATCCGCGCCTATAGGAGTCTTGTCCACAGCTAAGTAACGCAAAAGATTCACCGAGCTAGGGTGTAATGGAAAATGGCGGAGAAGTATCTCTCCGCCACTGTTCAGTTGCCTCGGTTGCTGTTAGCACCGGTAGTACTCAGTGAATTCCTGGGCGGTCAGTTCAAGTAGTTCGAACTATGGAAAAAGCCAGACCACGTGAGTCATCTAAATGCTACGGATATCACTTGCCAGTTTGAGTTCATGCTCGAGTAGAAGCATCACATCACGGATGGTCATCGCAAACTCTCCAGACATCCGGTGCGCCATAGCCGAAGCCTCCATCAGTCCCCACTCGCCATTTGCGTACAGCTGGAACTCAACCGCGAAGGCGGGTACATCGCACGACTCGTCAAAAGACAAGTTGACGTGTTCGTCGGTGACAATGCGATATGCGCCCACAGCACCAGATTGAGGGCTGTAGCGCAAAATAAGAGTCGTTACTTCCTCACGAGTTAAAGGCAACGTAGGGATTCGGACTGTCTCGCCGTGAGGACGCAAAAGGTACACCTGCATGAGTGGTCTCCAGAACCATGTCGGAAACCATGTCTAGCAACTCCCTTTATATATCGTGTCAGCGACTTGAGCAAATCGACCTCGGCTCGCAAACGGTCGTGGTCGATTAGTGCCTTGTGCTCTAGCGCTCGAATGGCCGGGTCATCAATGCGTGCGATGAACTCGTGACTCGCTTTGAGCTTGGCCTCGTGGGTTCTAGGCTTGACCGGCCCAGAGAACTGGTCCCACGCTTTGATAAGGGTCCGATAGTCTTCAACCAGTGCAGTCAAATCAGAATTAGCTCGCCCGCCGGAAGTTTGACAGGACTGCCGCCTCCGCACACGCCCTCGCAGGCTGGATGCAGCGCATATAAATCGGATGCTTACATTGGATTCCTGCTCTCTGTGGACAGGCAGGAAGCACAGGGACGAAGGAGTCGCTGTCTAACCGTCGCTGACCAATCAAGGACATTCCAATGCCAAATCCATCTGACTACGAAACCCTCATCAGCAAGCAATTTTTCCGACAAAAGCCAGCACTGCCTGGCGCAACCGAAACTTTGCTGAGCAATGCCCAAAACCATCTAACAGCTTCTAAGCTCCTACGCGCATCAGGGCTTATAACGCCGTCTTTCACATCAGCATACGAAGGTCTTTCCCAGCTATTTCGAACCATGTTCGAGTACCGCGAAGTGCGCCCGGTAGATGGTTGCTGGACGAGTGCCACACAGGTCGTATGCCGAGATTTGGGGATGAATGTAGCCGAACAGTGCTTTGTTAGCGTTTTGCACGATATGAGAAATCCGACATGGCGCAACTCTTCGTTTCCATCCGCATCCGCAGAGGAAGCTCAGAAAGTAACTGACCTACTTGAAAAGTATTTGCCGGTCGCGCAGAGACTGATGCACCAGAGCTTCCTCACCAAGGTGCCTGAGCAACGCCCTCCAGTGTGAACACCGTTAGACCAAGTCTTCGGCACGCGCGCCGGGGACAAATCACAGCTGAGCCAGCTTAACGGCTCAGCCTAGTAACCACTCAAGGAAAAACATGTCGGCATACCTTGATATCGACGAACTGGCGCAGATGCTCGGGCGGAGCTCGAGCTCAATACGCCGCAACTTAGCTCGAAGGCCATTTTTGGTACCGCCTAAGATGCACATTCCCGGCTCGAAAATGCTGCGTTGGCGTGCTCGCGATGTTGAGAGCTGGATGTTCGAGACGGGATGGGAAGTAAAGGTCCGATTGCATCCAGCGCCGTAGGATTGCTATCACCTGAAAGTAAAGTTGAGCTAGTTGCGGTTGCGAGTCAACTTAACCATATGTAGTCTCGCTCGACACAGCGACAAATGCAGCATGGCAGAGCACATCGAAGCGATGTTCACTTGCTTGCAGAAAATTCTGCAAATCGGTTGCCTCGGTTTCATGCCGGAACGCAACTCAACAAGTAGTTGCAGAGTGCGTAGTCTGTACCCTTTACTGCGATAAACCTATCCTCTGCGCCAACAGATGCCCCTATCTATCAATAGTTCTAACGTTCGAAGCAGCTAAACCTCGGATGTGGACAGTCCTTCGGAACGTATGAACAAACCGTTGACAACGAAAAACCGTTGCCAACAGCTTGTTCACACTCTGCCCACAACAGCCGCGTGAATGCGAACACGCAAAGCGATTAACAAATAAGAATTTTTAGCAAGACAAGTGCTAAACGTTCAGGTACTTTTTGAAGAACGCTGCCTAAAATTTCACGTATTTTCCGTTAGAGCTGCAACTTGTGAGGCGGCCTTCGCAGTGAGAAACGTTCGACAGAGTCGATGTAAACATATCTCGTTTACCCCCGGAAGGAATCAAGAGTAAGAAGTCGACGCCTGCTCATACAGACGAGCTGGGTTAAAAGCATTACGTCATATGTGTTCGACTGGGCCTGGGCCGACGCCTACCAGCGCAACGGCCTGGATTACTATCCCAAGCTGCTGTCGGCGATTCCGTTCACGCCGGTGACGGGACCGCGCCTGCTGGCCCGCGACGACGCCGCCCGCGCGGCCCTGGTCGAGGTGCTGCGCGCGACCCAGCAGGCCGCCGATGTCTCCTCGACCCATATCCTGTTCCCGCCGGACGAGCAGGCCAGGCAGCTGGCGGACGCAGGCTACCTGCTGCGCAGCGGCGTGCAGTTCCACTGGATGAACGCCGGCTACGCGAACTTCGAGGAATTCCTGGCGACCCTGGAGCAAAAGAAGCGCAAGAACATCCGGGCCGAGCGGCGCAAGGTGGCCGAAGCGGGCATCACGATGCGCCGGGTGCGCGGCGTCGACGCGCTTGATGAGGACTGGCGCTTCTTCACCCGCTGCTACCGCCACACCTATGCCGAGCATTTCTCGAAGCCCTACCTGAACCTGGATTTCTTCCGCCGCATCGGGCGCGAGATGCCGGGCAATCTGCTGCTCGTCATCGCCGAGCGCGACGGCAACCCGATCGCCGCCTCGCTGGTCGTGCATGACGAGACCACGCTGTACGGCCGCTACTGGGGGGCGCTCGAACACGTGCCCTGCCTGCACTTCGAGACCGCCTATTACCAGCCGCTCGAATTCTGCATCGAGCAGGGCATCCAGGTGTTCGAGGGCGGCGCCCAGGGCGAGCACAAGATGGCGCGCGGCTTCCTGCCGACCCGCACCTGGTCGGCACACTGGCTGGCGCATCCCTCGTTTGCCGATGCGGTCGAGCGCTTCCTGGAAAGGGAAAGCGGCGGGATCGACGACTATATCGATGAGTTAAACGATCGCAATCCCTTCAAGCCCGGAACATTTGCACAAACCTAACGGAACGCGGCGTCAAGCCGCGCGGTGCTAAGCTTCCCTCATTCCTGGCAAACGCAAGGAGAGAGCATGCCGGACCGAGCCGCAGAAGTGGTGGTGATCACCGGCGCGAACGCGGGCATCGGCCGCGCGGCGGACGCTGCCGCCGAGCGCGCCGAACAGGAACTGGGCCCGATAGCCATCTGGGTCAACAATGCGATGGTGGCCCTCAAGCGCATGCGGGCGCGCGACCGCGGCACCATCCTGCAGGTCGGTTCCGCCCTCGCCTACCGCTCGATTCCCCTGCAGTCGCCGTATTGCGGCGCAAAGCATGCGATCAAGGGCTTCACGCAAGCCCTGCACACCGAACGCGAGCACGATCGCAGCAAGGTCCACCTCGTCATCGTCGACATGCCGGGCGTGAACACGCCGCAGTTCGAGTGGTGCAAGACCACCCTGCACCGCCATCCCAGGCCGACCGCCGCCTGCTACCGGCCCGAGGTGGCCGGTCGCGCCATTTACTGGGCCGCGCATTCCCGGCGCGCCGAGATCTGCCTCGGCTATCCGACCCTGGGCGCGGTGCTGGCCGAGAAATTCATGCCCCACCTGCTCGACCGCTACCGGGCCCGCACCGGCATCGCCGGCCAGCAGACCGATGAAGCGATTCCGGCCGACCGGCCGGACAAGCTGTGGAAGCCGGTGCCGCGGCCCTTCGCCGCCCACGCCAGCTTCGACCGCGGCGCCTGGACCGTCAGCCCGGAATTCTGGGCGGCGAAGCACCGCGGCTGGCGGTGGGGCGCCGCCGCGCTGGGCGTGCGACTGCCTGGATTGAGCAAAAGGAGGAAAGGATGAGCAAGACCGTCGGTGATTTCTTCGTCGAGCGCCTGTACGACTGGGGCGTACGCACCATCTTCGGCTATCCCGGGGACGGCATCAACGGGGTGCTGGGCGCCCTCCAGCGGTCCAGGCACAAGATCAGCTTCATCCAGGTGCGGCACGAGGAAATGGCGGCCTTCATGGCGTCCGCCCATGCCAAGTTCACCGGCCAGCCAGGCGTCTGCCTGTCGACCGGCGGCCCCGGCGCGGCCCACATGGTGACCGGCCTGTACGATGCCAAGATGGACCACATGCCGGTGCTGGCGATCTGCGGCCAGGCCCCGCGCACCGCGCGCGGCGCCCATTACACCCAGGAGCTGAACCTGGACCGCCTGTTCCAGGACGTTGCCGACTACGTCTACGAGGCCGAGGCCCCGTCCCAGCTGCGCCACCTGGTCGACCGTGCGATGCGCACGGTGCTCGGGCGCAACGGCGTCGGCGTGCTGATCCTTCCCGGCGACCTGCAGGAACTGCCTTACGAAGATCCGCCGCGCAAGCACGGCTCGGTCCGGTCCGGCATCGGCTACAGCAAGCCGCGCGTGGTGCCGCACGAGGCCGACCTGCGGCGCGCGGCCGAGGTCTTGAACGCCGGCAAGAAGGTGGCGATCCTGGTCGGTGCCGGCGCCCTGCACGCCACCGACGAAGTCATCGCCGTGGCCGACCGCCTGCAGGCCGGTGCCGCCAAGGCCCTGCTCGGCAAGGGCGTCCTGCCCGACGAGCTGCCCTGGGTCACCGGCTCGATCGGCATCCTCGGCACCAAGGCCAGCTGGGACCTGATGACGCATTGCGACACCCTGCTCATGATCGGCAGCGGCTTCCCCTATGCCGAGTTCCTGCCGGAAGAAGGCAAGGCGCGCGCGGTCCAGATCGACATCGACCCGACCATGCTCAGCATCCGCTACCCGGCCGAGGTCAACCTGCACGGCGACAGCGCCGAGACCCTGCGCCTGCTGCTGCCCCTGCTGGAACAGAAGGCCGACGACTGGCGCCGCCACGTCGAGAGCGAAGTGGCGGACTCCTGGAAGCTGCTGGAGAACCGCGCCCTGCAGCCGGCCAATCCGATCAATCCGCAGCGCGTGGCCTGGGACCTGTCGCCGCAGCTGCCCATCGACGCCATCGTCACCAGCGACTCCGGCTCCTGCGCCAACTGGTATGCGCGCGACCTGAAGGTGCGGCGCGGCCAGATGTTCTCGCTGTCCGGCGGCCTGGCCTCGATGGGCGCGGCGGTCCCGTACGCGATCGCGGCGAAGTTCGCGCACCCGGACCGGCCGGTGATCGCCATGGTCGGCGACGGCGCCATGCAGATGAATAATATGGCCGAGCTGATCACGGTGGCCAAGTACTGGCGCCTGTGGAAGGATCCGCGCTGGATCGTCTGCGTCTTCAACAACGGCGACCTGAACCAGGTGACCTGGGAGCAGCGGGTGATGGAAGGCGATCCGAAATTCAATGCCACCCAGCAGATCCCCGACGTGCCCTACCACAAGTTCGGCGAGCTGATCGGCCTGAAGGGCATCTATTGCGACAATCCGGAAGAAGTCCGCACCGCCTGGCGCGAAGCCCTGCACGCCGACCGCCCGGTGGTGCTGGAGTTCAGGACCGATCCGGAAGTGCCGCCGCTACCCTCCCACATCACGCTGGAACAGGCCAAGGCCTTCATGGAGACCGTCGTCAAGGGCGATCCCAAGGAAGGCTCGATGCTGGCCGGGGTCGCGCGCCAGGTGCTGAGCGGCATCCTGCCCAAGGAAAAGCCGTGACCCGGCTGGCGCGCACAGAGTCCAGGCCGGGGGCGCGGGCGCTGGGCGCCGTCACCCTCGGCCTGGCCCTGGCGGCGGTGCTGGCGGCGCGCTCGCGGCCGCGTTCCGTGCGCCCGGTGCGCTCCCCGGCAGCGCCGCGCGCCGCCGACGCCGAAACCCGCGCCGCAGGCCAGCTCTACCTGTCCTCGGCGATGCTGGCCGCCTCGGTGCTGAGCGACAGCGCCCTCGAACACTATCGCGGCGACTTCGACAACCCGGGCATGTTCGCGCCGCTGGCGAGCGCCACCCTGGTCCTGGCCGGCGCCTCGAAGGCGGCGCGGCAACCCGGCCGGCGCGTGGCCGCCCTGCCCTTCGGCGCCGCCTGCGCGATCGGCGTGGCGGGTCTGGGCTTTCACGTCTACAACGTGCTGCGCCGGCCCGGCGGCCTGTCCTGGGGCAATCTGTTCTATGCGGCGCCGGTCGGCGCGCCGGCGGCTTTGTCCCTGGCCGGCCTGCTCGGGCTGGCCGCGCGCGAGGTCGGGCGTGGCGAGCCGACCCTGGCCGGCATGCCGCGCGGCCGCGCCCTCGGCATGCTGGCGGCGGCCGGCCTGGCCGGCACCAGCATGGAAGCGGCACTGCTGCACTTCCGCGGCGCCTACCACAACCCGGCGATGTGGCTGCCGGTCGGCCTGCCGCCGGTCGGCGCCGCGCTGCTGGCAGCGGCGAGCGCGCCGGCGGCGCCATCGCGCAGGCGTTCGCGCCTGGCACGCGGCTGGCTGGCCGCCACCGCCTGGCTGGGCGCTGGGGGCGTCGCCTTCCACGCCTTCGGGATCGCGCGCCAGATGGGCGGCTGGCGCAACTGGAGCCAGAACCTGCTGAGCGGCCCGCCGCTGCCGGCGCCGCCCAGCTTTTCCGCGCTGGCGCTGGCCGGACGCGCCGCCCTGGCGCTGCGCGCCCGCGAGCCGGCCTGGCGGGAGGCGGCATGAACACCAACGCCCGCTATCCCGGCTACGACGTGCTGGCCAAGTGGGACAGCCCTTCCTTCGACGACACCACCCGGCGCGTATTGGCCCAACGCCTGGACCAGGTTCCACCGCGCCGCTTCCTGAGCGAAGCCGAATGGGACTTGCTGGAAGCCGTCAACCGGCGCCTGCTGCCCCAGCCGGACCGTCTCGAACCGATCCCGATCACGCCCTGGATCGACGCCATGCTGCATGACGATCGCGGCGAAGGCTTCCGCCATCCGGACATGCCTCCCTTGCGCGAATGCTGGCGCCTGGGCCTCGCCGCCCTCGCCGACGAGGCCCGCTGCCGCCACGGCCGCGACTTCACGGCACTCGATGCGGCGGAACAGGATGCCGTGCTGCAGGCGCTGGCGGACCAGGACGTGCGCTCGCCGCAATGGCAGGCCCTGCATTCGGAACGCTTCTTCACGCACTGGCTGCTCAAGACCGCGGCCGGCATCTATTACGCCCACCCCTGGTCCTGGAGCGAGATCGGGTTCGGCGGCCCGGCCAGCCCGCGCGGCTACGTGCGCCTCGGAATCGACAGCCGCGACCCATGGGAGGCGCGCGCAGGCAAGGCGGAGGACCCGGGCTGATGGACTACCAGCCACGCACCGGACAAGGACGCGCGCCCGACGTGTTCGAACGCGGGGGCTGGATGCCGATGCGCGAGTACCGCGACGACGCCGCCGTGGACTTCGCCATCGTCGGTGCCGGCGCCGGCGGCGGCACCCTCGCCTGCAAGCTGGCCGAGGCCGGCTTCTCGGTCGTCGTGCTGGAGGCCGGTCCGTTCTGGCGCCCGCTCGAGGATTTCGCCTCCGACGAGGAAGCCCAGCAGCAGCTGTACTGGCTGGACGAACGCCTGACCTCCGGTGACGACCCGATCGCCCTCGGCGGCAATAATTCAGGCTGGGGCGTGGGCGGCTCGACGGTCCACTTCAGCATGATCTCGCTGCGCTTCCGGCCCGAGTGGTTCCGTTCGCGCAGCCTGCTCGGCTATGGCTTCGACTGGCCGCTCAGCTACGAGGAGATCGCGCCGTACTACGAGGAAGCCGAGCACGCGCTGGCGATTGCCGGCCCGCTGCGCTATCCCTGGGGCCCGCCGCACCGTCGCTTTCCCTACCGCGAGCACGAGATGAACGCCGCCGGCCTGGTGCTGGCGCGCGGCGCCGAGCGCATGGGCGTGGCCTGGTCGGCGGTGCCGCTGGCGACGGTGTCGGCGCCGCGCGGCAAGTCGCCGCCCTGCGTCTACCGCGGCTTCTGCAACTTCGGCTGCTCGACGAATGCCAAGCAGAGCGCGCTGGTGGTCTGGATCCCGCGCGCGCTGCGCGCCGGCGCCGAGGTGCGCGACCTCGCCATGGCCGGGCGCATCGAACTGGACGCGAATGGCCTGGCCAGCGGCGTGCATTACCGCCGCAGCGGGCAATGGCGCTTCCAGCGCGCGCGCAACGTGGTGGTGGCCGGCTACGCGATCGAGACCCCGCGCCTGCTGCTGAATTCGAGCTGCCCGTCCTTTCCCCAGGGCCTGGCCAACCGCTCCGGCCTGGTCGGCACCCACCTGACCACCCATGCGGGACCGGGCGTGTGGGCGCGCTTCGACGAGGAAATCCGCTGGAACAAGGGGCCGCCCAACATGGCCGTCTGCGAGCACTGGAATTACGCCGACGAAGGCAAGGACTTCGCCGGCGGCTATGCCTTCATGAGCCAGGGCCCGCTGCCGCGCGCCTGGGCCCAGCTGGTCGCCACCTCGCGCCAGCTGTGGGGCGCGCGGCTGCGCCAGGCCATGCTCGACTACAACTACATGAGCGGCCTGGTGGCGGTGGCCGAGACCGAACCGCGGCCCGGCAACCGCGTCATCCTGGCCGGCGAACGCGACCAGCATGGCCTGCCGATCGCCCACGTCGAATTCTCGTACTCCGACAATGACCGCCGCATGCAGGAACATGCCCGCCGCTACATGGGCCGGATGCTGGAGGCGGCGGGCGGCAAGGACCTGTGGACCAGCGAAGACACCAGCCACATCCTCGGCACCTGCCGCATGGGCTTCGATCCCGACACCAGCGTGGTCGACGCCGACGGGCGCAGCTGGGACGTGCGTAACCTGTGGGTCTGCGACGGCTCGCTGTTCCCGACCAGCGGCGGGGTCAACCCCTCGCTCACGATCCAGGCACTGGCCTGCCGCATCGGCGACCGCATCCGCATCCTGGCCGCCCGTGGAGAACTCTGACATGACCAAGCCATGAGCAAAATCGCCAGCATCTTCGACCTCGAAACCCTGGCCAGGTCCCGCCTGCCCGGCGTGCTGTTCGACTACATCCACGGCGGCAGCGAGCAGCAGCTGACCCTGCAGCGCAACCTGGACGACCTGCGCGCCCTGGCGCTGCGCCAGCACAGCCTGCGCAACGTGGCCAGGCGCGACACCGCCACCACCATGGCCGGCGACCCCGCCCGCATCCCGCTGGCGGTGGGGCCGACCGGGCTGGCGGGGCTGATGTGGCCGAACGGCGAGTGCGAGGCGGCGCGCGCGGCGGCGGACTATGGCGTGCCCTACTGCCTGTCGACCTGCTCGATCAATTCGATCGAGGACGTGGCCGAGGCAAGCGGCAAGCCCTTCTGGTTCCAGCTCTACCTGATGAAGGATAAAAAGGTCAACGAAAACCTGATCCGCCGCGCGCTGGAGGCCAACTGTTCGGCGCTGGTGCTGACCATCGACCTGCACACCCAGGGCAAGCGCTGGGCCGACGAGAAGGAAGGCCTGGGCGTGCCGCCGCGGCTGACGCCAAAGAACCTGATGGAGATGCTGACCCATCCTCGCTGGCTGGCCGGCATGGCGGGAAGCCGCCGCCACACCTTCGGCAACCTCGAACACGAGATCAAGGAAGGCGGCTCGGTGGGCTCGCTGTCGAAGTGGATCGAAGCCCAGTTCGACCCGAGCTTCGACCTCGACACCGTGCGCTGGGTGCGCAAGGAATGGCCGCGCAAGCTGATCCTGAAGGGCGTGATGCATCCAGACGACGCGCGCAGCGCCCTCGACATCGGCGCCGACGCCATCGTCGTCTCCAACCACGGCGGGCGCCAGCTGGACAGCGCGCCCTCCTCGATCTCGGTGCTGCCGCAGATCGCGGAGGCGGTCGGCAGCCGCATCGAAGTGCTGTTCGACGGCGGCATCCGCACCGGCGGCGACATCGTCAAGGCCCTCGGCCTCGGCGCTTCAGCCTGCCTGAGCGGGCGCGCCTGCCTGTACGGCCTGTGCGCCAAGGGCCGCGACGGCGTCTACTGCGCGCTGCAGCTGTTCGAGCAGGAGCTGCAGGACTGCATGATGCTGTCCGGGCTGTCCAGCGTGTCCGAGGTCCCGCCCGGCGTCGTCACCCCGCAGCCGCCGCTCGGAGGACGCCGATGACGGCGCCACCCTCCTCTTTCAAGTTCGCCAGCGGGATCGAGAACAGCAGCCCCACCATCGGCCACGGCCGCATCCGCCGCGACCAGATGGAGGAATGCGGCCATTACACCCATTGGCGCACCGACTTCGCGCTGGCGGACGGGCTCGGCATCCGCACCCTGCGCTACGGCGTGCCCCTGCACCGCAGCTGGCTGGCCCCGCAGCGCTACGACTGGGATTTCGCCGACCAGGCCTTCGCCGAGCTGCGCCGCCTCGGCATCGAGCCGATCGCCGACCTCTGCCACTTCGGCGTGCCGGACTGGATCGGCAATTTCCAGAATCCGGATTTCCCCGAGCTGTTCGCGCGCTATGCCGCCGATTTCGCCCGGCGCTATCCCTGGATCCACATGTTCACGCCGGTCAACGAGATGTATGTGTGCGCGCGTTTCTCCGCCCTCTATGGCCTGTGGAACGAACAGCTGAGCGACGAGCATGCCTACGTCACCGCCATCAAGCACCTGGTCAAGGCCAACCTGCTGGCCATGCATGCGATCCGCGCCCTGCGTCCCGGTACCCGCTTCATCCAGAGCGAGTCCAGCGAATACTTCCACGCCACCGAGCCGGACGCCGAACCGATCGCCGAGACGCGCAACCTGCGGCGCTTCCTTACCCTCGACCTCAATTACGGGCGCGAGCTGGAACCCACGCTGCGCGGCTTCGTGCTGGACAACGGCATGAGCGAGGAAGAGCTGCGCTTCTTCGAGAACCATGCGCTGCGCAAGCATTGCATCCTCGGCACCGATTACTACCGCTCGAACGAGCACCACGTCGAGGCCGACGGCGGCATGCATCCGGTCGACGAACTGCTGGGCTATGCGGTGATCGCCCGCGAATACGCCGAGCGCTACCGCCTGCCCCTGATGCATACCGAGACCAACCGCGACCAGGGACCGCAGGGCACTGAAGCCTGCGCCTGGCTGGCCAGGCAATGGGCGCTGGTGCGCGGCCTGATGCGGGCCGGGGTCGCGGTGACGGGCTTCACCTGGTATTCGGTTACCGACCAGGTCGACTGGGACATCGAACTGCGCGAGCAGCGCGGCGTGGTCAATCCGCGCGGGCTGTTCGACCTGGACCGCAAGATCCGGCCGGTCGGCAAAGCCTACCGCAAGCTGATCGCCGACTGGGCGGTCCGCCTGGACGCCTGAAACCGGACCCGGGCCGGATCAGCGTCCCAGGCGCGGCGCCACCGTGGATGGATGCTGCCAGGGCGCCTGCACCTCGCTGCGGGTGGCGTAGTCGGTGCCGGACAGGATGAACAGCAGGGCCAGCGTGGCCAGCCCCGCCAGCGCCGTCAGGCGCAGCAGCGGATGGGTCACCCGCAGGCGCATGAAGACCAGGCCCACCAGCACCACCTTGACCGTGGCGACCGCCAGTCCGATCGCGGTATTGATCCAGCCCAGCTGCAGCCAGGACGTGCCGGCGCTGATCGCCAGCAGGACCAGCAAGGCCAGCCAGGTCAGGACCGGGGGACGGCGAAGGATACGGGTATCGCGCTCCATGCTAGCCTCCCGCCCTGCCGACCAGGTAGAGCAGCGGATACAGGAAGATCCAGACCACGTCGACGAAGTGCCAGTACAGGCCCGCGTATTCGATCGCATCGGCGGATACCCCCACTGGCGGCGGATGGCGCAACCGCCAGGCCATCGCCAGGCATACCAGGATGCCGATCGTCAGGTGGACCGCATGCAGCCCGGTAAGGACGAAATACAGGATGAAGAAGAGCTGCATGCCGGGCATCTGCTGCAAGTGGCCGCCATGCTCCGGCCGGAAGCCGGGACCGGGGAAGAGCTTGTCCAGGAAATCATTGTGGTATTCCCAGCCCTTCAGCACCAGGAAGACGAAGCCCAGCGCCGCAACCGCCCACAACAGCCGCATGGCGCGCCGCCGCCGGCCGCTTTCCGCGGCATTGCCCGCCAGCGCCATCAGGAAGCTGCTGGTCAGAAGCACCGCGGTGTTGGCCGTGCCGAGCAGGTAGTCGGTATGGCGGCTGGCGGCGGCGCTGGCCTCGGGATAGTGGACGCGCAGGTAGAGGTAGCCGAACAGCAGGGGCCCGAAGAACAGCAGTTCGCTGGCGATGAACACCCACATGCCGAAGGTGCCGGCGAAGGATTGCTGCTCGCGGCTGGTGAACTGCTCGGCGTGGGGCTGCTTGACCGTAGTCATGGGATTCAATCGGTATGGTAGGCGTAGGGGCCGCGCGCCACCACCGGCGGCTGGGCGAAGTTGTGGACGGGCGGCGGCGATGCCGCCTGCCATTCGAGCCCGGTGGCCTGCCAGGGATTCGGCGGCGCCGGCCGGCCATAGCGCAGCGACCAGGCCAGGTAGCCCAGCGGCAGCAGGTAGCCGATCGCCAGCGTGACCGCGCCGGCCGAGGACAGCACGTGCAGCATCTGGAACTCCTCCGGATAGCTGTGGTAGCGGCGCGGCATGCCTGCATAGCCGAGCAGGTATTGCGGGAAGAAGGTCAGGTTGAAGCCGGCGAAGATCACCACCGCCGCCAGCCTGCCCCAGGCCTCCGAGTACATGCGTCCCGTAATCTTCGGCCACCAGAAGTGGATGCCGCCCAGGTAGGCCATCACCGAGCCGCCGACCATGATGTAGTGGAAGTGGGCGACCACGAAATAGGTATCGGACAGGTGGACGTCGAGGGCCAGCGCGGCCAGGAACAGCCCGGTCAGGCCGCCGATCGTGAACAGGCCGACGAAGCCGAGCGCGTACAGCATCGGCGCGCTGAAGCTGATGCGGCCCTTGTACAGGGTGGCGGTCCAGTTGAAGACCTTGATCGCGGACGGCACCGCGACCATGAAGGACAGCAGCGAGAACACCATGCCCGCATACACTGACTGGCCGCTGACGAACATGTGGTGGCCCCAGACCAGGAAGCCGATCACGCCGATGGCCAGGATCGCATAGGCCATGAAGCGGTAGCCGAACACGGGCCGGCGCGCGAAACAGGGAATGATCTCGCTGGCCACGCCCATCGCCGGCAGCACCATGATGTACACCGCCGGGTGCGAGTAGAACCAGAACAGGTGCTGGAACAGCAGCGGGTCGCCGCCCAGCGCGGGGTCGAAGATCCCGACCTGGAACAGGCGCTCGACGGCCACCAGCACCAGGGTCATGGCCAGCACCGGCGTGGCCAGCACCAGGATCAGCGAAGTGGCATAGTTGGCCCACACGAACAGCGGCAGCCGGAACCAGCCCATGCCGGGCGCCCGCATGGTGTGCACCGTGACGATGAAGTTCAGCCCCGTCAGGATCGAGGAAAAGCCGACCACCAGCACCCCGGTCAGGGCCAGCACCACGTGCGAGTTCGAGAACATGGTCGAGAACGGGGTGTAGAAGGTCCAGCCGGTGTCGACGCCGCCGGCCAGCAGCGCCCACAGGACGATCGCGCCGCCAGCGATGTACAGGTACCAGCTGGCCAGGTTCAGGCGCGGGAAAGCGAGGTCGCGCGCGCCGATCATCATCGGCATCAGGAAGTTGCCGAGCACCGAGGGAATCGAGGGAATCAGGAACAGCCATACCATGATCACGCCGTGGGCGGTGAACAGCTTGTTGTAGGTGTCGGCGCTGACCAGGTCGCCCTGCGGCGTGGCCAGCTCCAGGCGGATCAGGGCCGCCGCGATCCCGCCCAGGAAGAAGAACAGCGTGATCGACACCGCATACAGCAGCGCGATGCGCTTGTGGTCGCGCGTGCCCAGCCAGGAGCCCAGGGTCCAGCCTTCCGACAGGTAGCTGCGGCCGGCCCGGGTGTCGTCTTCCTCGATCAGGCTAAGGTCGCTCTGTGGACGGGTCATGTCCGCTCTCCCTGATGTATTCGATGATCGCCAGCAGGTCCTCCTCGCCGATCTGGCCGGCGAACGAGGGCATGATGGGTTCGTAGCCCGCCACCACGTCCTTGCGCGGCAGGTAGATGGAATCGCGCACGTAGGCTTCGTCGGCGATGATCTCGCGGCCGTCCTGCAGGTGCACGCGGCGTCCCAGCAGGTTCGTCAGGTCGGGCGCGTGCACGCTCGAGCCGGCGGCGTGGCAGCCGCTGCAGCCGTACTGGCGGAACAGCGCGAAGCCGCGCGCGGCCATGCCTGGCTGGCGCGGGCCCTCGGCCAGCCAGCGTCCGTACTCGGCGGGCGGCAGCACCACGATCTTCCCCGTCATCATGGCGTGCTCGGTGCCGCAGTACTCGGCGCAGAACAGCTCGTATTCGCCGGCCTTGCTGGGCGTGAAGCCGATCGAGGTGTAACGCCCCGGCACCGCGTCCTGCTTGATGCGAAAGGCCGGCACGAAGAAGCTGTGGATCACGTCCTGCGAGGTCAGCACCAGGCGTACCGGCCGCCCCAGCGGCAGGTGCAGCTGGCCCACTTCGCGCCGGCCGTTGCGGTGCTCGGCCTTCCACATCCACTGCTTGGCCACCACGAAGACGGGCGTGGCGGCGGGATCCGGGCGGTACAGGGCGGCATAGTCGATCGCGCCCCAGGCGTACAGGCCGAGGAAGAGCAGCATCGGGATCGCGGTCCAGGCGATTTCCACGGGCAGGTCCCTGGACGGCACGTGGCTGCGGTCGGCCTTGGAGCGGGCGCGGTAGCGCACGCAGAACACGATCATCATGACCAGCACGCCCAGCGCCACCGCGCCGGTCAGCAGCAGCAGGCACAGCGCCAGGCTGTCGAGGCGGGTGGCGGACGCGGCGCCGTCGGCCGGCAACAGGTGGAAAGGCACCGTCATGGCCTGCCCTCCTTCGTGGCATCGAAGCCGCGCCGGCGCCACAGCCAGCCGCCCAGGCCCAGCAAGGCCAGCAGCACGCCGCCGCGCACCGCCGCCATCGCCGCGCCGCTGTTCCTGCCGAGCGCCGGGTCGTAATGGGTGCACAGCATCAGCAGGCGTTCGCCGAGGGAGGCCGCGCCGCTGCCGCTATTGCTGCCGATACCTCCATCGCGAGCCGCCTGCAGCGCCGTGCGCAGGGCGGCCGGATCGAAGCGCACGCCGGGGAAATATTGCGTGACGCGCCCGCCGGCATCGACCACCACGAAGCCGGCGGCATGGGCAAATTCCCCCGTCTCCTGGTCGCGCGGCGCACGGTAGCCCAGCGCCGCCTCGATCTGCGCCAGCGCCGGCGCATCGGCGGTCAGCATGCGCAGGTCGGCCGCGCCGCCGGGCAGCAGGGAAGCATAGGCCTGGCGTTTGGAGCTTGCTGCCTGGGCGCCGTCGCGCGGGTCGATCGAGAAGCCGACCAGGCGGTAGCTGCCGGCCGCCATCCCGCCCAGCGAGAGGGCCTGCAGCACGCCCTCGAACAGGGTGCTGCACAGGTTCGGACAGCTGTAGTAGCCCGGCACCAGCACCACTGGCGCGGCGCCGAACAGCTCGCCCAGGCGGAGCGGCCGGCCGGCTTCGTCGCGCAGCATGGCGTCGAGCGGCAGGCGGGTGCCGATCGCCGGCGAAAAATCCGCCGCCGGCTGGGCCGGCAGGCGCATGGCCTGGGCGCAGGCCGTCCCCCGGCACAGCGCCAGCATGAAGCAGGCCGCCACCAGCAGCCGTAGCAAGCGTAACAAGCGGATCATGGCTTGCTCTCCTGCTGCCGGCGCGCCGCCATCAGCCGTATCGCCTCGTCCAGCGGAATGTGGGCGACGCCGGCCTGGCGGTCGACCCAGCCGTAACTGCCGAGGCGCTTCTCTTTTTCCGCGAAGTAAGCCGCACGCTCGTCCTGCGGCGCCGGCTGCAGGCGCGGCGCCGGGATCGCGGCCGGCGGCTGCGCCGTGTTCGCCACCGGACCGAGTCTGTGCAGCAGCCACCACGAGCCCGCCACCGCGAACACGATGCCGCCCGCGATCGCCAGCGCCCCGCGCCGGATCGCGCGGACGTGGATGCCGCTGTCTTCGCTCTCAGGCATGGGCCGCCCTCCTCTTCGTCTCCGCGCCGCGCCAGGCCAGCCAGGCCAGCAGGACGCCGGCCAGCACCGGCAGCGGCGCCAGCCACGTCCAGTGATCCGTCAGGCCCGTCACCGAGGGCAGCACCAGCCACCAGCAATCGAGCAGGTGGACCGCCAGCAGCAGCGCGGCCAGTCCCCCCATCATCGTCGGCGCCTGCTTGGCATGGCGCGACAGCAGGATCAGCAGCGGCCCCGCGAAGTGCACGACGGCCAGGGTCCAGGCCACCGTCTTCCAGCCCGGCGTGGCGCGCAGCAGGTACCAGGAGATCTCGCGCGGCAGGTCGGCCGACCAGATGATCAGGAACTGCACATAGGCCAGGTAGGCCCAGGTCAGCACATACATCATCAGCAGGTTGCCGAAGTCCGGCAGGCGCTGGCGCGCGGCCTCCCTGTCGATCAGCAGCACCGCCAGCGCCAGCCCGCTCAGCATCTGGCCGGTGCCGGTCAGCCAGCCGAACACGCTCGAATACCATTCCGGCCGCAGCGACATCAGCCAGTCGACCGACGCCAGTCCGCTCGAGAAGACGAAGGCCAGCAGGCAGGCGGCGGCGCGGCCAGCCGAACGGTGGCGGGCGCGCAATTCGATCCAGGCCAGCGCGCTCCACAGCAGCAGGTAGGCCAGGCTGCGCGCCACGAAGAAGCCGGGGCTCAGCCACAGCTTGCGGAAGGCGGTTTCCGGCGCCACCGGCCCGGCGCCGGCCCAGGGATAGAGCAGATGCATGCCGGCCAGCACCGGCAGGAACAGCAGGCAGGCCAGCGGCAGCCAGCGCGCCGCGCGCAGCAGCGGCGTGCGGATGATTTCTCCCCAGTCGCCGCCGGTGAGCTGGTGCAGCCAGACATTCGCCAGCCCGCCCAGCAGCGCGCCGGTGACGAACCACCACAGCACCAGGTAGCCCGCCAGCAGTGCGCGCAGGTCGATGCGCCAGCCGATCAGGGCCAGCACGGCGGCTGTCGCCACGGCGGCGATCGCGAGCACGGTGCGGCTCATGGCGTAGCTCCGGCGGCGGCGGCAGTTTCGGGTTGCGCGTCCAGTTTGGCCCGGATATCCGGCGGCAGGCCGTCGGCCGGCGCGTTCTGGCTCAGCTGTAGGGCGCGGATGAAGGCCACGATGGCCCAGCGGTCGGCCGGCTCGATGCGGTCGGCGTAGGGCACCATCACGCCGTAGCCATTCGTGATCACCTCGTAGATGTGGCGGTCCGGGGCTTCGCGCAGGCGCGGCTGGTGATAGGTCGGCGGCGCCGGAAAGCCGCGCCGCACCACCAGGCCGTCGCCGTCGCCCACCGGGCTGTGGCAGGGCAGGCAGTAGATCATGTAGCGCTCGCGGCCCCGCTTCAGCAGGCGCAGGTCGACCGGATAGGGATTCGTCTGCGCAGTCTCGGCGGCGATGTCTTCCTGCACGGCGGTGCCGCCCTTGCGCCCGCCGGTGCTGTCGGAAAAGGCGCCGCGGGCGCGCGGCTGGGTGCCGGCCGGCGGCATGCGCGCCGAGGCGCCGTCCGGGAACAGGGTGCTGGCGGCGAAGGTCTTGTAGCGCGGCTGGTCGTACATGTCCTGCTTGGCCCGTTCGCAAGCAGCCAGCAAGACCAGCGGCAACAGGAGGCCGGGCAGGAATCTCATGCCGGCACCTCGCGCAGCAGCATGGGATGCAGGCCTTCCAGCAGATCGCGCGCCGGGCCCGGCGCGAACACAGGGTCGTGGGCGGGCAGGCAGAGGAAGAAGCGGTTGCGGCTGGCCAGCTCGAATTCCTCGACCTCGAACAGCGGGTGATAGAGCTGCGGCAGGCCGTTCTGGATCAGCATGGCCAGCACCGCCGCCACCGCCGCTCCCAGGATGGTCAGCTCGAAGGTCGGCGGAATGAAGGATGGCCAGGAATGGAGCGGCCGGCCGCCGACATTGATCGGGTAGTCGATCACGGCCGCATACCACTGCAGGAAATAGGTGGCCGCGCCGCCCAGCACGCCGCCGATCAGGGTCGCCGGCGCGACCCAGCTGCGCCGGGTGCCGAGCACTTCTTCGAGGCCCTCGACCGGGAACGGGCTGTAGGCTTCGGCCTGGGTGTAGCCGTGCGCCCTCGCCTCCTTCGCCGCCGCGCACAGGCTGTCCGCGTTGGGGAATTCGGCCAGCAGGCCGTACACTGCCCGGCTCGGTTTTTGCCTCATTTCTTGCCCTCCGCGGTGTCGCGCACCAGCTCGCGCATCTCGGCCATCGAGATCAGGGGCAGGAAGCGCACGAACAGCAGGAACAGCCAGACGAAGAAGGCGATCGAACCGAACAGCGTGATCCAGTCCCAGCGGGTCGGATAGAACATGCCCCAGCTCGATGGCAGGAAATCGCGATGCAGCGAGGACACCACGATCAGGAAGCGCTCCATCCACATGCCGCAGTTGATCGCGAGGCTGAGCAGGAACAGGACCGGCACGCTGTGCCGCACACGCCGCCACCACAGGATCTGCGGCAGCACGATATTACAGGCCAGCATGCTCCAGTAGACCGGCGCATACGGGCCCACCCAGCGGTTGATCGTCATATAGGTCTCGTACTTGTCGCCGCTGTAGAAGGCGGTGAAGATCTCGGACAGGTAGCCGTAGCCCACCATCCAGCTGGTCGCCAGCAGCACCTTGGCCGCATTTGCCAGGTGGCGCCCGGTGATGAAGTCCTGCAGCCCGAAGGCCGCGCGCAGCGGGATCGCCAGGGTCAGCACCATCGCGAAGCCCGAGAACAGCGCCCCGGCCACGAAGTACGGCGGGAACACGGTCGAGTGGTAGCCGGGCGTGTTGCCGACCGCGAAGTCGAGCGACACGATGGTGTGCACCGACACCACCAGCGGCGTCGCCAGCCCCGCCAGCAGCAGATAGGCTTTCTCGAATCGGGCCCAGTGCCGTGCCTCGCCGCGCCACCCCAAAGCCAGCAGGCCGTAGGCCACCTGGGCGCCGCGCTGGCCGCGCAGGCCGGCGCGGTCGCGCAGGGTGGCCAGGTCGGGAATCAGGCCCAGGTACCAGAACATCAGGGACACCAGCAGGTAGGTGGCGATCGCAAAGAAATCCCACACCAGCGGGCTGCGCCATTGCGGCCACACGTTCATCACGTTCGGATAGGGCACGATCCAGTAGAAGAACCAGGGCCGTCCCAGGTGCAGGATCGGAAACAGGCCGGCGATGCTGGCCGCGAACAGGGTCATAGCCTCGGCGAAGCGGTTGATCGAGGTGCGCCAGCGCTGGCGCAGCAGGAGCAGGACGGCCGAGATGAAGGTGCCGGCGTGGCCGATCCCGATCCACCAGACGAAGTTCCCGATCGCGAAGCCCCAGGCCACCGGGATGTCGACGCCCCAGATGCCGATGCCCTTCGCCAGCAGCCAGCTGACCGCGACCAGCAGCGCCATCACCCCGGCCGAGGCGGCGAGGAAGGCGCTCCACCACTTCCAGCCGAACTTCCCGTTCAGGACGATGCCGGCGATCTTGTCGCTGACGTCGGCATAGCCCCAGCCGGCGCGCAGCTCCGGGGTGTCGCGGGACCTGGGCTGCGGCGCGCTCATTCCAGCTCCGGGTCCAGGTTGACCAGGCGCGCGGTGTAGCTGGTGCGCGGCCGGGTGTTCAATTCCTGCAGCAGGGCGTAGTCGAAGGGCGAGGACTTGGCAGCCAGGACGTCGCTGCGCGGATCGTTCAGGTCGCCGAAGTGGATCGCCGCCGTCGGGCAGGCCGCCTGGCAGGCGGTGACGACTTCGCCATCGAGGATGCGGCGGCCCTGCTTCTCGGCGTCGATGCGGGCGCGCGTGATGCGCTGCAGGCAGTAGCTGCATTTTTCCATCACGCCGCGCCGGCGCACCGTCACCTCGGGGTTCTGCAGCGCCTTCAGGCTTTCCAGCTTCTGGTTCGAATACTGCAGGAAGTTGAAGCGACGGACCTTGTAGGGGCAGTTGTTCGAGCAGAAGCGCGTGCCGATGCAGCGGTTGTAGACCTGGACGTTCAGGCCTTCGTCGTCGTGCACGGTGGCGCCGACCGGGCACACCTCTTCGCAGGGCGCATGCTCGCAATGCATGCAGGGCACCGGCTGGAACAGCGTGCGCGCACCCAGGCGGTAGCGGTCGACCCGGATCCAGTGCATGCTGCGGCCGCGCATCACCTCTTCCTTGCCGACCACCGGGATATTGTTCTCGGCCTGGCAGGCGACGGTGCAGGCGGCGCAGCCGATGCAGGCGTTGAGGTCGATCGCCATGCCCCACTTGTACTCGTCGTAGCGGTATTCCGGATACAGCGAGGTCTTGCCGCCCTCTTCCTCTTCGCGCTTCTTCGGCGCCGCCTTGGCTCCGGCCCGCGCCACCTTCACCGGATCGCGCCCGTGCATGTCGACCTCGCGCTGGCGCAGCGCGAACACATGGCCGCCCATGGTGGCGTCGAGCCGCAGCGGCACCGGCCCGCCCAGCGCGGCCTGGGGACGCAGGCGGTAGGCGTCGAAGCCGACCGCATTGCCGACCGAGCCGGCGCCGCTGCGCCCGTAGCCGAGCGGCAGCGTGACCACGCCCTCGGCCTGCTCCGCCAGCACCATCACCGGCGCCTCGATGCTGCGGCTGTCCACCGTCAGCCGGGCCACGCCGCCATCGAGGAGGCCGGCGCGCCTGGCGGTGGCGGGACCGATCAGGGCGGCGTTGTCCCAGGTGAGCGAGGTCAGCGGCCGCGGCAGCTCCTGCAGCCAGGCGTTGTTGCAGAACTCGCCGCCATCGACGGCCGGATCGGGCACGAAGCACGCCACCAGCGGCGGCGTTTCCAGCTTCGGCATGTCCACCGGCGGCACCTCGCGCACCGTCACCGCCGGCGCCGCGCTGCCCTCCACCAGGCCGCGGCGCAGGGCTTCGCGCCAGAAGGCGTCGAAGGCCGGGCCGGCCAGTTCGGGACGCGCGGCCTGCCAGGCGGCGCGCGCCAGCACCAGGCCGTCGCGGCTGCCCTCGCCCAGCAGGGTCGCCAGCACCGTGTGCGCGGAGCGTCCGCCATACAGGGGCGCGATCAGCGGCTGCACGATGCTGGCCGTGCCATCGATGGCGCGGGCATCGCTCCAGGCTTCGTAGCCGTGCGCCAGCGGCAGGTGCCAGCCGGCCTCGCGCGCGGTCTCGTCGCGGTAGAGGCCGAGGTGGGCGCTCAACGGCACGCGACGCAGGGCCTGGGCGAAGCCGAGTGCGGGCGGCGCGGTGTAGACCGGGTTCGTGTCCAGCATCAAGAGGGTGTCGACCCTGCCGGCCTGCATGTCGGCCGCCAGTCCGGCCAGCGTGGCGCCATGCTCGGGCGCGCCGAGCGCCACCCGCTCGATATGGGCGATGGGCCCCTGCTGCCCGCCCAGGCGCTGGTTGAGCAGGTGGGCCAGGGCGCGGCCGGCCGGGCTCAAACTCGGTCCGGCCACCACCAGCGCATGGCCGCGCGCCCCGCGCAGCGCCATCGCCACCGCCGTCTCCCAGCGCGCGACGGCGGGATCCGGCGCGGTGCCGCCGCCGGGCGCCGCTTCCAGCAGGCCGGCGATGCGCCACAGCGAGGCCTCGATCTCGTGCGGCGCCCGCGCCAGGCGCTCGTCGGCGTAGGCACCGGTGAGGGTCGGCGTGGACTCCATCGCGTACAGGCGGTTGGCGGCGACGCTGGCGCCCAGCCGGCGCGGCGCGGTGAAGGCGCGCGCATGCGCCAGGCTGCCGCCCCGCCCGCCCTCGGCGCCGAACAGGTCGGCGTCCAGGGTCAGGAGCACGGCCACCTTGTCGAGCCGGTACAGGGTGTCGAGCGGACGCCCGAAGGCCAGGCTGGAGGCGGCCGCGGCGCCGTCGTCGTGCAACGGATCCCAGGCGTGCCAGCGCATCGCCGGATACTTCTTCTGCAGCGCTGCCAGCTGGGCCGCCAGGGTCGGCGAGGTGGCCGGGCCGCTCAGGACGCGCAGGCCGGCGCCGCCGTCGCGCGCGAACCGCGGGCGGCGCGCTTCGAGGGCCGCCTCGAAGGCCGACCAGCTCGACAGCTCCGTACCCTGCTGCACCGTCTGCGAACGGTCCGGATCCCACATCTGCAGGATCGAGGCCTGGGCGAAGACGTCGGTGGCGCCGCCGCTGACGGGATGCTCGGGATTGCCCTCGACCTTGGTCGGCCGGCCCATATTGGTCTCGACCAGCACGCCGTGGGCGAAGCCGCGCCGGACGAAGGCGGTGGCGTAGAACAGCGGCAGTCCCGGCACGTCCTGCTCCGGCATCCGCACATAGGGCACGATGGCCTCGGGCGGCGGCCCGCTGCAGCCGGCGCCGGCCAGCGCCGCGGAAGCCGCCATCAGCTTCAGGAAGCGGCGCCGCGACGGCTCGTCCTGGCCGTGATCATGATCGTGATCGTGATCGTGGCCGTGGATGGGGATGACGGGATGGCCGGTTCTTTTCATCGGTGGCAGGTCGAACAGTTGGTCAGCGCATTCGTGCTGCGCAGGCGGTACAGGCGGTCGAGCTGGCGCACTTCCTCCGGCGTCAGCGGCCGCTGCGGCGCCATCGACAGCACCTTGCTGAGCGGGCGGACGTGCTGCGGCGCGGTGCGGTGGCAACCCAGGCACCACTGCATTTCGAGGGTGGCGGTGCGCCAGGTCAGCGGCATCTGGTCGACGCGGCCGTGGCATTCGACGCAGGCGACGCCCTTGTTCACGTGGATATCGTGTGCGAAATAGACGAAGTCGGGCAGGTCGTGCACCCTCACCCAGTGGATCGGCCGGCCGCTGCGCGCGCTCTCGTGCAGCGGGGCCAGCGCGGGCGAATCGAGGAAAAGCTGCGAGTGGCAGCTCAGGCAGATGCCGGTCGAGGGCATGCCGGCGAAACCGGATTTTTCGACCGAGGTGTGGCAATAGCGGCAATCGATGCCGTCGTCGCCGGCGTGGTGCTTGTGGCTGAAGGCGATCGGCTGGTTGACCGGTTCGTAGATGCCGTTACGCGGCGTCATCTCCCAACGTGCCACCGCCACCGCCGCCACGGCGATGCCGAGGATGAGCAGTAAAGCCAGTTTGACGACCAGCACGGCAGGCTTGGAAAACGGCGGTGCCATTGGATTGCTTATCAGCTAAAGGAATGGATTGGTGGCTATGTAGTTGTTTTTTTGATACTTTACCTAGTATAGGCGAGTGCCGGCAATCGGTCCGCACGCTTGAATTGACGGGTAAACCCCTTGCAATTGAATACATCGAGAGGGAGCCGCCTGGCCCATAATGAGCGCATGACTATCTCGACCTCGACCTCGTCGCCGGGCCTTGGCGCCACCAGCGGCAGCCTGTCCAGCCTCTACACCAGCGCTACGCAGTCGCTGCTGGCGAAGAACCCGGCCGTCAAGCTCATCGACACCCAACTACAGCGCGACAATGCGCGCCTGTCCAGCCTGGGCAGGATGGCGCTCGCGCTGGACGGCTTCCGGAACGCCGCCGGCGGCCTGTCCGCCGCCGGGATGGACATGTCGGCCAGCAGCAGCACCAAGGCGGTCGAGGCCAGCCTGAGCGGCGCCACCGCCACGGCCGGCTCGCACACGGTCGAGGTCAAACAGCTGGCCCAGGCCCAGCAGCTGGCCAGCAAGGCCCTGGCCGCCCGCGATGCCCCGATCGGCAGCGGCGCCGTCACGGTGATCAAGATCGACACCGGTTCGGCGTCCAAATCGCTGCGCATCGACGGCAGCAACAACACCCTGGACGGCATCGCCAAGGCCATGCGCGACGCCGGCCTGAACGCCGAGGTGGTGCAGGACGGCAAGGGCTTCGCCCTCAGGCTGACCGGCACCAGCGGCGCGGCAAACGGCATGCGCATCAGCGTCAGCGGCGACCCGGCAGTGCAAGGACTGCTCTCCTACGGCAACGGCGGCAACAGCGCGATGACGGAAAAGACCGCGGCCCAGGACGCCCAGCTGGTGGTCGACGGCAAGACCGTCACGGCAAGCACGAACAAGGTCGACAAGGCCATCGCCGGCGTCTCGCTGACCCTGGGCGCGGTCGGCAAGAGCGAGGTGCAGGTGGCCCGCGATCCGTCCGCGATCGCCGCCAACGTGAAGAGCCTTGTAAGCGCCTTCAACGCCATGGGCAGCCAGCTGGCCACGCTGCGCAGCGGCGACCCGGGCTCGGACTCGGCGCTGAACCAGGTGACCGCGCAGATCAACCAGGTGCTCGACGCCGCCGACCCGAAGGCGCTGGCCGAGATCGGCGTTACGCGCAAGAGCGGCGCCCTGGTGCTCGACGAGACCAAATTGAAGGCGGCCATCGCCGCCGACCCGGGCAAGGTGACGGCGCTGTTCGCGAATGGCGGCAAGGGCCTGGCCGAACAGCTGGCCAAGCGCGCCGGCGAGCAGATCGCCACCGGCGGCACGGTCGCGAACCAGGCTCACGCGGTCAAGCAGGATGCCGACAAGCTGAGCGACAAGAAGGCGAAGATCGTCGACACCGTCAGCCGCCAGGCGGCGATGCTGGCGCAGCAGTATTCGCTGGCCGGATCGGGCATCGGCGGCAGCGCGCTGTTCGGCAACGGTCAGGTCAAGCCGATGTCGCTGTTCGACTTCATGGCTTGAGCGGCAGCACGTAGCGTCCGTAGGGCACGCCGCGGATCGGCGGCAGGTCGGCGTCGCGCACGAAGCCGAGCGCCTCGTACATGCGCAACGCCGAGGCCATGATCGGACTCGTATGCAGGCCAACCGCGGGCGCCCCGGCGTCCCGCGCCAGGCGCAGGCAGCCCGCCACCAGTTCCCTCCCCGCGCCCTGCCCGCGCCGCCGAGGATCCACCACCAGCATGCGGATCACCGACCACGCCATCGGGAAGAAGGCGGCGCGCGGCCGGCCGGGCCCGACGTGGGCGACCGCGCCGACGATCTCGCCCGCCTGTTCGGCCACCAGGATATCCGCGCCTGCCGCGAGATCGGCCATCCGCGCTATCCCCTCGATGAAGCTGGGCCAGTCGGCGTAATCCCGCGAATACTGCAAGAAGGCGGCGCGCGCCACCGCGTTCACAAGCTCGCGGTCGCCGTCCGCATACGGGCGAACGCGGATCATGCCGCCCGCCCGATGTCGTCCTTGATCCACCACAGCGAGGGATTGTTGTCGGCCAGGTCGCGCAGCAGGTCCCATACCACCTTCACCCGGCGCAGGCGATAGAGGTCGGTGGGCGCGGCGAGCCAGAAGGAGCGTTCGGCGTAGAAGCCCGGCAGCACCGGCACCAGGCGGCCGTCGTCCGGGATCGCATAAGGCGGCGCCATCATCAGGCCCATGCCCAGCGCCGCCGCCTCGACCTGGGCGCCCATGCCGAGCGAGCAGAAGCGTCGCCGCGGCGTGAATCCGAGTTCGTTCAGGTAGGACAGCTCGCGGCTCGCCAGGCGGTCCTGCACATAATCGACGAAATCGTGGCCTTCGAGGTCGGCGTGGGTACGGATCGGCGGATGGCGGTCCAGGTAGGCGGGCGATCCGTACAGGTAGAAGCGGAAGGAAGCCAGGCGCGTGACCACGTAGCGGCCGGTGGCCGGTGGATCCAGCATCACGCCGAGGTCGGCCTCGCGGTTGGCCAGGTTGGCGAAGCGCGCCAGCGACAGCATCTCGATCGACAGGTCGGGATGCGTGTCGAGCAGCTTGACCAGCAGCGGCGCCACCACCCTCACCCCGAACACGTCCGGCACGCCCAGCCGCACCACGCCCTGGGCGCCGACCTCGGTGCCGCCCAGCCGCTCGAGCGCGGCCAGCGACGCCCCTTCCATCGCTTCCGCATGCGGCAGCAGGGCGTGGCCCATCTCGGTCAGCTCGTAACCCTCGCGCGAGCGGTCGAACAGGGTGGTCCCGAGCTGGCTCTCGAGGCGGTCGATGCGCCGCGCCACGGTGGTGTGCTCGACGTCCAGCCGGCGCGAGGCGCCCGACAGGGTCCCCGCACGCGCCAGTTCAAGAAAGAAACGCAGGTCAGTCCACTCGGGCAAGGCATTCATAGGTTGATTGTCTGATATCAGCAACAATTATTGTGCACCAGTGCACATTTTGGCGCCAAGACTTTCCTTGAATCAGGTCTTCGGCCGCCTACCGCCAGAGTGAGACCCGGCGTTTTCAGGTCACACATGGGTGCGTCTCAAAACATCCCTGTGCATTTTTGCACACCTGTTGAGCGCGTTGTTATCTATTCAACCAGTCTTGTGCGGGGCAAACTTCCCTCCGTGCGAAAAAACCTGAACGCATGCGCTATCAATAATATTAGGAGACATACAATGCGTCGTACCGAAAACAGACTGATGCTGCTGAACCGTTCCGCCATCTCCACCGCCGTCCTGCTGGCGCTCTACGGCGCCGCGGTCGGGGTAGCCCATGCCCAGGAAGGTGCGGACGCCGCCGCCAGCGCCGCGCCCGCCGCCACCGCCACCGCCAACGCCAATGCCAATGCCAACGGCGACAACATCAACCAGGTGGTCGTCACCGCCCGCCGCCGCGCCGAACTGATCCAGGACGTGCCGGGCGCCGTCACCGCCATCTCCGGCGCCGAGCTGGAAAAGCAGGCCGTGCCCGACATCACCGCCCTGACCGACTCCACCCCGAACACCACCCTGAAGGCGTCGCGCGGCACCAATACCACGCTGACCGCCTTCATCCGCGGCATCGGCCAGCAGGATCCGGTCGCCGGCTACGAGCAGGGTGTCGGCATCTACCTCGACGACGTCTACCTGGCCCGTCCGCAAGGCGCCCTCACCGACATCTACGACCTCGAACGCATCGAAGTGCTGCGCGGCCCGCAAGGCACCCTGTACGGCCGCAACACCATCGGCGGCGCCGTCAAGTACGTGACCCGCAAGCTGGCGCCGAAGCCCACCCTGGACGCCAAGCTCACCTTCGGCAACTACGGCGAGAAGGACCTGGTGGTCAAGGGCAGCATGCCGATCTCCGACATCCTGCGCATCGGCGCCACCGTCGGCACCTTCAACCGCGACGGTTTCGGCCACAACATCCTGAACGGCCGCCAGAACTACAACAAGGACGTGGTCGCCGGCCGCGTCAGCCTCGAGCTGACCCCGACCCCGGAGCTGTTCATCCGCCTGGCCACCGACAAGACCGTCGACGATTCCGAGGCGCGCCAGGGCCGGCGCCTGACCCTGGGCCCGGCACCTGGCAATATCCAGCCGGCCTCCGGCACCTACGACACCCGCGCCAACCTGTACAAGGTGCTGGGCCACGAGCAGCAGGTCACCACCGAAGGCAGCTCGCTGCTGGCCGAATACACGATCAACCCGACCCTGTCGGTGAAGTCGATCACCGCCTACCGCAAGTCGAAGTCCTATGCGCCGATCGACTTCGATTCGCTCGAACTGCCGCTGTGGGAAGCGCCGTCCTTCTACAAGGACAACCAGACCAGCCAGGAATTCCAGCTGACCTACACCGGCGACAAGGTGCAGGGCGTGGCCGGCCTGTTCTACATGAAGACCAATGCCTACAACGACTTCGACGTGCTGTACAACGCCGCCGGCGGCCTGTCGCTGCTGACCCACGACGACATCGACTCCAAGACCTGGGCCGCCTACGCCGACGCCAGCTACAACGTGACCGATGCCTTCAGCGTCACGGTGGGCGGCCGGTATACCGAGGACGAGCGCCGCGCCGAGATCTTCAAGCAGACCTACCTGGGCCTGAACGATTCGCCGCGCCTGGGCAATGCCGGCGCTGTCGCCTTCGGCGCGCCGAACACCAACCTCGGCAAGGATGCCCTGCACCGCACCGACAAGAAGTTCACGCCGAAACTCGGCTTCGGCTACAAGCTGACCCCGGAACACAATCTGTACACCACCTGGTCGAAGGGCTTCAAGGGCGGCATGTTCGATCCGCGCATGGACCTGGCCGCCACCGGCGGCCCGAACTCCGTGGTGTCGCTGGCCAAGCGCCGTGGCGTCGACCCTGAGGAAGTCAGCAGCATCGAACTGGGCGTGAAGTCGTCGATGAACGGCGGCCGCCTGCAGACCAATGCCGCGGTCTTCTACACCGACTACAAGAACGTGCAGATCCCGGGTTCGATCCCGACCTATGCCGCCGACGGCAGCGTGAACGGCTTCGCCGGCAGCCTGACCAACGCGGGCAAGGCCAAGATCAAGGGCCTGGAACTGGAAGCGGTCGCCTACCTGACCAACCAGCTCAGCGTGAACGCGATGTACAGCTACATCGACGCCAAGTACAACGAGTGGATGGTGGCGAACGGCGCCAGCCTGGTGAACATCGCCGGCAGCACCGAGTTCCAGAACACCCCGAAGAACTCGGCCAACATCGCCATCAACTACGACTGGCCGGTCAGCATCATGGGCCGTTCGGGTTCGATGAGCTTCATGAACAGCGTCTCCTACAAGAGCAAGGTGTACCAGACCGAGATCGCGCGCAGCACCGGCGTGGCCACCCTGGACGCGACCATCCCCGGCAACCTGATGCTGGCCCAGGATGGCTATGCGCTGTGGGATGCGGGCGTGGTCTGGACCAGTTCGGACCGCAAGATCCAGGTCGGACTGCATGGCCGCAACCTGGCCGACAAGCGCTACAAGACCGCCGGCTACAACTTCTCCGGCTTCTTCAATACCGTGACCGCGTTCTACGGGGACCCGCGCACCGTGCGCGCCACCCTCAACGTGAAGTTCTGATCGCCCCGCCCGATGGCTGCAGGGCGTCCCGCGGGGCGCCCTTTTTTAAAATCACAACGGGCTCCAATGTCCAACTACACTGAAATCAGCTTTACTAGTGATGACGGCCTGCAGCTGTACGCACGCGATTACGCCTCCGCCTCGGGACCCGCGCGCCTGCCAGTGATCTGCATCCACGGCCTGACCCGCAACTCGGCCGACTTCGACGAACTCGCGCCGATGATCGCGGCGTTGTCGCGGCGCGTGCTGGCGCTCGACGTGCGCGGACGCGGACGCTCGCAGCGCGATCCCGATCCCGACAACTACAACCCGAACGTCTATGCCGGCGACGTGGTCAAGCTGATGTCCGACCTCGGCATCGCCCGCGCGGTCTTCATCGGCACCTCGATGGGCGGCCTGATCACGATGGCGCTGGCGGCCCGGGACATCGAGCTGATCGCCGCCGCCATCATCAACGACATCGGTCCGGTGCTGTCCGAAAAAGGCCTGGCGCGCATCGCCGGCTATGCCGGCAAGACCGCCTCGCTGGCGTCCTGGAACGACGCCGCCCGCCACGTCAAGGACATCAACCTGTGCGCCTTCCCCGACAACTCCGATGCGGAGTGGGACAAGTGGGCGCGCCGCGCCTTCGAGCAGGACGGCGAGGGCCGGCTGGCGCCGCGCTACGATCCAAACATTGCCATTGCATTACAAACCGGTAAACTCCGTCCGACGTCCCTGGCGGGCCGCATGGCCTTCCGGCGGCTGGCGCGCAAGCGTCCCGTCCTGCTGGTGCGCGGCGAGCTGTCCGACCTGCTGGAGCCGCGCCAGTCCGACTGGATGCGGCGCGCCGCCCCCGGCATGCAGTACGTCGAAGTGCCCCAGGTCGGCCATGCGCCGATGCTGACCGAACCGGCGGCACTCGAGGCGATCGCCCGCTTCCTGGCGACCGTGCCCTGAATAAAACGCAGTAAGAGAAACGAGGAGACCCACATGACCCGCATCAAGCCCCTCCCAACTGCCCTGCTGGCAGCCTTCATCGCCACCGCCGGCGGCAGCGCCCTCGCCGCGCCCGATCTCAAGGTCGCCCTCATCGCCGGCAAGACCGGCGCCCTGGAATCCTATGCCAAGGAAACCGAGACCGGCTTCATGATGGGCCTCGAGTACCTGACCGGCGGGAAGATGGAAATCAACGGCCGCAAGATCAAGGTGATCGTCAAGGACGACCAGGGCAAGCCGGACCTCGGCCGCACGCTGCTGGCCGAAGCCTACGGCGACGACAAGGTCGACCTCGCGGTCGGCACCACCTCGTCCGGCTCGGCGCTGGCGATGCTGCCGGTGGCCAAGGAATACAAGAAGGTGCTGATCGTCGAACCGGCGGTGGCCGACGAGATCACCGGCGCCAAGTGGAACAAGTACATCTTCCGTACCGCGCGCAACTCGATGCAGGACGCGCTGGCCGCCGCCTCGACCCTGAAGAGCGGCAGCGTGGCCTTCCTGGCCCAGGACTATGCCTTCGGCCGCGACGCCATCAAGGCCGGCAAGGAAGCCCTGGCCGCCACCGGCAGCAAGGCCAATGTCGTGCACGAGGAATACGCGCCGGCCGCCTCGACCGACTTCACCGCGCCCACCCAGCGTTTGTTCGACGCCCTCAAGGACAAGCCGCAGCCGCGCGTGCTGGCCATCGTCTGGGCCGGCCCGAACCCGCTGAACAAGATCGCCGACATGAAGCCCGAGCGCTACGGCATCACGCTGGCCCCGGGCGGCAACATCCTGCCGGTGATGAAGACCTGGAAGGCCTACGCCGGCACCGAAGGCACCATCTATTACTACTACGGCTTCCCGAAGAACAAGATGAACGACTGGCTGGTGGCCGAGCACACCAGGCGCTTCAAGGCCCCGCCCGACATGTTCACGGCGGGCGGCATGGCGGCGGCCGGCGCGGTCTATGCGGCGCTGTCGAAGGTGCCGAACGCGAACGGCGACCAGCTGGCGGCGGCGATGGAAGGCATGTCCTTCGAGACGCCGAAGGGCACCATGACCTTCCGCAAGGAAGACCACCAGGCCCTGCAGCCGATGTACCACTTCCGCATCAAGAAGGACCAGAAGAACGAGTGGGACCTGCTGGAACTGGTGCGCGAGATCCCGGCCAGCGAACTGCCGCTGCCGGTGCGGAACAAGCGCTGACATGGCGGACAAGGAACGACAGGCGCAGCCTTCCCTCGCGACCCGCGACCTGACGATCCGCTTCGGCGGCCACGTCGCGGTGAACGGGGTGACGGCCGCGTTCTACCCGGGCACCCTGACCGTGATCGTCGGCCCCAACGGCGCCGGCAAGACCACCTACTTCAATCTCATCTCCGGCCAGCTGGCGGCGACATCCGGCAGCGTGCACGTGGCCGGCCGCGACGTGACCCGCTACAAGGCGGCGCAACGCACCCGCCTCGGCGTGGGCCGCGCGTTCCAGCTCACGAATCTTTTCCCTCACCTGACGGTGCTGGAGAACGTGCGCCTGGCGGTGCAGAGCCGCGCCGGCATCGGCCTGAACATGTTCTCGGTCTGGTTCGGCCACAAGGAGATCATCGCGCGCGCCGAGCACTACCTCGAGCGCGTGTCGATGATCGCCAAACGCGACGTACTGGTGGGCACCCTGCCCCACGGCGACCAGCGCAAGCTCGAAGTGGCGATCCTGCTGGCGCTGGAACCGGAGATCCTGATGTTCGACGAGCCGACCGCCGGCATGAGCGTGGACGAGGTCCCGGTGGTGCTCGACCTGATCCATCAAGTCAAGGCCGAGCGCAACAGGACCGTGCTGCTGGTCGAGCACAAGATGGACGTGGTGCGTTCGCTGGCCGACCGCATCATCGTGCTGCACAACGGCACCCTGGTCGCGGACGGCGAGCCGCGCGAAGTCATGCAATCGAAAATCGTACAGGAAGCCTATCTTGGAACTCCGGAACATGTCTGAGCCGATCCTGACCCTGTCCGGCGTGCACACCCACATCGGCCAGTACCACATCCTGCAGGGCGTCGACCTGGTGGTGCCGCGCGGCGGCCTGGCGGTCCTGCTGGGCCGCAACGGCGCCGGCAAGACCACCACCCTGCGCACCATCATGGGCCTGTGGAAGGCCAGCGCCGGCAGCATCGTCTTCGACGGCCGCGACATCACCAGGATGTCGACCCCGGACATCGCGCGCGCCGGCATCGCCTACGTCCCCGAGAGCATGGCCGTGTTTTCCGAACTGACGGTGCGCGAGAACCTCTACCTGGCGGCCCGCAACGGCGCGCTGGATGAGGCGCGCGTCGACTGGATCTGCGGCTTCTTCCCGGCCCTGAAGAAATTCTGGAACTACCCGGCCGGCAACCTGTCCGGCGGCCAGAAGCAGATGGTGGCGATCGCCCGCGCGATCGTCGAGCCGAGGAAGCTGCTGCTGGTGGACGAACCGACCAAGGGCCTGGCCCCCGCCATCGTGCAGAGCCTGATGATGGCTTTCCGCGAGCTGAAGGACACCAACACCACCATCCTGCTGGTCGAGCAGAACTTCAATTTCGTTCGCAGCCTCGGCGATACCGTCAGCGTGATGGACGACGGCCGGGTCGCGCATGCCGGCCTGATGCACGACCTGGCCGGGGACGAGGCGCTGCAGCAGCGCCTGCTCGGCCTTTCACTGGATTCCCATCAATGAGCCATCAATGAGCGCAACCCTTCCCATCTCCCAATCCCAGGCGGAGGCCCCGCTGCCGGCGGCCCGGCGCGACCTCGCGCCCCTGCTGCTGGTCCCGGCGCTGGCCCTGGCCGTGCTGCCCTTCGTCTCCCTGCCGACCTGGCTCACCCTGACCGTGGCCGGACTCGCCATGGGCATGATGATCTTCATCATGGCCAGCGGCCTGACCCTCGTGTTCGGCCTGATGAGCGTGCTGAACTTCGGCCACGGCGCCTTCGTCTCGGTCGGCGCCTTCAGCGCCACCATGGTGCTGCTGCCGATGCGCGGCTGGCTCGAAGCCGATTCCCTGCTCGCCAACCTCGGCGTGCTGGGCCTGGCCGTGCTGGTCGCCATGCTGGTGACGGCACTGATCGGCTGGGCCTTCGAACGCATCGTCATCATGCCGGTCTACGGCCAGCACTTGAAACAGATCCTGATCACCATGGGCGGCATGATCGTGTCCGAGCAGCTGATCAACGTGATCTGGGGCGCCGAGCAGATCCCGCTGCCCCTGCCCGCCACCCTGCGCGGCGCCATCTTCATCGGCGACGCCGCGATCGAGAAATACCGCCTGCTGGCGGTGGTGGTCGGCCTGCTGGTCTTTGCCGCGATGTTCCTGACCTTGAACCGCACCAAGATCGGCCTCTTGATCCGTGCCGGCGTCGAGAACGGCGAAATGGTCGAAGCCATGGGCTATCGCATCCGCCGCCTGTTCGTCGGCGTGTTCGCGGCTGGCTCAAGCCTGGCCGGCCTGGGCGGCGTGATGTGGGGCCTGTACAAGGAAACCCTGGTCGCCAGCATGGGCAGCGAAGTCATGATCATGGTGTTCATCGTCGTCATCATCGGCGGCCTGGGCTCGGTGGGCGGCTGCTTCATCGGCTCCCTGCTGATGGCCCTGCTGGCCAACTATGCCGGCTTCCTGGCGCCCAAGGTGGCGCTGGTGTCCAATATCGTGCTGATGATCGCCATCCTGCTATGGCGTCCGGCCGGCCTGTATTCGAAGTCGCGAGGCTGAGCATGCTGATCAAACTTCTTTCCGGCGACCTGCCGCGCAGCCGCGCGCTGACCGCCCTCCTGCTCCTGACCCTGCTGGGACTGCTGCTGGCGCCCTTCCTGTTCAGCGGCGCGCGGCCGCTGAACACCGCGGCGACCATCTGCGTCTACATCGTGCTGGTGGCGTCCTACGACCTGCTGCTGGGCTATACGGGGATCGTCTCCTTCGCCCACACCATGTTCTACGGCATCGGCGCCTACGGCGTCGGCATCGCCCTGGCGAGCAGCGAGGAGCCCAGCTGGGGCATCGTCTTCGCCGGCATCGGCCTGGCCCTGCTGCTGACCGTCGTGCTGGCCTTCGTGATCGGCCTGTTCGCGCTGCGCGTGCGCGCCATCTTCTACGCCATGATCACGCTGGCGGTGGCGTCCTCGTTCGCGGTGCTGGCGTCCCAGCTGTCCGACTTCACGGGCGGCGAGGACGGCCGCACCTTCAGCGTGCCCGAGCTGCTGTCGCCCGGCTTCACCCTGGTCGAGAACGAGGTCTTCGGGCGCTCGATCGACGGCAAGCTGATCACTTACTACATCGTGTTCCTCGGCTGCCTGGTCCTCTTCCTGTTCCTGCTGCGCCTGGTGAATTCGCCCTTCGGCCGCGTGCTGCAGGCGATCCGCGAGAACGAGTTCCGCGCCGAGGCGCTGGGCTACCGCACCGTGGTCTACCGCATCTGGGCCAATGTGCTGGCCGCCGTCGTGGCCGCCCTGGCCGGCGCCCTGATGGCTCTTTGGCTGCGCTATGTCGGCCCGAAGACGTCGCTCGGCTTCGAGGTGATGACCGACATCCTGCTGATCGTCGTGATCGGCGGCATGGGCACCATGTACGGCGCGGTGGTCGGCGCCGCCCTCTTCATCATCGCGCAGAACTACCTGAAGACCCTGATGGGCCAGGCCTCCGAGGCGCTGTCCAGCCTGCCGATGCTGGCCGCCGCCCTGCATCCCGACCGCTGGATGCTGTGGCTGGGCGTGCTGTTCATCCTCTCGATCTACTTCTTCCCGATCGGCATCGTCGGCAAGCTGCGGTTCCGCCGCAAATGATGCCCCGTCGCTCCCGCTTTCGCGGGAGCGACATGCCTCATTCTCTCCGCCTCTTTCGTCCCGCCCCAGTCCCACTCCACGCCCCCTTCCAGCCAGCGCGGCGGTACTTCCAAAGTCCAGCCCGCACCTTAGTTGGATATCAACGCCTGTTGTCATCTCGATCATATGATGAGTTCAGCATGGCCTCGTCGATCAGCCAGCGCGAGCGGTTCACCATCCTACTGGCTAACAGGAAAGGGCTTTCAATGAAACCCGTCAACAATGTGATTGCGGCAGCGGCCTTCTCGCTGGCCGCGATCGGCGCCCCGGCCGCGCAGGCCGAAGGGGTCGAAGTACTCAACGAAGGATTCGGCAATGTCGGCGGCCTGAGCGGATGGGCCCAGGTCAACAACAGCCTGCCGGCGGCGGGCGATGGCTGGTTCCAGGGCAACACCGCCATCTTCTCCGCCCAGGCCGGCGCCGCCGACGCCTATGCCGCCGCCAACTTCCTCGGCGCGGCCAACGGCATGGGCACGGTCGACAACTGGCTGATCACCCCGACCCTGAACCTGTCGGGCATCACGGTGCTGAACTTCGCTACCCGCTACTCTGCCGATCCCGGCTTCAACGACCTGCTCGAAGTGCGCTTCTCGTCCGGTTCAAGCCTGGATCCGGCCGGCTTCACCACCATCCTCACCACCATCGGCGGGAATGCCGACTACCCCACCGACTGGCAGCAGTTCAGCGCCACGCTGGACGCCAGCGGCACCGGGCGCTTCGCCTTCCGCTACCATGGACCGGCCGACACCCTGAGCTACGTCGGCCTGGATTCGGTCAGCGTGGTGACCGCGGTGCCCGAGCCGTCCGCCTGGGCGATGCTGGGCGCCGGCCTCGGCCTGCTCGGCCTGCGCCGCCGTAAATCGCAAGCCTGACCGGAGGATGCCATGTCCAGACAGAAGATGATGACCATGAGCATGCTGGCCGCGCTGTGCGTGCCGGCTTCGCTTGCCATGCACGCCAAGGCCGCCGGCCAGCAGGAAAAGCAGGACCGGGGCGACCGCCAGGAAGGCATGGTGGTGGTGCGCGATCCGCAGACCGGCAAGATGCGGGCGCCGACGCCGGAAGAACTGCGCGTCCTGCGCGCCAAGGCGCCGCCCTCGGCCGCCGCGCTGAGCGGCACGCCGCAGCAGAACAAGGCCCTGACGCGGCGCGACGGCGCGCGCGGCGTGCGCCTGGGCGAGAAGAACCTGGTCTACGAGGTCGTCACGCGCGGCCCGGACGGCAAGCTGAGCAGCCAGTGCGTGCAGGGTGATGCCGCCGCCGACGATGCGCTGCACCATCCCGCCAACGCCGAGCACAAGGAGCACAGCCATGAAGCCCGCTGACAAGCCGAATGGCCATCCACGCCTGCAGCAGGCCGCCGGCGCCGCCGTCGCCACCATCGCCCTGGCCCTGGCGCTGGCCATCGGCGCCGTCACCAGCGCGCATGCGGCCGCCAACATCGTGATCGTCAACCTGAACGATCCCGGCGTCGGCTTCAACGACCCGACCCCGGCCACCCCGGTCGGCGGCAATCCCGGCACCACCCTGGGCCAGCAGCGCCTGGTCGCCTTCCAGAACGCCGCCGGCCTCTGGGGCTCGACCCTGAGCAGCAACGTCACGATCCGCATCGGCGCTTCCTTCGTGCCGCTGTCCTGCACCGCCACCAGCGCTGTGCTGGGCTCGGCCGGCGCCAACGAGATCTGGAGCGACTTTCCGAACGCGCCGCGCGCCAATACCTGGTATCCGAGCGCCCTGGCCAGCAAGCTGGCCGGCGAAGACGTCGCCACCCCGGGTCAGCCGCACATCATCGCGCGTTTCAATTCGCGTCTGGGCCTGTTTTCGGACTGCCTGCCCGGCTCCGGCTTCTACCTCGGCCTGGACCGCAACTTCGGCGACCAGATCGACCTCGTCACCGTGCTGCTGCACGAGTTCGCCCACGGCCTGGGCTTCCAGACCTTCACCGACGACGAGACCGGCCAGGAGATCATGGACATTCCCTCGATCTGGGACTACTACCTGCTGAACAACCAGACCAAGCGCACCTGGGTCGAGAGCACCGCCGCCGAGCGCGCCCATTCGGCCGTGACCTGGCGCGGACTGTCGTGGAACGGTCCACGCGTGACCGCCGCCGTGCCCCAGGTGCTGGCGCCGATGTCGAACCTGGCGGTCTCCGGCAGCGCCGCCGGCCAGGCCGCCGGCAACTACGAGGTCGGCGACGCCTCCTTCGGCCCGCCGCTGGCGAATCCGCCGGTGAGCGGCCAGCTGATGCCGGTGGTCGACCAGGGCGACGGCAACGGCCTGGCCTGCACGCCGCTGAGCGCCCTGAACGCGCTGGCCGTACGCGGCAACATCGCCCTGGTCGACCGCGGCAGCTGCGACTTCGTCACCAAGGCGAAGAACGTGCAGACCGCCGGCGCGATCGGCATGGTGGTGGCGGACAATCAGCCGGGCGACGTCACCGGCATGAGCGGCAACGATCCGACCATCGCCATCCCCTCGGTGCGCATCACCCAGGCCAACGGGGTGTCGATCAAAGCCAGCCTGCAGCGCCGCTCGCGCACTCAGTCGGGCGTGGTCGCCAGCCTGGGCATCAACCAGAACCGGCTGGCCGGCACCGATGCGCAGGGCCGGATCCTGATGTACACGCCGACCATCTACTCGCCCGGCTCGACGGTGTCGCACTACACCACCGAGACCAAGCCGAACCAGCTGATGGAACCGTCGATCAACGACGACCTGACGCATGACGTGACGCCGCCGCGCGATTTGACCTATCCGCTGCTGCAGGACATTGGCTGGTGACGAGCGGCTGGTGAGGAGAAGCAGGCCACCCAGGGGTTGTGTTGATGTGTAATTCCGGCAATTATTTATAACTTGTTGTAAAATTGCCTGGAATCAACATTATCTAAAAATACAAACCTGGGGGTCGGCAATGTGGCGATATCTGAAAGTCTTTCTGGTCGCTGTCGTCGTGATCGCGGTAGCGAAAACCTTCATCCACGACAGGCAGGGCAAGCGGGCCGACGAGGAAATTCCTCAGCTCGTGGCCAAGCAGCAGGCCATGCTGCCGGTGAAGATCAGTGACCAGATCGAGCTGACCGACGTTTCCTACGAAAACAGGACGCTGCACTACGACGCCAAGTCCAGCACCTGGTTCGAACGCTCGCCGGAAGAAGCGCAGTCGGTCGAGCAAGGCCTCAAGACGAAGTATTGCAAGGACATGACGGCCTTCGTGAACGCCGGCGTCTCGGTCGAATTCGAGATCCGGATCCCGCCGAAGACGCTCAACGACCACACCAGCACCACCCGGGTCGCGCTGCATCCGGACGACTGCCGCTGAATAAAGCAGCGACCATGAAAAAAGCCGGGCAAGCCCGGCTCTGTTTTTTCAGCAAAGACTTCGATTATTTCGCCTGTGCGTCGTAGGTCTTCACGCCGTTGAGGATCTCGGCCTTGGCGCCTTCCGGGCCTTCCCAGCCTTCGACCTTGACCCACTTGCCCTTCTCCAGGTCCTTGTAGTGCTCGAAGAAGTGCTGGATCTGGCGCAGGGTCAGTTCCGGCACGTCTTCATGGGTCTTGATGTTGGCGTACAGCGGAGCCAGCTTCTCGACCGGCACGGCCAGGACCTTCGAGTCGCCGCCGGCTTCGTCGGTCATCTTCAGCACGCCCAGCGCGCGGCAACGCACCACCACGCCCGGGATCAGCGGGAACGGGGTGATCACCAGCACGTCGCAGGGGTCGCCGTCGTCGGCGATGGTGTTCGGAACGTAGCCGTAGTTGCACGGATAGTGCATCGCGGTGCCCATGAAGCGGTCGACGAAGATCGCGCCGGATTCCTTGTCCACTTCGTATTTGACCGGGTCGCCGTTCATCGGGATTTCGATGACGACATTGAAATCGTTCGGCACGTCGCGGCCGGCGTTGACGTTGTTCAGGCTCATGGTGGTCCTTGCTTGGTTGCTGTAGGAATAATAAAGGGGGCCATTATAGCGAATCGGCCTGGGCTTGTGCGCCGCACAAGCCCGAGCGGACGCCGCTTACAGCACCGTCGCCAGCGCGCACTGGCGGAAATGGCGGCTCGCCTCGTCCTGCTGGCCGAGGGCTTCGTGCAATTGAGCAAGCTTCAGATGGGCTTCGCGCACGTGCTCCGGATTGGTCGCATCGACCAGCGCGTCCTCCAGGTAGCGCTGGGCCTTGCCCCACAGCTTCTGGCGCAGGCACAGCGCGCCCAGAGTCAGGGCCAGCTCGGGGTCGCCCGGGTGCTCGCGCAGCCAGCCCTCGCACTTCTCGATCTGTGCCAGCAGCGTGGCCGAGCCTTCCGGGCCGGCGGCTTCGCGGTAGGCGCGCACCACGCGCTCGTCCCACTCGGACGCCAAGGCGTTCTCGACGATCAGGCGGGCTTCGTCGTGCAGGCCGCGCGCATTGAAGGCGCTAGCGGCGCGCGCCGCGATATACGGCTTGCAGCGGTCCACGTTCGGCACCGTCGACCACATGCGGCGCAGCGATTCGGCATCGTGGCCGCCTTCCGACAGCAGGGCCTCGTAGGCCATCTCGCGCAGGCGGCTCGACAGCGCCGGATGCAGGGCGTTGCGCTTGTCCAGGGTGCGCACCAGGCGCAGCACCTCGGGCCAGTTGCGCGCCTGCTGGTTGGCCTTCATCGCCCACTGCAGGGCGTGGATGTGGCGCTGGCCGCTGGCGTTCAGCTCGGCCACGGCTTCCAGCGCGCCTTCCGGCTTGTGCTCGTCGACCAGCAGTTCGGTCACCGTCATCAGGCGCGCGGTCTTGAGCGACTGGTCGTGCACGATCCCGGCCAGCCAGGCGTCGCGGCGCGCCGGTTCGCGCATGCGGTGGGCGGCGCGGGCGCCGATCAGGGCCGCCAGGCCGGCGTTCTCGGGCAGTTCGGCGGCGCGCTTGGCGGCCTTTTCGGCGTGGCCGAAGCGGCCCTCGAACAGGGCTTTCAGGGCTTCGCGCAGGCCGCGGTTGGCTTCGCGCTCGCGCTTGCGCTGGCGGTACTCGGCCACGCGCTCGGGCATGCCGAGGGTGGCGCGCACCGCGCGCAACAGCACGTAGAGCACCAGGAACAGCAGCGCCGCCAGCACCACGAACAGGTTCAGCGACAGATCGATCCGGTGCGGCGGGTAGAAGAACACCACGTTGCCGGGGTTGAAGCGGGCGGTCACGGCGATGCCGATCGCCGTCGCCATCAGGGCGACCAACCAGAGGAGCAAGCGCATCGTCAGCTCCTCATGGTTTCGATTTGTAGTTGCGCACCGCGTTCAGGCTCTCCGACAGGTCCGGCACCTCGATGGTGACGTTGTTGGCCTGGACCTGGCGCAGCAGTGCCTGCACCGACTGGGTCGAGCGCGCCTTGGTGTCGAAATACCGCGCCAGCGTCTCCTGGGCGCTGCCGATATCGTCGCGGAAGGTGCCTTCGTTGCGCGACAGCAGGGCCAGGCGCGCGTTCAGCAGGCGCAGCTTGAGGTTCTCGCGCACGAAATAGGCCTCGCCCGGCGACAGCATCAGCGCCTCCGGATGGTCGACGGTGCGCACGCGGATCAGCTGGCGCATGTCGTCCCACATCTCCTGGCTCCAGTTGCGCCAGGTGCCGATCATGCGCCGGCCCAGCGACATCTCTTCCGCCGGGACCGCGTTCGCACCGGCCACCGCGCCGGTCGCCGGCTTTGCCGCCTTTGCCGGCGGATTCACGCGGGTCTGCGCGATCGGCTCGGCCGGCTTCTCGTCGGCCAGCAGCGGCAGGTTGTCGATCTGCGAGATCGCGTTGTCGAGGCGCAGGGCGATGCCGGCCTGGTCGACCTGGGGCAGCGCCTTCAGCTTGTCGATGTCGCGCGCGATCGCGCGGCGGATCGTGATGAACTGCGGCTTGTCGGAGCGCGACAGCGAGCGGTCGGCGTTGGCAAGCGCGATCAGGGCGCCCTGCACGTTGCCGGCCAGCTGCAGCTGCTGGCTGGCGGTCGACAGCACCTGCTCGATCTCGGACAGCGCCCATTCGTCGCGGTTCTTCGAGATGTCCTGGTACATCTGCTCGAGCGCGGCCTGCTGGCTGGCCGACTCGGTCTGGCGGCTTTCCAGCACGCCGACCTTGACCTGCAGCTCCTTGGCCGTCTCCTGGGTGTCTGCCAACCGCTGGGACGTCTCGGCGTTGGCGGCGTTATCCTTCTGCAGGGTCTTGGCGACGTCTTCGCGCAGCTTGTTGAAGCGGCTGTGGGTCGACCAGGTCTGCAGTCCCAGCAGCAGGGCCAGCACGATGATGGCGACGTTCTGCGGCTTGTTCAGCAGCCCGCCCACGCGGGGGCCTTCCGGCACGCGCGGTTCGGCGGGCGAAGGCGAGATATAGGTCTCCGGGACCACCTGGCCGCCCGTGCTCGGTTGTTCGGAATGTTTGGGCAATTCGTTCATGCTTGTGATTGTAACGCGGCAAGGAGGCGTTCGTCGCCGGAACCGGTGAGGACCAGCTGTTCGAACCCGAGCGCGAGCGCCGTCTCGTGGATGCGCGCATGCGGCACGATCAGGCGCTGGCGCCGCAGCCGCTGTGGGGACTCGCCCATGCGCTCGACCAGGGATACCAGTCCGCGCAGGGCTTCCGAACTCGTGATTATCCAGTCGTTCGGCGCGGCCAGCAAGCCGGACAGCTGTTCGGCCAGCGCCTGGGTCAGCTCGGGCACCGCGCGACGGTAGGCCGTTACCGTCTCGACCGTGGCGCCGGCGCCGCGCAGCGCGTCCGGCATCAGCTCGCGCCCGCCGTCGCCGCGCACCACCAGCACGCGGCGGCCGGCCAGCGCCCGCAGGTCGAGCGCCTGCAGCAAGTGTTCGGAATCGCTGTGGGCCGGGTCTGCCGGGCAATGGACGCGCACGCCGGCATCCGGCACGCCGTACCTGGCCAGCGCCGCGCGGCTGCCTTCGCCGACCACGCCGATGTCGACGCCCTCGGGCCAGTGCGCGAGGTGGGCAAAGGCGGCGTCGATCGCGTTCGGCGAGACGAACACCACCAGCGCATAGGCGTCCAGGCCGGCCAGCACCCGGCGCAGCCCGCCCTGCTCCGTTTCAGAAAGCGGCGAGATCTCCAGCAGCGGCAGCAGCACCGGCCTGCGGCCGAGGGCGGCCACGGCGCGCGCCAGCGGCTCGGCCTGCTGGCGGGGACGGGTGATGACGACCGCGCCGGTCATCAGGGTGCGGCCGACTCGGCCTTGCACTCGGCCAGGATGGCGTCGGCGTCCTGTTCGCGCAGGCGGTCCGATACCTGCTGGCCCAGCTGTTCAGGTCCGTCCACCGGACCGTGGCTTTCGGCGAAGGCGCTGCGGCGTCCGTCCGGGGTCGCGACCATGGCGCGCAGGTGCAGCGTGGCGCCGTCGACGGTAGCGTGGGCGGCCAGCGGGATCTGGCAGCTGGCGCCGAACACGCGCGAGACCTTGCGTTCGGCGGCCACGGCGCGCGACGTATCGTCGTGGTTCAGCGGCGCCAGCAGTGCGCGCAGGTCGACGCCGTCGCTGCGTTCGGCGGAAGCGATCTCGATCGCCATCGCACCCTGGCCGGCAGCCGGCAGGCTTTCTTCCAGCGGCAGACAGGCGCGGATGCGGCTTCCCAGGCCCAAGCGCTTGAGCCCGGCGGCGGCCAGGATGATGGCGGCGTAGTCGCCGCGGTCGAGCTTGCCGAGGCGGGTGTCGAGGTTGCCGCGCAGCGGCTTGATCACCAGCTGCGGATAGCGCGCCGCGATCAGGGCCTGGCGGCGCAGGCTGCTGGTGCCAACCACGCTGCCGGCCGGCAGTCCGGCCAGGCTGGCGTAGTCGTTCGAGACGAAGGCGTCGCGCGGATCCTCGCGTTCGAGTACGGCGGCCAGTTCGAAGCCTTCCGGCAATTCCATCGGCACGTCCTTGAGCGAGTGCACCGCCAGGTCGGCCCGGCCCTCCTGCATCGCGACCTCGAGCTCCTTCACGAACAGGCCCTTGCCGCCGACCTTGGACAGGGTGCGGTCGAGGATCTGGTCGCCGCGGGTGGTCATGCCGAGAATATCGATTTGGCAATGCGGATATAATGCCGCGAGGCGGTCGCGCACGTGCGTGGCCTGCCACATGGCCAGCCGGCTCTCGCGGGATGCGATAATGAGGCGGGTTGGAACGCGCTGCGTCGTGTCGTTATTAGCGTTCAAAACAATTTCTTTCACTGTCGTTGTGCCAGGATCGGCCGACGCCGGTTGGCGGCATGCCTGCAACCACAAATTCTAGCATGCGGCCCCTTGCAGAACCGTGGCAACCGCCATGGCATCGTTGTACATCCGTGCCCCCAATGGGACCCCGATCATTCAACCTGTGCTCGATAATGAACAAAGCTGCAAACCTTGATCCCCAAGCCGATCCGCAAACCGCCGCCCCTGTCCAGGCCGGCGACAAGGACGCGCCGCTGAAAGAAGACATCCGCCTGCTCGGCCGCCTGCTGGGCGACGTGCTGCGCAACCAGGAGGGCGAAGCGGTGTTCGACGTCGTCGAGACCATTCGCCAGACCGCCGTGCGCTTCCGCCGCGAAGACGATCCGCAGGCCGGCGAAGAACTCACCACCCTGCTGAAGAAGCTCACGCGCGAAGAGACCAATTCGGTGGTGCGCGCGTTCTCGTATTTCTCGCACCTGGCCAACATCGCCGAAGACCAGCACCACGTGCGCCGCCGCCGCGCCCACCAGCTGGCCGGATCGAAGGCCCAGCCGGCCAGCGTGGCCTATGCGCTGGCGCGCCTGCAGGATGCCGGCGTCGGGCGCGAGCAGGTGAAGGCTTTTCTCCGCGAAGCCCTGATTTCGCCGGTGCTGACCGCCCACCCGACCGAGGTGCAGCGCAAGTCCATCCTCGACGCCGAGCACGACATCGCCCGCCTGCTGGCCGAACGCGACCTGCCGCTGACGCCGAAGGAGCGCGCCCACAACCTGATGCTGCTGCAGGCGCGCGTGGCGACGCTGTGGCAGACCCGCATGCTGCGCTACGAAAAGCTGACCGTGGCCGACGAGATCGAGAACGCGCTGTCCTACTACCGCACGACCTTCCTGCGCGAACTGCCGGCCATGTACGACGACATCGAGGACGAGCTGCAGGCGGAGCTGGGCGATGCCACCTACCTGCAGATGGGCAGCTGGATCGGCGGCGACCGCGACGGCAACCCGAACGTCAACGCCGGCACCATGCAGCGCGCCCTGGTGCGCCACGCCACCACCATCTTCGACTTCTACCTCGACGAAGTGCACGCGCTGGGCGCCGAGCTGTCGACCTCGACCCTGCTGGTGCCGGCCGACGCCGCTCTCGAAGCCCTGGCGGCGGCCTCGCCGGACACCTCGCCGCACCGCGCCGACGAACCCTACCGGCGCGCCCTGATCGGCATCTACGCGCGCCTGGCCTCGACCGCGCGGCTGCTGGGCGCCACCAATCCGCTGCGCAAGGAAGTCGGCCACGCCGACGCCTACGGCGGCCCGGCCGAGCTGCAGGCCGAGCTGCAGGTGCTGGCCGATTCGCTGGCCAACAACCACGGCGCCATCCTGGTCAAGCCGCGCCTGGCCGGCCTGCTGCGCGCGGTCGCCATCTTCGGCTTCCACCTGGCCTCGCTGGACATGCGCCAGAGTTCGGACATCCACGAGCGCGTGCTGGCCGAGCTGTTCAAGGGCGCCGGCGTCGAAGCGAATTACGCCGGCCTCGACGAAGCCGCCAAGGTGAAGCTGCTGCTGGCCGAGATCGCCCACCCGCGCCTGCTGACCACGCCCTACGCCGCCTACTCCGACGAGACGCAGTCCGAGCTGGGCGTGCTGCGCGCGGCGCGCGAGATCCGCCAGCGCTACGGCGCGCGCGCGATCCGCAACTACATCATCTCGCACACCGAGACCGTGTCCGACCTGCTGGAAGTGCTGCTGCTGCAGAAGGAGACCGGCCTGCTGCGCCCCGGCGACAAGGAATGCGACGTGATGGTGATCCCGCTGTTCGAAACCATCCCCGACCTGCAGCGCGCCAGCGAGATCATGGGCGAGTGGATGGCGATCCCTGGCGTGAAGGAGCTGATCGAGCACCAGGGCCGGCTACAGGAAGTCATGCTCGGCTATTCGGATTCGAACAAGGACGGCGGCTTCCTGACCTCGAACTGGGAGCTCTACCAGGCCGAGCTGAAGCTGGTGAAGGTGTTCGAGCAGGCCGGCGTCAAGCTGCGCCTGTTCCATGGCCGCGGCGGCACCGTCGGCCGCGGCGGCGGCCCGAGCTACGATGCGATCCTGGCCCAGCCGCCGGGCACCGTGAACGGCCAGATCCGCCTGACCGAACAGGGCGAGATCATCTCCTCGAAATTCTCGAACCCGGAAATCGGCCGCCGCAACCTCGAGCTGCTGGTGGCCGCCACGCTGGAAGCCGGCCTGATGCCGCACGGCGTCGACCCGGTGCAGGTGGCGCGCCTGGCCGAATACGAAAAGGTGATGGCCGAGCTGTCGGAACGGGCGTATCGCGCCTACCGCAACCTGGTGTACGAGACCCCGGGCTTTACGGACTACTTCTTCGCCGCCACGCCGATCGCCGAGATCGCGGAACTGAATCTCGGTTCGCGCCCGGCCTCGCGCAAGTCGACCCGCCGCATCGAAGACCTGCGCGCGATCCCCTGGGGCTTCTCCTGGGGCCAGTGCCGCCTGCTGCTGCCGGGCTGGTACGGCTTCGGCGCCGCCGTCTCGGGCTGGCTTGGCGAAGATGAAGGCAAGCGCGAGGAGCGCCTGGCGCTGCTGCAGGAGATGTTCAGGCAGTGGCCCTTCTTCGCGACGCTCCTGTCGAACATGGACATGGTGCTGGCCAAGACCGACCTGCCGATCGCCGGCCGCTACGCCGAGCTGGTGCCGGACGTGGAGCTGCGCGAGCGCATCTTCAAGCGCATCGCGGCGGAGTACGGCGCGACCCTGCGCTGCCTGGAACAGGTGACCGGCGCTGCCTACCGCCTGGCCTCGAACCCGCTGCTGGCACGGTCGATCCAGAACCGCTTCGCCTACCTGGATCCGCTGAACCACTTGCAGGTCGAGCTGATCCAGCGGCACCGGGCGCTGTCGCAGGATCCCGAGCAGATCGATGTGCGGGTGCATCGGGGGATTCATTTGTCGATTAACGGTGTTGCGGCTGGCTTGCGCAACACCGGCTGATCCGACATTGCCGTCGTCCCCGCGAAAGCGGGAGCGACGGTTCCCTCCCGCTCAGTTTGCCTTGCGGCCGGCCTGGTCCGGATAGAGGGCGTCGACCGTCTTGATGATCTGCCTGCTCTGGTCGATATAGGCCTGGTAGCGCTCGTAGAGCTGGGGACTGGTCTGCATCTGCCCCACCAGGCGCTTGGCCTTCGGCGCGGTCAGGAATCGGTAATGCGCCAGGTCGTCATCGGCCTCCAGCTTGTCGTCGCGATAGTCGCGCAGCTTGCGCTGGCGGGTCAGCCATCCTCCCTCCGAGGTCTGGATCTGCGGGAGCAAGGACTGGTAGAGGTTGAGGATGGCGGCCAGCAGCTTCTGGTCCTCGATGTTCGTCAGCTTGCCGCTCATCAGGAAGCCGTCGTAGCGGCTCCTGGTCGGGATGAAGAACCAGTTGCTGTCGAAGCCGGCGTAGGCGGTCCGGAATTTCGCCCAGTCCGGCTGCTTGTCCGGATCGAGGCTGGCCAGGTAGGCATAGTTCGCATCGAAGCCGCGGTAGCCTTCCTTGATGCCGGCAAGCGAGGCGGCATCCTCGGCCAGGTCGCTCTTCAGCCCGATCAGGAAGGTCCTCACCTCCTGCTGCTGGTGATGGTGCTCGCTCAGGCCATGCAGCCAGATGCTCATGGTGACGGCAAACACGATGATCGCGATCTCGATGACGATTTCGCGGATCCGGTGCGAGACCTTGTGTTCCTTTTTCGTCATCAGGTGAATGACGTTCTTGCCGTGCTTGGCGACTTCCAGCTCTGCCATGGCTTGCCTATGCAAATGTTAAGTTAAAAATATCCTAACATGCCAGATTGCAAGACTGCAATTTGCTCACACCACAGCTGAGGGAAAGCCGGCGGACAGTGTCCGCAAGCGGACACCCGGCCCTGGAATCGCGTCCATCCACGCCTGCCGAAGGAATTCGGACTGTCCTGGTACGCCCTGCTGCATGGCGTCATGTACCTGGCGATCGAGCCGCCGCACTAGCGGCGCAGCGACAGCCCGAAAGCCAGGCTCAGGTCCGGACTGCGGCGGTCGAGTCCATGGACCAGCGAGACGTCGAGCTGGCAATCCTTGTTCACCAGGTAGACCAGGCCGGCGTCGACGCTGGCCTGGGTGCCTCCATGCTTGGCGCTGGCGATCTGGGTCGCCGCCGCTTCGACGAAGCCACGCAGGCGCTCGCTGAATTCCCGGCCCAGGTTGGCGGCCAGGAGACCGTAGCCGTAGCGCCGGCCCTGGTCGTCGCTGTCGGTGGCCAGGCCCGGCATCAGGCTGAAGGTGGTGCCCTGCGCCAGGTCCCAGTCGGCCGCCAGGCGCAGCGAGGGCCGCAGGCCATGGCCGCGCAGCTCGCGGCTGCCGCTCGGCAGGTCGGCGTGCAGCAGCAGGCCCAGCGAGGGCCGGCCGGCCAGGCCTTCAGCTTGCGCATCGGCCAGGTGCCACTTGATGCCGAGCGCGGTGTCCGCATAGCCGGCCACGGTCGTGTGCACGCCGCTGGACGGCTCGCTGGCGTGGACCACGGTGCGGCCATCGGTCTCGATGCGCAGCTCGCTGCTCGCGCCCAGGCCGATGCGCAGCAGGGTCGGCGTGCTCAAGGTGCGGGTATGGAGTTCGTCGTCGCGCTGGCGGTCCCACTGCAGGCTGGTCTCGAGCTGGACGCGGCCCTTGCCGACGGTCTGGCTGGATTCGGCAAAGCCGGGACGGTCGGTGGAGATTGCATCGCCGTCATCGGCGCGCGCGCCGGCGGCGGCCAGGCCGCAAAGGATGGCCGCCGCCAGTGAAAGAAGTCGTCGGTTCGTCATGTGACCTATTCTAGCGCGCCTGTGCTGGCGCCCCTGTTCCTGGCAAAAAAACGCCCCGGCGGACCGGGGCGTTTTAGAAGAAAGCGCGAGGCTTACTGATTCTGCAGGAAAGTCTTCAGCTTGTCCGAACGCGAAGGCTGGCGCAGCTTGCTCATCGCCTTGGCTTCGATCTGGCGGATACGCTCGCGGGTCACGTCGAACTGCTTGCCGACTTCTTCCAGCGTGTGGTCGTTCGACATCTCGACGCCGTAGCGCATGCGCAAGACCTTGGCTTCGCGCGGGGTCAGCGAGTCCAGCACTTCCTTGATCACGCCGCGCATCGATGCGTGCATCGCGGCTTCCAGCGGCGCCAGGGTCGCGTTGTCCTCGATGAAGTCGCCCAACTGGGAATCGCCGTCCTCGCCCATCGGGGTTTCCATCGAAATCGGCTCCTTCGCGATCTTCATGATCTCGCGGACCTTCGATTCCGGCATCTCCATCTTGGCCGCCAGGGTCGCCATGTCCGGCTCGCTGCCGGTTTCCTGCATGATCTGGCGCGAGATGCGGTTCATCTTGTTGATCGTTTCGATCATGTGCACCGGCACGCGGATGGTGCGGGCCATGTCGGCGATCGAACGGGTGATCGCCTGGCGGATCCACCAGGTCGCGTAGGTCGAGAATTTATAGCCGCGGCGGTATTCGAACTTGTCGACCGCCTTCAGCAGGCCGATATTGCCTTCCTGGATCAGGTCGAGGAATTGCAGGCCGCGGTTGATGTACTTCTTCGCGATCGAGATCACCAGGCGCAGGTTGGCCACCGTCATTTCGCGCTTCGCGGTGCGGGCGCGCTTTTCGCCGGCCGCCATCTGCTTGTTGATCTTGCGGAGATCGGCCAGCGGCAGCGCCACGCGCGCCTGCAGGTCGATCATGCGGCGCTGCAGTTCCATGATGGCCGGCGCGTTACGCGACAGCACGGCGCTGTACGGGTAGGCGCAATCGACTTCGCGCTGCACCCATTCCAGGTCCGTCTCGTTGCCCGGGAAGACCTTGATGAAGTGGGCGCGCGGCATGCCGCAGCGGTTCACGCAGATGTCCAGCACGGCGCGCTCGATCGAACGCACTTCGTCCATCTGGCCGCGCAGGGTGTCGCACAGCTTTTCGACGATCTTGGCGGTAAAGCGGATGCCCAGCAGTTCGGTCGAGATCACGTCCTGGGCCGCGATGTACTGCAGCGAACCGTAGCCGTGGGTCTTGAAGGCGTGGCCCATCTTGTCGAACTGCTTCTCGATGATGGAGAACTTGTCCAGCGCGGTCTTCTTCAGCGCGGCCAGCTGCTCGGCCGAGTAGCCGGCGGCGGCGCTGCCGGAGGTAGCGCCTTCTTCCTCTTCCTCGTCTTCCAGCTCTTCCTCGTCGTCCTCGTCCGACGATGCGCTGGCCGGCGCGGCCGGGGCGCCTTCGTCCGGCGCCATCAGGCCGTCGACCACGTCATCGATCTTCAGCTCGTCGCTGGCGATCTTGTGCGACAGGGCGATGATTTCCGAGATCGTCACCGGGCAGGCGGAGATCGCCTGCACCATGTCCTTCAGGCCTTCCTCGATGCGCTTGGCGATCGCGATCTCGCCTTCGCGGGTCAGCAGCGACACCGCGCCCATTTCGCGCATGTACATGCGGACCGGGTCGGTGGTGCGGCCGAAGTCGGAGTCGACGGTCGACAGCGCGGTCGCGGCGGCGGCCTCGACTTCGTCTTCGCTGGTCGGGGTCACGACGGCGTCCGACAGCAGCATCATTTCGGCTTCCGGAGCGCGCTCGTAGACGGCGATGCCCATGTCGTTGAAGGTCGCGATGATGCCTTCGATCGCTTCCGGATCGATGATGTTTTCCGGCAGGTGGTCGTTGATCTCCGCATGGGTCAGGTAGCCGCGCTCCTTGCCCATGTTGATCAGGTTCTTCAGCTGGGTGCGGCGCTTTTCCAGCTCCTCGCCCGAGAAGCCCTGCTCTGCGCCCAGCATGGCCGGGATGCCCTTGGCCTTGCGTTCGCGCAGCTTGGACGCCGCCTTCATTTCGGCGCGCTCGACCGCGTTCAGCGCGGCGATCTCGTCGTTCTCCGGCACGAACTCGCTCGGCTTGCGGCCGCGGCGGCCCGGCACCTTCACCTGCGGCAGCAGATAGCCGGAGGTGTCGATCGCGGCCAGCGCGGCGGCGTCGGTGGTGGTGCTGACGCTGCCGGTCGGCGCGGCGGCGGGCGACGCCGACGGGTCGATGCGGCGGGTGCGGGTGCGGACCACGCGCGCGGCCGGCGCTTCTTCGGCGACCGGTGCCGCGGCGGCGGCGGGTGCCGCGGCCGGTGCTACGACGGCGGTGTCGGCGGCGGCTTTCAGGGCGGCCAGCTTCGAGGTGCGCTTGCGCACGATCACCGGCGGCGCGGCCGGAGCCGTCGGCATCGGGACAGGATCGGCGTCGTCGGCGGCGACCGCGGCAACTGCGCCAACCACGGGTGCCGCCTCCGGTGCGGCGTCGTCCACGGTCTCGGCGACGATCTCGGCGGCTTGCTCACCTTCGGCGACGGCTTCCGCAGCGGCGGACCGTTCGAACTGCTCCGGCTGGAGTTGCGCGGCCTGGACTTCGGCGGGGCTGCTGGCGGCGGCCGATTGCTCGGCCTGGGCCGCTTTCAGCGAGGCCAGGCGGGAACGCGTCTTGACCACCGTGACCTTGGCCGCCGGACCGCCTGCCGCCGCTTCCGTTTCGAGGAAGTAGGAGGTCGCGGTTTTCGGCACGGACAGCTGGGCCGTGCTCTTCGCCGGCGCCTTCTTCGCTGTCAGTGTCAATGTCTTGGCGGTGTTTTTCATGATTAACATTCTCCAGTCGAGGCGGGATGCGCGCCTGCGAAGTCAATAAGCCACCTGGTCCGCTTGCGGACCTCGGGCGAGGAATAACGGGATGGCCCTAACTAAGGGCAGACGGCCGGATATCAAGCACTTCGTACAGCGCTTGCCGGCGGACGTGGGACGCGGCCTGGACTGGCGGCATCGGGACGCACGGACGGAGGGCAAGAGCAGCTCGGAAAATGGTTGAAATCGCGGTTTAGCATGTCGGAACGAAAAAAAGCCCGTCAAGGAACGGGCTTGAGCTATTTTCCAAAGGGAGAAATAGAGGAGACAGGCATATTATGCACCAAGGAAATATTTAGCGATAATTGAAATATCCGATAATGGATATAACGAATCCGCATATTGGCGCTGCATTCTCCGACCCCTGGCCGGTCTGCGTCGGCGCAAGCCGTGCGCAAGCAAAGGGGCGGATCATACACGATTTCTTGCTGCCGCGCCCGCCGCACGCGAAGGAAATCACGGTCTGCCGGCGGAGTCGACGAACCCTTACACGGCTCAGCGGTACATCTGCCGCCTTGCCATGCTATCCTTCCGCTTCCTGTTCTTACCATGAAGTCAATGAATACGATTAGTAACGTCGCCGAATCCCCCGAGGCCAACGAAAACAACGCTGCCGACACCACGCCGGAGCCGGTCGCTGCCGCCACCACGCCGGCCGATGCGCCGGCCGCCGGAGCGCCGGCCGCCGGGACGCCGGCCGCGGATTCTCCGCGCGCCCTGCTCAAGCAACTGCAGCAGCAGTTCGAAGCGTTCCGCAACTGCCTGCCGCTCGAGATCGGCATCGACAAGCAGTTGCTGGCCCGCCTGCCCAGCCTGAACCGCAAGCTGATGCGCGCCGCACTCGGCATCCACACCGGTTCGATGCGCTACCTGCGCGCCATGGAAAAGGCGACGGTGCGCTACGACCTGGACGGCAAGCCGGGCGCCGAGGTGACGGACACCCATCGCCAGCACGCCAAGGAACTGTTGCAGCAGCGCTTCAAGAAGGAAGCCGAGCGCAAGAAGGCCGAGCGCGAAGCCGCGGCCCAGCAAGAGGCGGAGCGCAAGCGCCAGGAAAAGCTGCAGCAGCTGGCGTCGAAGTTCTCGCGCAAATGAGCAGATAAAACTGATCATATGAGCGAACCCATCCCGGCCGCCGAAGACGAGCTGCCGCCCTACCAGGGCATCGCGCTGGCGGACGTGCGGCTGGTGCGTTCCAGTGAGGATGCGCAGGCCGCGCTTGCCGCCCTGCTGGCCGCGGATGCGATCGGCTTCGATACCGAATCGAAGCCGACTTTCCAGAAAGGCGAAGTATCGACCGGGCCGCATCTGGTGCAGCTCGCGGACGACCGTCGCGCCTGGCTGTTCCAGACCGGCTCCGCCACCGCGCCGCACCTGGCCGAGGTACTGCGCCAAGTGCTGGAGTCGCCGGCGATCCTGAAGGTCGGCTTCGGCCTCGGCGACGACCTGCGCCGCCTGCGCGCCAAGCTCGGCATCGACACCCGCAACGTGATCGACCTCGCCACCGCCCTGCGCTCGGTCCAGCCGCGCGATCGCAACGCCTGGGGCGCGAAGACCGCGGTCGCGCGCTTCTTCGGCAAGCGGCTGCAGAAGTCGCGCCGTATCACCACCACCAACTGGGCGCTGCCGCGCCTGTCCGAACAGCAGATCCAGTACGCGGCCGACGATGCCCACGTGGCCCTGCGCATCTACCGCCACTGGCGCGAACACTTCCCGGCCGCGGCCGAGAGCGCCGCCGGCAACGCCGCCCGGCTGGCAGTGCGTGCCGCGGCGCAAGCCGAGGCACAAGCGCAAGCCCAGGCCAGCGCCTGACGCCGCCCGCCGGGCTACCGGTCCGGTCTGGGCCGGCAGCCTATAATCGCGGCATGAAGCATTTTGTCACTCTCCTGCTCGCAACATCGCTGCTGCAAGGCTGCGCCCCCTCCGGCACCGACGCCGCCACCGGCCAGCGCATCTTCCAGCAATGCGCCTCCTGCCACCAGGTCGGCCCCAACGCTCACGGCGGCTTCGGCCCCCAGCTGAACGGCCTGTTCGGCCGCCGCGCCGGCTCCACGCCCGACTACGCCTATTCCACGGCGATGAAGAACGCCGGCATCGTCTGGAACGAACAGACCCTGGCCGCCTTCCTGCGCGACCCCGGCAAGGCGGTGCCCGGCACGAAGATGCGCTTCTGGGGCATCAGCGACGCCAACCAGATCCTCGCGCTGCAGGCCTATCTGCGCAGCTACCAGGATGCGCGCTAGCGGTCATTCGGCGGCTATTCCGCGCGCCGCAGCGCGGCCAGCAGCTTTCCGATGTCAACCTGGTAGAAGGCCGTGCGCATCCGGTAGGGTTCGGGGCAAGGCGCGCTGAGCGTGCCGCCGTCCTTCAGGCCCAGCACCAGCGCATGGCGCGCAGTGCAGGCGGCCGTCATGGCGGCACCGGTGGCGGGGTCGCCGAATACCGGCAAGCCCTCGATCGTGGTGACGTAGGCGTCGCGGGAGAAGGTCTTGCAGGACTTCATGCCGTCGAGGATGACGCCGTCCGGCGTTTCCGTGGTGCCACTGGCGCCGCCGCAGTCGTCCTTCATCAGCTTGATCATGGCGCGCAACACCATCGCGTTCTGCTGCGCCCGGGTCGGCGCCACCGGGGCGGCCAGGCCGGTCTCGCCGAACAGGCCGGCCCATTGCGCCTCCATCGCGCCATCCGCGCCCAGCAGCGCCGGAAGCCGGCGGGCCCGGCATGCCGGCGTCTCGCCGCATTCCAGTGCCTGGGCAAAGTCGGGCCGGCGGCCGGCGCCCAGTTCGCGGTAGAAGCCGTCGATGCGCGCGAATGCCGTGCCGCTGCCTTGGCGCGCCGCCAGCACATACGCCCAGGCCGGCAGGCCGCAGCGGTATTCGAGGCGGTTGCCGGCGATCTCGCGCGCCGACAGCGAACGCCAGCTGCGCCCCTCGGTATACAGCATGCAGTCGGCCAGCGCCTGGTCGAGGTCGGCCGCCGCCTTCTCCGGCGTCAGCCAGCCCTTCTGCAGCGACACCATCCAGCGCAGGAATTCGCCTCCGCCCTCGTGGATCAGGCGCGCGTCCGGGTAGACGTCGGCCGCGTCGCGCAACTGGAAACGGTGGCTGAATTCATGCGAGACCAGCCGGGTCAGCTGGGCCTGCTCGTTCGGTCCCGCTTCGCGCGGCCAGTTGAACAGGGCCAGGCGCAGCACGCCGGCAGCGTCGCCGCCGATGTTCGGGCCGCCCGGCTCCTCGGCATAGGCCGCGGCCACGATCGGGCGCGTGAAGCGGGCATGCGGCAGCGCGCCGTGCAGGACTTCGACGGTGCCGTCCGCCACCGCCCTGATCTGCGCCACCGCGGCGGCCGGCAGCCGGGGATCGAAATAGGCCGGCACCGCGCCATCCCGATCCGGGAGCGGCGCCATCAAGAGCAGGACCGCGGCGTCGGCGCCCTCGGCGGCCACCGCGGCATCCCGGTAAGCGTGTCCAGCGACGGCGATGCCGGGCGCCGCCAGCCGGTATATCACCTTGCCGCAACTGCCATCCACCGCATAGTTCGACAGGTGGACGTACAGTCCCTGCCCGACCGGAAAGGCGGCCGGAAAGCCGATGTGGCGGGTCCCGGCCGGCACCCGGAAACGCAGCGTTGTCGGCACCGAAGCGGACGCTTCGCCGCGCCGTTCGAGCCGGTCGGCACCGGCCACGCCTTCCTGCCCCTGCGGCAGCCAGCCTGCGCGCGTCTCGCGGCCGGCCTCGCCGCCCTTCAGGAAAGCAAGGCCATGGCAAGCGGGAGGCAAGGTGTAGCTGACTTCCAGCGCATCCGCGGCCAGCAGGCGAAGCCGGACATCGACTTCGGCGGCGTGGCCGGCGCCGGCCCAGGCGGCCGCGAAAAGGATCAGGGAAGACAGTTTATGCATGGAGCATATTTCCAGAATTGCAAGTAAGAAAATTTAGCATAAAAACATTGCCGCGGGAGAAGGAAGCGACACCGACCGCACTGCCGCCTCCAATGCTTATTCGTTTACAATATTGCTCGGAAGACAAAAACGCCGCGGCCGCGTGCCGTGCCCTAGCAGCATTCCCAACCGGAATTCATCATGCGAGGTTTCATCCGCCCCTTCCTGCTTGCCTGCGCGCTGGCGGCTCCCGCAGCGGTACAGGCGCAAGTGCAGGCGCAAGTACAGGCACAGCAACAGCGCGTGCCAGGCACCCTGGCCCAGCGCCTGGCCGCCTGCGCCTCCTGCCACGGCAGCGCGACCACGCCGCCGGCGGCGGCCGGTTCCGGCAGCGAGCGCCAGTACTATCCGCGCATTGCCGGCAAGCCGGCCGGCTATCTGTATAACCAATTGAGCAATTTCCGCGAAGGCCGGCGCCAGTACCCGCTGATGACCTGGATGGTCCAGCACCTGTCCGACGACTACCTGCGCGAGATCGCCGACTATTTCTCGGCCCAGCACCTGCCGGCGCCGGTGCTCGACCGCGCCAGCCTGCCGGCCGCCGAACTGGAACGCGGCCGCCAGCTGGTCACGCGTGGCGATACCGCCTTGAAGGTGCCGGCCTGCATCGCCTGCCATGGCGAGCGCCTGACCGGCGCCCTGCCCGCCATCCCCGGCCTGGTCGGTCTGCCGCGCGACTACATCAACGCCCAGTTCGGCGCCTGGCGCAACGGCAGCCGCCACGCCCTCGCCCCGGACTGCATGGGCAGCATCGCCTCGCGCCTGAGCCTCGCCGACGTCTCGGCGATCTCGGCCTGGCTGGCCAGCGAAGCCTTGCCGGCCGACCCGAGCCCGGCGCCATCCCTTTCCCATCCCCTGCCGCTGGCCTGCGGCAGCGCCCCGGAGCCGAAGCCATGAAGCGCCGCATCCTGATCGCCCTCGGCGTCCTTCTCGTCCTCGCCGTCGCCGCGGCATTGCTGGCCTGGCCGCGCGCCGAATTCATCCCCTCGCGCTCGCCGCAAGCCTGGGCGTCGGAGGCCGGCAACATCGCGCGCGGCGCCTACCTGGCGCGCGCCGGCGACTGCGCCGCCTGCCACACGGTGCGCGGCGGCGCCGCCTATGCCGGCGGACGCGCGGTCGACACGCCCTTCGGCCGGGTGATGGCGCCGAATATCACGCCCGACCGCGAGACCGGCATCGGCGCCTGGAGCGCCGACGATTTCTGGAACGCCCTGCACAACGGCATCGCGCCCGGCGGCCGCCTGCTCTATCCGGCCTTCCCCTACCCGAACTATACGAAGGTCACGCGCGACGATGCCGACGCCCTGTTCGCCTACCTGCGCAGCCTGCCGCCGCAGCGCAATGCACGCCAGCCGCACGCGCTGAGCGCACCCTACGGCAGCCAGGCGGCGCTGGCGGCCTGGCGCCTGCTCTACTTCAAGCCCGGCGTCTTCACACCCGAGCCCGCGCGCGGCGCCGACTGGAACCGCGGCGCCTACCTGGTCGACGGACTGGGTCACTGCAGCGCCTGCCACAGCCCGCGCAACGGCCTGGGCGCCAGCGGCGAAGGCCTGCACGGCGGCCTGATCCCGGTGCTGGGCTGGTATGCGCCTCCGCTGGCATCGAACGATCCGCAGCTGGCCCAGTTGCTGCGCAGCGGGGTCTCGCCGCGCGGCGCCGTGTTCGGGCCGATGGCGGAGGTGGTCGGGCAGAGCCTGCAGCACCTGTCGGACGGCGACATCGGCGCGATCTCGGTGTATTTGACATCCCTGCCGGCGGACGCCGCCGAGCGCGCGCCGGCAGAGCCGCCGCCGGAGGCGCTAATGAAGCTCGGCGGCCGGCTCTACGGCCAGCATTGCGCCGACTGCCACGGCAAGGATGGACGCGGTGCCGCCGGCGAGGATGGCGGCCCGGCCTATCCGGCCCTGGCCGGCAACCGGACGCTCCAGCTGGCGAATCCCGTCAACGCCATCCGCATCGTGCTGAACGGCGGTTTCGCGCCCTCGACCGCGGGCAATCCGCGCCCTTACGGCATGCCGCCCTACAGCCCGGTGCTGAACGATGCCGAAGTCGCGGCGGTGGTGAGCTATGCGCGCGCGAGCTGGGGCAATGCGGCACGCATGGTGACGCCGGCCGAGGTCAACGGCTATCGCGCGGTGCCGCTCGATTGACCTGGCCAGGTTTGTCGAGATTTTTTACACTCGATAATTTAAATGCTTTTAGGGCAATGTGAGTTTACTAACGTAACTAAAAAACCCCCCATGAATACAAGGACTTACAATAGCTCAACTAATTGCTGGCACGAAAGCTGCTTAATGTGGGATGGGGTAATCGTCGTCAACTTCTTATCCATACTATGAAAAAAATTCTCCTTTCCTTAGCAGCCGCCTTCGTTACCGCCGGCGCTACCGCCGCGCCGGCAACTCCTCTGCCAGCCGGCCCGATTTACCTGAAATTCACCGGTCAGGAGCAGATCGCCATCAACGGTGCCCATACCTGGTCCGATGGCAAAGAAATCAACTGGGGCGTGTTCGTCGTCTCGACCATGGAAACCGGCGACGTCAACACGCCGCACGACTCGATCGATCCGAGCGGCGACGGCGCCTTCTTCGTGAACAAACTGAGCGGCGGCCAGATCACCGGCATGTTCTACGGCATCCAGGCCGGTTCGCCATCGGCAACCAACCCGTTCCCGGCCACCGGCGGCTACCTCGACCTGTACTGGCGCGACCTGAGTGTGCCTGGCATGACCGCCACCTCGCTGGCCTCTTCCGCTGCAGGCATCCGCTGCGGCTACTCCTGCGCCAACGGCTACACCGACGGCACCCTGCTGGCCCGCCTGTATTTCGACACCGGCATGGACACCGGCAATGCCTCGAACACCATCGTCGGCAGCGTGGTCCCGAGCAGCAACGGCCAGACCGGCATCGCCGATTCGTATGCATCGGTCGACATGTCGACCAAAGGCCTGTGGAGCGAGCAGCTAAACTCGGACTACTTCGCCAACACCCTGGGCCTGCGCGACCTGCGCTTCAAGAACAGCTATAACTACAATTCCAAGTGGAATGGCGGCACCAACATCCTGGGCTTCCGCGTGGACGATCCGGGCCAGGCATACGYCCTGCCGGAACCGGGCGCGCTGTCGCTGATGGGCCTGGCCATGATCGGCATGGGCGCCGCACTGCGTCGTCGCCGCGGCTGATTTCCTGCCGGCAGGCTGGCCCCGCCAGCCGCCGGCAAGCGATAAAAAAACCGGGCAATGCCCGGTTTTTTCATGGCCGATCGCAGAACAGTCCTTACACCATCTCCGCAAAGCCGATCCGGTCGGTGGTCGCCGCGCGCGCCTCGTCGACGCCGACCTTGTGCGAGGCCAGCAAGCCTTCCAGCACGCTGTTCATGGTGTGGCAGCCCGGCTCGCGGCCGGCGTTCATGTGGGCACGGATGGCGCCCAGGTCGCCCTGCTCGATCATGGCGGCCACTTGGGGACTGATGCTCAGGCATTCGGTGGCGAGGTGGTAGCGGTTGCCCTGTTTCGACGGCAGCAGCGCCTGGCACAGCACGCCGCGCAGGGCGTGCGCCAGGGCCTGGCCCTGGACGTCGGAATTGCCCAGCAGGCGCAGCATCTTCTGCAGGCCCAGTTCGGTCGAGCGCGCGTGCAGGGTGGCCAGCACCAGCGGGCCCGATTCGGCCAGCGCCAGCGCTTCCTGGGCGGTCTGGGCGTCGCGGATCTCGCCGATCACGATCACGTCCGGACGCTCGCGCAGTGCGTCCAGCGCGCCCAGATAATAGCTGCCGACGTCGGCATCCTCGCCCACTTCGCGCTGGGTGATGATGCACTTGCGCTGGGGAATCAGGGTCTCGACCGGGTCTTCGATGGTGATGATGTGGCCCGATCGCTGCTTGTTGATCTCGTCCAGCATCGACGCGATGGTGGTCGACTTGCCCTGGCAGGTATCGCCGATGATCAGCACCAGGCCGCTGGTCAGGCGCGCGAATTCCTGCTCGTCCGGGTGCAGGCCCAGGGTATCGAGGGCCAGCGGCTCCTTCGGGAAGCGGCGGATCACGCAGCCCAGGCGTTTCTTGCCCTGGAAGCTGAAGCAGTTGGCGCGGATACGCGCCGTGTGCAAATCGATCGAGCGGTCGAAGGCGCGTTCCTGGATCCGGTCGGCCCAGTTCGGCTCGATGACGTCGAAGAACTCTTCCAGCTCTTCCTTGGTGATCGGCGAATCCGTCACCGCCACCAGGCCTTTCGGCTGGCGCAGCATCAGCGGACTGTTCTGGTGAATGATGATGTCCGAAAACACCAGCTTCGAATTCAGCAGGTGCAGGATCTGCTCGACCAGGGTGCCGAAGACGGGATGATCTTCGTTTTCGATATACGTCAGGGTGGGAATCTGCGAGGACTGGTGGTATTCCATCGGGCGATCGATGATTGAAGTGGAAACTAACGATGCATTAATTATAAAACCAGCAGCGGCCGGAAAGTTCCACTTGGAAAGAGAATTTTTCGTGTGAAAAACTTACAACAACTTAGCGGTCCAGCGCCTGGACCATGCGGTCGCCGAACAAGGCCAGGGCCACGCCCACGATCATGACGACCGCCCCGGCCAGGCGCACCGCCGACACCTTGCGCATGGCGACATTGACCAGGCCGAAGTGGTCGATCGCCATCGAGGTCAGCAGCTGGCCGGCGATCACCAGCACGACCAGGTTCAGCAGGCCGATGCGCGGCACCAGCAACACGGTGCAGAAGATGAAGGCGGCGCCGAGGAAGCCGCCGGAGAACTTCCACAGCGGCTGCTGCGGCAGGACCGCCAGCGCATCCGGCAGGCCGCCGCGGACGAAGGCCGCCACCGCCAGCGCCGCCGTGCCGCACATGAAGGACACCAGGGCGGCGACCACCGAATTGGCGCCGACCGCGGCCGCCATCTGGCTGTTGATGGCAGCCTGGAAGGACACGGCGATGCCGGCACCGAAAGCAATGAAGAGCAACAGGAGATTCATGAGGAAATGCAGACGAAAAAGCGCAGGATTGTAGCGAAACCGGACGGGCTTGCGAAGCCGTATGGCTAGTCAGACAACATGTCTGCGCATATACTTCGCGTCGTTACGTTCAAAATGTGCCCCATGACGACACCCAGCAATGCGCGCCTGGCCGATCAGCCGATCCGCTGGCCGGTCCTGTTCCTGATGTTCGCCCTGCTCGCGCTGTCGCTGATGATGTGGCGCTGGGGCGGGACGATCGAGGATTCCCAGGCCTACTTCGACACGGCCCGCTATTTCCGCGGCGAGATCGGCATCGCCCAGCTGCGCCCGCCCTTCCCCTACCGGACCCTGGTGCCCGCCATCGCCGCCGCCCTGCCCGGCGACCTGCGCCAGGCGTTTGCCGGCCTGAACTGGCTGTTCATGGCCGCCAGCGCCTGCCTGATGACCGCGGCGGCCCTGCGTGCAGGCCTCGACAGCAAGCGCGCGACCGGCGCCGGGGTCCTGATGCTGGTGGCGCTGCCGACCTTCTGGTACGCCCCGTATCTGCTGGTCGATCCGGGGTCGATCTGCGCCCGCAGCGCCTTCGTGCTGGCGGTGCTGGCGGGCCAGCCCTGGCTGGCCGCCCTCGCCGGCCTGCTCGGCACCGCGGTGCGCGAAGAAAACATACTGCTGCTGGTCTGGCTGCTCGCCATGCGCCGCATCCCGCTGGCCGGCGGCCTGGCGGCGCTGGCCGCGGCCGGCGCCTGGCTGCTGGCGGTGCGCTTCTGGCTGATCCCCGGCCTACCCGCCTATACCTGGGCGCCGAGCTGGTGGACCGTCAATCACGCGCTGCGCGACGTCCGCTCGCTGGCCTCGATCGCCGGCGCCTGCCTGCCCATCGTGCCGCTCGCGGTGTTCGGCTGGCGCCCGGCGCCGGCGCCGCTCAAGCCGCTGCGCAGCCTGCTGTTCCTGATGGCCCTGCCGCCGCTGTATGCGGCCCTGTGCGTGCGGGTCGAGGGCCGCATCGTGTGGGGACTCTACCCCTTCCTGATCCCGTTCGCGGCCTCCTACCTGCGCACCCCGCAGGCGGAACCGCAGGCGCCCGCCCAGTGAAGGGCCCGCCGCTCTCGCGCCCGCTGCTGGTCATGCTGGACGGCGCCCTGGTCCGCTCCGGCCTGCTGTGGGAATGCCTGCTGGCCTTCCTGAAACAGGACCTGCGCCGGATCTGGATGCTGCCGCTCTGGTTGCTGCGCGACCGCGCCCGCTTCGCGCGGCGCCTGTACGCCGCGGCCGCCCTCGATGCCGCCACCCTGCCCTACGACCGCGCCCTGCTGGCGCACCTGGCCGCCGAACGCGCCTGCGGACGCCGCATCGTCCTCGCGGCCGGCGCCAGCCCGCCCTTCGCGCGCCGCGTGGCGGCCCACCTCGGCCTGTTCGACCTGGTGCTGGCGGAAGCGCCGGGCAGGCGCGCCGGCCTTCACGATTACGACATCGTCGATGCCTCCCACGCGGCCACCGGCCGGCGCGGCGGTAGCGCCCGCGCCCTGCTGCGCGCCCTGCGTCCGCGCCAGTGGCTGAAGAACCTGCTGGTCTTCGTGCCCATGCTGGCCGGCCATGAACTCGGCCTGCCGGCGCTGGCCGCATCGGCGGTCGCCTTCGCCGCCTTCTCGCTGTGCGCCTCCAGTGCCTACCTGCTGAACGACAGCCTGGACGCCCACGACGACCGCCTGCACCCGACCAAGCACGCCCGCCCGATCGCATCCGGCGCCCTGGGCATCCCACTGGCCCTGTGCGCCAGCCTGGTGCTGGCGCTGGCCGGCCTCGGCCTGGCGATTGTCTTCCACCCGGTGCTGGCCGCCGTCGCCGGCCTGTATTTCGTCAGCACCCTGGCCTACTCGACCTGGCTGAAGCGCCTGATGATGGTCGACATCATCGCGCTGGCGATCCTGTACAGCCTGCGCGTGCTGGGCGGCAGCGCCGCCACCGGCATCGCGCCCTCCTTCTGGCTGATCGCCTTTTCCTTCTTCCTCTTCCTGAGCCTGGCGCTGCTGAAGCGCTACAGCGAACTGTTCAACCTGAAGCGCGCGGGGCGCGAAAAGACGCGGGGACGCGGCTATACCACCGCCGACAAAGCGGCGGTCGGCATCATGGGCATCAACAGCGCCTTCCTGTCGGTCCTGATCGTCCTGCTCTACTTCAATTCGAGCAACGTGATTGCGCTCTACCCGCACCGCACCTGGCTGCTGGCGATCCTGCCGCTGCTGGTGCTGTGGCTCGGGCGCCTGTGGATCCTGGCCTACCGCGGCAAGGTCAACGAGGATCCGGTCCTCTACGTCAGCACCGACCGGGCCAGCCTCGTCGTCTTCGCCATATGCCTGGCCTGCGCGGTGGCGGCGGCGCGATGAAGCGGCCCCTGCATTCGCGCCGCCTGTTCCGCCTATCCGCAATCCGGCCCGCCGGCCGTGCAGTTCGTCGCAAAGCGCCCGCGCTCCCTGGCGGGCTTGTCTAAGATGCACCCATCGATCACCGACAACAATAAGCAAGGAGGAAACATGACCCAGACCCCGACTTCGCCGAACCGCCGCCGCCTGCTGGCCGCCTGCGCCCTCGCCCTCGCGGCCGGCACGGCGAGCGTGCCGGCACTGGCCGAATGGAGCTTCGGCCGCAGCGAACAGGTGCAGGGCAACGGCAAGATCGTGCGCCAGGCGCGCAACATCGGCCACTTCAACGGCCTCGCGATGGCCTTGCCGGGCGATGTGGAAATCCGCACCGGCAACAGCGAAGGCCTCAGCATCGAAACCGACGAGAACCTGCTGCCGCTGATCGAAACCGTGGTCGAGGACGGCACCCTGAAGATCCGCAGCAAGCGCAAGGTCAACCTCAAGACCCGCAACCTGAAGATCGTGGTGCAGGCGCGCGAGCTGGACCGCCTGGCGCTGGCCGGCTCCGGCAATATCGATGCCGACCGTGTCGCCGGCAAGCGGGTGCGTTTCGACGTCGGCGGCTCGGGCAGCATCAAGGTCGGCAAGGCCGAGGGAGAATCGATCGACGTCAACCTGGGCGGCAGCGGCGACCTGAAGGTGATCGAGGGCGGCGCGCGCAGCCTGTCGGCCTCGATCGGCGGCTCCGGCACCATCGACATGACGCGGGTGCGCGTCGACAGGGCCAGCGTGACGGTGGCCGGCTCGGGCGACGCGACCCTGTGGGTGCGCGACAGCCTGAGCATGACGGTGGCCGGTTCCGGCGACGTCAATTACTACGGCGACCCGCAGGTCAGCAAGTCCGTGGTCGGCTCCGGCGGCGCGCGCCGTCTCGGCCCGGCGCCTCGCTGATCGCGTAGGTGGGCACGCCGTGCCCACCTACGAATTAATGAGCTGGCGGCGCCGTATAGGCCAGCGGCTTGACCGGTACCGACAGCGCGATGTTCTCGCGCTTGCCGGCGGCGTCGACCACGGTCAGGGTCAGCGGCACCTGCTCGCCTTCCTTGAGCTGCTGCTTCAGGTCGAACAGCATCAGGTGGTAGCCGCCGGATGCCAGGTTCACCACCTGACCGGCAGGCAGGTCGATGGACTCGACCTGGCGCATGCGCATGGTCTGGCCTTCCATCGCCATCTGGTGCAGCTCGACCCGGCCGGCGACCGGGCTCTTCACTTCCACCAGCTTCACCGGTTTCGCGGACTTCAGCTGCATGAAGGCGCCGGCCACCTTGGCCCGGGGCACGGTGGCGCGGATCCACGGTTCGCTGACGCTGACCTGGGCCAGCGCCGGCAGGGAGACGAGGCTGGCCAGGGCCAGCGCGAGAAGACGTCGGTTCATATTCCGCCTGTTCGATCAATAATTGCGTTCTGAAAGCAGTGTATCGCGTTCGACCTGCACGGTCTCAAGGCCGTCGGTCAGCCATACCTGGCCGTCCTGGATCGTGCACTGCAGCTGCATATTGCGCTTGCACATGCGCTCCAGCGCTGCGGCGGTCTCGGCCGCGATGTTGACGATGGTAATGTTGCGGGCGCGGTCGATCTGTTTCGCCACCTGCTTGAACCAGATGTGGCTGACGGCGCTGAAGCTGTACACGACCACGTGCTCGGCGCGGCCGCTGGCCTTCATCATGCGGCGTTCGTCCGGCTGGCCGACCTCGATCCAGGTCTGGATCGCGCCGGTCAGGTCCTTCAGCCACAGGGCCGGCTCCTCGACGTCGAACAGGTCCTTGCCGAAGGTAAGCGCCTCGTCGGCGTGCAGGGCGAAGGCGAGCAGGCGGATCATCACCCGCTCGTCGGTCTCGGACGGATGGCGCGCAATGGTGAGCGCATGCTCCTGGTAGTAATTGCGGTCCATGTCCGCGATGCTCAGGTCTGCCTTGTAGATCGTTGCTTTCAGGGCCATCTGGTTCTTCTGTCTTTCAGTGTAATCAGCTGAACACGACGGTCTTGTCGCCGTTCAGCAGGATGCGGTGTTCCACGAACCACTTGACCGCGCGCGCCAGCACCACGCTTTCGACGTCGCGCCCGATCGCCGTCAGGGCCTCGACGCTCATCGCGTGGTCGACCCGCTCGACGTCCTGCTCGATGATCGGCCCTTCGTCCAGGTCGCCCGTGACGAAGTGGGCCGTCGCGCCGATCAGCTTGACGCCGCGCCGGTGCGCCTGGGCATACGGGCGCGCGCCCTTGAAGCTGGGCAGGAAGGAGTGGTGAATATTGATCGCCCTCCCCTTCAAGGCTTCGCACAGTCCCGGCGACAGGATCTGCATGTAGCGCGCCAGCACGACCAGGTCGATCTGGTGCCGGTCCAGCAGCTCGATGATGCGGCTTTCCTGCGCCAGCTTGTCGGCTTCGCTGGCGCCGGCCTCGAGCGGCAAGTGGTGAAAGGGGATATTGTAACTGGCCGCGAGCTGGTAGAAGTCCATGTGGTTCGAGACGATGGCCGGAATCTCCACCGGCAGCAGCCCGCTGCGGTAGCGGAACAGCAGGTCGTTCAGGCAGTGGCCGATCTTCGAGACCATGATCAGCACGCGCGGCTTGCGCGCGGCGTCGTGCAGCTGGCCGGCAGCATTCAGGTGGGCGCACAGGGCGTCGAAGCCGGCGCGCAGGGTGGCCTCCGCGACGTTCGGATCTTCCAGCGCGAAGTGGATGCGCATGAAGAACAGCTTCGATTCCGGGTCGCCGAACTGGTCGGAATCGATGATGTTGCAGCCGTGCTCGGCCAGGAAGCCGGACACGCGCAGGACGATGCCGCGCTGGTCCAGGCAGGACAGGGTCAGGATGAATTCGGGGTGCTTCATGGTCTTGGAAGGTCGTGGAGGATGAGGACGGTCGGAGCATTGTCGCATGAGTTGCAGGATGAGCATGTACGCGACATTCGCACCTCGTTCCGCTATAGTTGACAAGCCAACATGTCAAACAAGGAGACCCCCATGTCCACCCAAACCAACCAGCAATTCCGCCTGGCCTCCCGCCCCGTCGGCATGCCGACCGCGGAGAACTGGCAGCTCACCGAAGAAGCCCTGGCGCCGCTGGAAGACGGCCAGGTGCGCGTGAAGGTGCTGTACCTGTCGCTCGATCCGGCCATGCGCGGCTGGATGAACGAAGGGAAGTCGTATATCCGCCCGGTGGCGATCGGCGAGGTGATGCGCGCCGGCGCGGTGGGCGTGGTGACGGAATCGCGTTCGCCGCGCTTCAAAGCGGGCGACCACGTCAGCGGCCCCTTCGGCGTGCAGCGCTTCTGGACCGGCCAAGCCGACGACCAGGGCGGCCTGGCGAAGATCGACCCCGGCCTGGCGCCGCTGCCGGCCTGGCTGAACGTGCTCGGCATGCCGGGCATGACCGCCTACTTCGGCCTGCTCGACATCGGCCAGCCGAAAGCCGGCGAGACGGTGCTGGTATCGGCCGCCGCCGGCGCGGTCGGGGCCACGGTCGGGCAGATCGCGAAACACCTGGGCTGCCGCGTGGTGGGCATCGCCGGCGGCGCCGACAAATGCCGCTTCGTGGTCGAGGAACTCGGCTTCGACGCCTGCATCGACTACAAGGAGGGGCCGATCGGCCCGGGCCTGAAGCAGCATTGCCCGGACGGCGTGGACGTCTATTTCGACAACGTCGGCGGCGAGATCCTGGACGCCGTCCTTACCCGCATCAACCTGAAGGCGCGGATCGTGATCTGCGGCGCGATCTCGCAGTACAACAACACCACGCCCGTGCGCGGCCCGGCGAATTACCTGTCGCTGCTGGTGAACCGCGCGCGCATGGAGGGCATGGTGGTGTTCGATTTCTCCCCGCGCTATCCTGAAGGTGTGGCCTGCCTGGCCCAATGGCTGCGGGAGGGCAGCGTCAAGCACCGCGAGCACGTGGTCGACGGCCTCGAGAACTTCCCGGCCGCGCTCTTGATGCTGTTCGAAGGGAAGAACTTCGGAAAACTGGTGCTGAAGATCGCCGACGCCTGAAACGCGCCATTGCCGTCGCCATCGGCCGGAACTATTGCCTCCCCCGCCTCTCTAAACGCACGAGCGCATCCGTGACGCTCGGGTTTGATTGTTCACCGACAGGCACAAGGAGATCGATATGGCGACAAGCAAGGACGGCGGCAAGAGCGCGAGCTCGGGCGGCAACGAGCAGAAAAGCCAGCCTGCCAAGCGCGGTTTCGCTGCGATGGACCAGAACCAGCAGCGCCAAATCGCCAGCAAGGGCGGCCAGGCCGCCCACCAGAAGGGAACGGCGCACGAGTTCGACTCGGAGGAAGCGCGCCGCGCAGGTCAGAAAGGCGGGGAAGTGGTCAGCCGCAACCGCGCCCACATGGCCGACATCGGCCGCAAGGGCGGAGAAAGCCGGCAATCGGCCAACCGCGCCGCGGCCGCCGCCAAGGGAGGCAACCGCCAGGGCGGCAAGGCGGAATAAGATAAGGAAAGCGGCATCGCCAGGCTCCTTACCTGACCAGGGAATGATTGCATCCGTCGCGCCGCCGGCATCGGGCGCGGCGACTCCCTTTACCGGTTGATCTTCACCGGCCCCATTCTTCAACGATCACGCCAAGCGGCTGAGCACTCCGGCTGTCTCATCCTGTGCTAGAGTGCGTAGCCCATGTCCGACCCGAATACCCTTAAATACCTCAAGGCCTATCCCGCCCACCTGCTCGACCAGGTCCACCGCCTGCTGGCCGAGGGCCGCCTGGGCGAGCACCTGTTGCGTCGCTATCCGCAAGCCCACGCGGTACGCACCGACAAGGCCCTCTACGGCTATGTGCAGGACCTGAAGGATGAATACCTGCGCAACGCCGAACCGGTCGCCAAGGTCGGCTTCGACAGCAAGATCGGCATCGTCCAGCAAGCCCTCGGCCTGCACACCGCCATCTCCCGCGTCCAGGGCAGCAAGCTGAAAGCCAAGCACGAGATCCGCATCGGCAGCGTGTTCCGCGATGCGCCGCCCGAGTTCCTGCGCATGATCGTCGTGCACGAACTGGCCCACCTGAAGGAAAAGCAGCACGACAAGGCCTTCTACAAGCTGTGCTGCTGGATGGAACCGGATTACCACCAGTTCGAATTCGACCTGCGCCTCTACCTGACCCAGCTGGAGCTGGGCGGCGAGCGGCTGTGGGGGTAATGCCGAAAGGTCAAGGCTGGCGCGCAACACTCCGCCATGAGTATCTACGCGGAAATAGTTTCCATGCGGAACGCATGATAGGATGTGCTCATCGGTTGCCCCCGTCCCCGGCGCCGATGACGTCCCGGCCCCTACCCCGCCGTTGTCCATCCGGATTCCTGGAGCGGCCATGCCCCACCCGATCACTTCTTCCGAACAAGACCGACTCAACGCACTCGATTCGCTGCATGTCCTCGACACGCCGGCGGAGCAGCGTTTCGACCGTTTCACGCGACTGGCCGCAATGACCTTCGGGGTCCCGGCAGCGGCGATCTCGCTGGTCGACGGCACCCGCCAGTGGTTCAAGGCGCGCTGCGGCATCGAGGCCTCCGAGACGCCGCGCGCGGTCGCCTTCTGCAGCCATACGGTGACCCTGGACGAGATGCTGGTGATCGAAGATGCAGCCGCCGATCCGCGCTTCGCCGCCAATCCCATGGTGACCGGGGCGCCGCACATCCGCTTCTACGCCAGCCAGCCCCTGCATAGCAACGGCCAGCCGGTCGGCACCCTGTGCATTGCCGACTCGGCGCCGCGCGTGTTTACGGAAGAGCAGCGCCAGGCCTTGCGCGACCTCGCCGAGCTGGCCGAGGCCGAGCTGAACCATGTGAAGACCGTCACCGCCCGCCTGATGGCCGAGCAGGCCCAGAAGGCGCTGAACACCCAGCTCGAGCAGCGGGTGGCCGAGCGCACCGCCGAACTCGAAGGCAAGCTGGCCGAACTGTCGCAGGAGATCGCCCACCGCAAGGCGGTCGAGGTTTCGCTGCAGCACAGCGAGGACTGGAACCGCACCATCGTCGCCGCCTCCTGGAGCGGCTTCGTCGGGGCCGATGCCGAAGGCCGCGTCATCGAATGGAATGCCTCGGCCGAACGGATCTTCGGCTGGCCCCGCGCCGAGGCCCTCGGCCGCAGCCTGTCCGAGCTGCTGGTGCCGCCCCCGCTGCGCGCACTGCACGACGCCGGCATGCGGCGCTGGCACGCCACCGGCGAAGCCGCCATGCTGGACCGTAAGCTCGAACTGCCGGCGCTGACCGCGAGCGGCCGCCAGATCATGATCGAGATGACCATCAGCAGCTACGAGTGGAAGGGCAAGCGCTGCGTCGGCGCCTTCATCAACGACATCTCGGAACGCATCCGCACCCGCCAGCAGCTTGAGGAAAAGCAGGAACTGGTGGACGCCGTGCTGGAATCGATCGACGTCGGCGTGGTGCTGTGCGACGCGGTCGGCAACCTGGCGTTGTTCAACCGCGCGGCGCGCGGCATCCTCGGACGCGACATGAAGGCCATCGCGCCGGCCGAGTGGGCGCAACACTACGCGCTGTGCCATGCCGACGGCCGCACCCCGCTGGCGATGGACGAGGTGCCGCTGGCGCGCGCCCTGACCGGCGAGACGGTGCGCGACGAGGCCGTCGTCATCGCGCGCACGGACGGTCCGCCGCACACCGTGCTGGTCAGCGGCCGGCCGCTGCGCAGCGCCTCCGGCCGTCCGCTGGGCGCGGTGGTGGTGATGAAGGACGTCACCGAAGCGAATGCCTCGCGCGCGCAGCTCGAAACCAACGAGCGCCGCCTGCGCGCCATCACCGAGAACCTGCCGGCCATGATCGGCAAGCTGAACGCGGCCGGCGAGTTCGTCTTCCTGAACGATTACGCGCTCAAGATGTACGGCAAGCGCGCCGACGAGCTGCTCGGGCGCCACGTGTCCAGCGCCTACCGTCCCGAGGACTACGCGCGACTGGTCCCCTGGATCGAACGGGTGGCGGCCGGCGAGCGGGTTTTCTTCGAATTCGTGTCCGGCAGCGACGCCCGGGCCCAGCATTTCCAGTGCTGCCTGGTCCCCCAGCGTACCGCGGGCGGGCAGCCGGACGGCTTCTACGCGATGGCCTTCGACATCACCGAGCGCAAGACCAGCGAGCTGCGCCTGGCCGAGAGCGAGGAGAGGCTGCGCACCATCACCGACAACGTGCCGGTGCTGATCGCCCACCTCGACAGCGAGCGCCGCTACGTGTTCGCCAACGCCGTGCACCAGTCCTGGCTGGGCAAGCCCGCCGGCGAGATCCTCGGCAAGACCATGGAAGAAGCCTTCGGCGCCGACTACCTCGCGCCCCAGGCGGCGGCGCTGGAACAGGCCTGGCGCGGCCAGGCCTCGCAGTGCGAGCACGAGATCGTGCGCAAGAAGCAGATGCGGATCGCCCACACGACCTTCCTGCCGCAGCTGCGCGACGGTGCCGTGACCGGCGTCTACGTGCTGACCACGGACGCCACCGCCTCGCGCATGCACGAGCGCAGCCTGCACGCGCTGGCCCATACCGACACCCTGACCGGCCTGCCGAACCGGCGCCGCTTCCAGGCCGCCCTGCAGGATGCGGAGCGCGCGCCCCGGCCGGGCCGCGGCACCGCCCTGCTCTACCTGGACGTCGACCACTTCAAGCAGATCAACGACCGCTATGGCCATGCCGTCGGCGACGCCGTGCTGGTGGAGTTCGCGCGCCGCCTGGGCGGCGCAGTGCGCAGCTCCGACCTGGTCTCGCGCCTGGCCGGCGACGAATTCACGGTGCTGCTGAACGAGGTGGCCGGCGAGGCCGACGTCGAACTGGTGGCCCGCAAGATCCTCACGGCGATGCGCGCCCCCTTCGAAGTGGGCACGCTGATCCTGCAGGTCGGCACCTCGATCGGGGCGGCGCTGGCGGAACAGCCGGAGCTGTCGCCGAGCCGCCTGCTCGACGCCGCCGACCGCGCCCTGTATACCGCCAAGGAAGCCGGGCGCGGCACCTATGCGATGCTGCGCCTCGGCCACAGCCAGGTCCCGGCCCACGCCTGAAGCGGCTCGGACGGCTCAGGCGGCGGCCAGTCCTTCCCGCCGGCGGCGCCAGGCCAGCGCCGCTTCCAGTGCCGCCAGCCCGGCCGCGCTCAGGGCCAGCAGCGGCATCAGCGCGCACAGGCCGATCGCGAGCGCGACGGCGGCAGGGGACGCCGAGCGCCAGGCGCCCGGCAGCAGTGCCGGCAGGCCGGCCAGGCCGGCGCGGCGCCGCTTGAAGAACATCGCCCAGCCCGACACCAGCGAGAACAGCACCCCGGCCGCGAACACGCACAGCAGCACCTGGTTCCAGATGCCCAGCTCGCCGCGGTGGAAGGGGATGCCGACCGTGGTGGCCTTGCCGAAGGCCGTCTGCCGGTCCCAGCCCGCGTAGTACAGCGCCTGGCCGTCATAGCCGTTCAGCACCAGGTCGAAACGGCTGGCCGGATGGCGCCTGTCGGCCGAGGCCACGCGCCAGACCCCATGCGGGCCGCGCGGCGGCATCAAGGACGGCGTCACGCCCGGCACCAGGGCGCGGCTACGGTCCCAGGCCTGCTGGAAATTCATCTGCGGCCGGTCCTGGGGCATCGAATGCAGGCGCTCCGGCACCCGCGGCCCGGCCTGTCCGGCCCAGTCGCGCAGGGTCCGCACGTTGTCGCCGGCGTATTTGCTCCAGGTGAGGCCGGTCAGGACCATCGCCAGGCTCAGCACGCTCAGCAGGGTGCCGAGGAAGGCATGCCACTGGCGCCAGCCGGCGCGCCCGCGCGCCGAGGCACGCGGCAGGCCCGGCTGGCCGGGTCGCGGCCACCACAGGACCACGCCGGTCAGCAGCATCACCAGCATCCAGCTGGCCGCCAGTTCGATCATCCAGCGCAGCGACTCGCCCTGCAGCAGGCGCGAATGCAGGCCCCGCGCCCATTCACTGAAGCGGTCCTGGTCGCGCTGGCTGCCGAGCACCGTGGCACGGTAGGGGTCGACGAACACGGTGACGCGGTCGCTGCTTTGTCCCCCCCTCCGCCCCGGCCGCGCGCCCGCCGGCGCCGGAGCGGCTGCCGCTGCCGCCGCTGCCGCTCCGGCCGGCTGGCCGTGGCC
>NZ_JBFRFV010000017.1:0-124942 GCF_052115005.1 Massilia sp. 2TAF26
CCAGGCGCCAGATCGCACGCGGCGGTCCGCTGACCATCACCCACCCGGAAGTGTCGCGCTACTTCATGCTGATCCCCGAGGCCGCCCAGCTGGTGATCCAGGCCGGCGCGATGGCCAAGGGCGGCGACGTGTTCGTGCTCGACATGGGCGAACCGGTGCGCATCGTCGACCTGGCGCGCACCATGATCGCCCTGCACGGCCTGACCGAGAAGAGCGTCCAGAACCCTGGCGGCGACATCGAGATCCGCTACGTCGGCCTGTTCCCGGGCGAGAAGCTGCACGAGGAGCTGCTGACCGACGGCGTGATCTTCCCCAGCGACCACCCGCGCATCATGCGCATGAAGGAAAACGCCCTTCACCCGAGCGTGCTCGAGACCTTCATCACCTGCCTGATGATGGCTTGCGAGACCCACGAACGCGCCATGATCGAGTCGATGGTCAAGGCCATCGTCACCGAATACACCCCGCAACTGGCCCCGGCCGCGCCGGCGGCCACACCCGCGCCCGCCGCGCCGCGCCTGGGCCTGATCCGAAAATTCGTGCCGTTCCGTATCTAATTTAACGTTTGGCGAGGACACTCATGCGTGATGAAAGCAAACCGGCATATCTCGAACAGCTGACCGAGCGGCTGGGCAAGCGCGCGGCCGTGATCGGCATCATCGGACTCGGCTAGCGCAAGCCAACATTGCCGTCGAAGACGATGCGCTGGCCGCCGCCGAAAAAACGGAAGCGCTGGTTGCCCAGCGCCGTCAGGGTGAACTCGCGCCCCAGCCAGACGTCCGGCACTTCGAACAGCGACACCTCGGCCTTCTCGGCACCCCAGACATAGCCGCCATAGCCGAACAGCCCGGGTTCCGACAATCCGCCGCCCTTCTGGTTGGCGAACCAGAAGCCCGCGATCGGGAAGTATTTTGGGCGGACGTCGATATACAGCTGCAGGTTGTCGACCGCGCGCGACACCACCATGCGCGAGCGCAGCAGCTCCATCTCGGCGATCGCCGCCTTCTTGGTCTCGAACAGCGACGAGGCTTCGCTCAGGATATTCTTCGACGCGTTCGGGCTTTCCTCCTCCACGTGGATCATCATATTGGTCTCGAACACCGGCTTGGCGACCAGTGCATACAGCACTGCCCCGAGGGTGATGACGGCGGTGATCCCGCCGATCAGCCCGCGGTTCTCGTACAGCGTGCGCAAATAGCTCTTGAGATCGATGGAGGATTCATCATGCGGCCCCTCGACCGCGCCCGGGTCGAAAGGCACCCCGACAATCGGCGGACGAGGGGCGACATGGGTCAGGGCGTGCTGCTCGCTTGCATTACTCATGGTCGTGCTCCATGCATTGACGGGGCTGCCGGATCAGGGGCGGTTGGTCGCGCTCACGGCGGAGGTCAGCGCGCCGGGGATCAGCAGGCTGAGGTTGCGGTTCCAGTTGGCCAGCGGGGTGGCGGCCACATAGACGATGTCCTTCGGCTGCAGCTCGAAGGATTCGGCCATCGCCAGCGAGCCGGCCACGCGGGCGTCGAGCTGGAACACGCGCGTGCGTTCGGGCGTCTTTCGTACCACGTAGACCTGGCGCGCGTCGCCGCTCAGCGGGCTGATGCCGCCGCTCTCGCCGAGCGCTTCGTTGAGGGTGAGGCGGCCGTCGTGCATCGTCAGCGCCTTCGGGGTCAGGACTTCGCCGGAGACGAAGACCTTGCTCTCGTCGCGCGAATGCACGCGCACGACGTCGCCCGGGGCCAGCATCACGCTGCCGGGATTGATGCCTTTCTGTACCAGGTCGCGCAGGTTGATCCGGTAGCGCTGCTCGCCGCGCTCCAGCACGATGCGGCTCTGATCGGCGCTCGGCAGCAGGCCGCCGGAACGGTTGATCGCCTCGACCAGGGTCATCGGGATATCGTTGATGGCCTGCAGGCCCGGCGACTTGACCTCGCCGTCGATGTACACGCGCTTGCTGCGGAAGGACTGGACCCGCAGCGTGACGTTCGGATTGGCGAGGTACTTCGCCAGCCTGGTGGTCAACAGTGCGCGCGCCTGCTCCTCGGTCAGCCCCTCGACGCCGACCATGCCGATCAGCGGGTACTGGATGCGGCCCTGGTGATCGACGACGAAGCCCGGCGGCGAGGAATTGGCGCCGCTGGGATCGGGCAGGATGTTGCCGGGGCTCATGGCATTGCCTGCCAGCTCGGGATGGTCCCATACCACGATGGACAGCACGTCCCCGCTGCCGATGGCATACGGCGGCGGATTGGGCACCAGCAGCTTCTCGAGTTCGAAATTGGCTTCCTCCCGATGCTGCTGGCGCTCGGCGGCGATCAGCTTCTCGGTGATCATTTCCGTCGGTGGTGCGGGCTCGTCCGCACCGGCCTGGTCCTGCGAGCGGAAATGGATGGTGGGTGCACAGCCCGCAAGGACGAGAACAAAAGCCGACGCCAGCACGAAGCTGAGGACTCGTGCCAGAAATTGCGTATTGGAAGCGTTCATGTGTTGCCTGTCGAAATGTGCTGCCAGCCTCTGGCGATCAGAATCAGGGTAAGCCCCCTACCCGGAATGGCTTTGGCGCACGTCAAACGGCAGGCTTAGGTCAACAGTGTCCCCGCGACGGGGCTCAGCGCACCTCCTCGACCAGGCGCAGCACTTCGGCGAAGGTCCAGATCCGGCGCAATTCGATCACGTCGTAGTTCGCCGCCACGTTGGCCGGGAAGGCCGAGTAGCGCGCGTTCAGGCTGACGATGCGGCGCACCACGTCGTCGATGTCCGGACGCCCGCTGGAGCGGAGGATGGTGACGTCCTCGACGCTGCCGTCGCTGCGGATCGCGATGCTGACCACCGGATCCGTATGCACGGTTCCGCTGGACAGCTGGATCTGGCTGACGATGGCGTTGCGCTCGATCTTCTGGCGCACGCTGTCCAGGTAGAGGCGCAGCGGCACGTCGCGGCGTGCGGCATCGGCCAGGGCGCGCCGCACCGCCTGCCGGGCCTGTTCGGCGGCGCGCATGGCCGGCGGAACGGCTTTCGCGACGTCGATACCACGCAGCAGCTCGCGGGCGCGCGAACCGAAATCCTTGCCCGGCAGCCCGCGCGATCCCGTGCCGGCGCCCCGCCCGGCGCCCAGGTCGAGACCGTCGCCGGTACCGCGCTCGCCACGTGCAAGCGCATTGCCCGGATTGGCAGCCGCCGGGCCGGGCAGCGCGTCCTGACGGGCCAGCCGGCGCGCGGCTTCGGCTTCCGCCGCCTGCTGGCGCGCCAGTTCCTCGGCGCGCTGGCGCGCGGCGGCCTGCTGGGCGCGCTCCTCGGCCTGGCGCTGGTCGGCGAGCTGCTGGGCCCGTTGCTGTTCCGCCAGCTGCTGACGTGCGAGTTCCTCGGCGCGGCGTTGCTCGGCCAGCTGCTGTGCGCGCTGCTGCTCAGCCAATTGTCGACGTGAGAATTCCTCAACGCGGCGTTGCTCGGCCAATTGCTGCCGCGCCACCTCTTCAGCCTGCCGTTGCTCGGCCAACTGCTGGGCACGCTGCTGTTCGGCCAGCTGCTGACGCGCCAGTTCTTCAGCCCGGCGTTGCTCGGCCACCTGCTGGCGTGCCAGGTCGTCGGCGCGGCGCTGTTCGGCCACCTGCTGCCGCGCCATTTCCTCAGCTCGCTCCCGCTCGGCCACCTGCTGCCGCGCGAGCTCCTCGGCGCGCTGTTGCTCAGCGCGCTGCTGCTCGGCCACCCGCGCCGCCTCCTCGGCCTCACGCTGCTGCGCCAGCTCACGCTCGGCCGCGGCGCGTGCCTGCGCGGTCTGGTCTTCATCGGCCTGCCGCGCAAGCTGGGGCGCCGGCGGCGTGCTGTCTTCAGGCGCCTTCGGCACCTCCGTCAATGCGGGCAGTTCGGGCTGCGGCAGGACGAAGCCGGGATCCTCGCCGATCTCGCGCGCGATCACCTCGGTGTGCATGGTCTCCTTCGGCGGCTGGATGCGCGGACGGCTGCGCCGGCGCAGGGTGCGTCGCGCAGGTGGCGACGGCTTGGGCGCCGGCGGGGCCGGCAAGGCGGGCGCCGGATCGCGCAAGGTGAAGCCGCGGTGCGGCGGGGGCGACGGCGCCGGCTGACTGGGCTGGGGCTTGGCCACGGCCTGGGTCGGCGCGGGCAGGACCGCGGCCGGCGGCGGCAAAGGCAGGCTGGCCGCTGGCGGTGGCAGCGGCGTCTCGACAGGCGGCGCCACCGGCACGGAAGGCAATGGCGGCAGGGGCTGCACCGCCGCCGGCACAGGCGCCAGCACGATGCTCAAGGGCCTGCCCGCGCCCGCCCTCAGCCCGGGAATACCGAACTGCAGCGACAACAGCAGCGCATGCAGCAGCAGCGACACCAGCAAGCCTCCGGCCAGCCGGCGGTTCGACGGCGCCAGGCTGGCGGGGACGCGCGGAACAGTCGCCGCAATCGCGATGGGCATGGACATGCTGATGGCGGTTGGAAATATTGTCTAAGTGTTACATAGCTTATCACTCTGCAGTTCAATACGCGCGCACGGTTCGGAACGGCAAATCCGATCCCGGCTACAATGAAATGCCGCGTTCCGGATGAAAGGGGGTTGAATGTCTCCAGGATTTATCTTTGCTACGGGTATCGAAAACAGCAATCCAACCATCCAGAATGGTCGGGTACGGATGGATGAGCTCGAAAAATGCGGCCACTACAAACACTGGCGCACCGACTTCGACCTGGTCCAGGAACTTGGCCTGAAAGTGTTGCGCTACGGTCCGCCGCTGCACAGGACCTGGCTCGGCCCCAAGCGCTACGACTGGGAATTCGCCGACCTGGCCTTCAACGACCTGCGCCAGCGTAATATCGCTTCCATCGTCGACCTCTGCCACTTCGGCGTGCCGGACTGGATCGGCAACTTCCAGAATCCGGATTTTCCGGAACTCTTCGCCGAGTATGCCGGCGCCTTCGCGCGGCGCTATCCCTGGCTGCAGCTGTACACGCCGATCAACGAGATGTCGATCTGCGCCCTGTTCTCCGCCCTGTACGGCTGGTGGAACGAGCAGATGACGACCGACCGCAGCTTCATCACGGCGATGAAGCACTTGGTCAAGGCCAATATCCTGGCCATGCGTGCGATCCTGCAACTGCGTCCGGACGCGTTGTTCATACAGAGCGAATCGACCGAATATTTCCACGCCGAGAGCCCGGCGGCCATCGGTCCGGCCGAGCTCTACAATGCCCGGCGCTTCCTCTCGCTCGACCTCAACTATGGCCGGCGCGTCGATTCCGAGATGTACGAGTACATGCTCGACAACGGCATGACGCGCGATGAGTACCACTTCTTCCTGAATAATAATCTGAAGCACCACTGCATCATGGGCAACGATTATTACCAGACCAACGAGCACTACGTCTCGGCCGACGGCCTGACGCGCTCGGCCGGCGAGATCTTCGGCTACGCCGTCATCACCCACCAGTACTACAACCGCTATCGCCTGCCGGTGATGCATACCGAGACCAACCTCTCCCAGGGTCCGCGCGGCGACGAAGCCGTGCAGTGGCTGCGCAAGGAATGGGCCAATGTGCTCCGCGTACGCAACAACGGCGTGCCGCTGGTGGGCTTTACCTGGTATTCCCTCACCGACCAGATCGACTGGGACACGGCCCTGCGCGAGAACAACGGCAATGTGAACGAGCTGGGCCTGTTCGACCTGGACCGCAAGATCCGCCCGGTCGGCATCGCCTACAAGGAGCTGGTGCGCGACTGGATGGAAGTGCTGCCGACCCAGAGCGTGTGCCTGCAGGTGCCGATCGTGATGCCGCACGAATTCCAGCGCGTCGTGCCGCCCTACACCGGCTGGCCCTTCGACGACGACGCCACCATGGCGCCGCGCACCGAAGAGCGGGAGTAAGGCGCCATCCAGGCGCCTAGCGCTTGCGAGGAGTAAAAGTGTAGGTCTCGCCGTGCGCCAGATAGGTCACCTGCTGGTCCAGACCGGCCGCCTTGAGCTCGCGCGCGAAGTCCGCCAGCGGCGACTTGAACACATCGTAGTCGTCGTAATGAATGGGGATGACCCGCTGCGGCCGGATGATCTGCATCAGATCGACGCCATCCTTGCCATCCATCGTCACCTTGAACACGCCAAGGATGCGGGTGCCGCCCAGGTGCAGCAGCGCCAGGTCGATGCCGGGGAAGTGCTGCGGAATGTTCTTCAGGTCGTCGTACACCAGGGTGTCGCCGCTGATGTACATGCGGTAGCTCGGCGCGGCGGGATTCGCTCCGAAGTCGAGCACCGAACCCATCACGGAGGGCAGCAGGAGCTGCATGCCGGCCTTGCCATGGCGTCCGGGCACGGCGGTGAGGCGCAGGCGCGATTCGCCCTTCTCGACCTCGAGCTGATCCCATTTCCCCAGGCCGATGGTGCGCCGGAAACCGAGTTTTTCGAGCGCGGCCGCGGCTTCCTTGGTGGTGACGATGGGCGTGTCCTTGGCCAGCTTCTCCTGGACCAGCTTGTCGAATTGGTCTTCATGCAAGTGGGAGAGCAGCACGAAATCGATCGGCGGCAGCTTGTCGAGTTCGATCGCCGGGTTGGTCAGGCGCTCGGCCGTCAGGCCATAGCCCAGGTGCACGTGGTCGCCCTTGTGCAGGAAATTCGGATCGGTGAGGATGGTGAAGCCCTCGTAGCGGATCAGGACGGTGGCCGTGCCGATGAATTGCACGCTGCCGCTCGCTTCGGTGGCCGGATTGCTGCCCGGCGGCAGCTTGAGCGACAGCACCTCGCCGCTTGGTGTGGCCGCGGGCGCCTGCTGGGCCTGCACAGGGACGGCGATCGGGATGGCCAGCGCCGCCAGCAGGGCGGCGCGTCCAGCGCTGGCGTACCAGGACCAGGGCAATCGGCAAGGCGGCATGCTTCCTCCTCCTGTCATCCGACGGGGTAGTTGTCGGCATGGACGTTAACACGAACGCTACGGTGGCACCGTTCGCTAGCGGAGAGGAAATCTTGGCCTGCCCAGCTGGGTTCGAACCAGCGACCCTCAGCTTAGAAGGCTGAACAACTCGGCATTTAGGCCTGTTGATCATGATTCAGCAGAATGGACATGGCATTTAAATTCAAAGGGTTAGGATTTTACACGGCAAAAGTTGTGTTGATGCATACTGCTTGATATACTGCCCGCCGGGGTACACACGGGGTACACAGCAACTAGCGGAGAGTACACAGTGGCAAAAATCAAGTTCACGGCGGGACGCATCGAAGATTTTCGCTGTGAATCAGCCAAGCTCCCCGCCTTTCTCTGGGACGCCGGGGCGCCAGGCTTGGGGCTCCGGGCATCGCCGGGCGGTGCCAAGGCGTTTATCTTCCAGGCCAAGCTGAACGGGCAGGTCATCCGCATTACCATCGGTGATCCAAAAACCTGGACGTTGCTTGCCGCTCAGAACGAAGCGCGCAGGCTCAAGGTTATTGTCGACGGGGGACAGGACCCACGTCAGGTGAAGGCCGACGAACTCGCCGAAGAACAGGCCAAACGCGACGCTAAAGCGGTAACCGCAGAAACTGCACGGACCGAGATCAGACGGCAAAGCGTAACCCTGGGCGAGGTCTGGCCCATCTATATCGAGGCGCGCAAATCAAAATGGAGCGCGGGGCACCTGCAGAATCACACGACGTTGACCGCAACTGGCGGCGAGAAAAAAAAGCGTGGGAAGGGAGAGACTGTAGCAGGGCCAATGGCCCCCTTGATGCAACTTCCATTGGCCGAGCTTACTGGTCAGAGAATCTCGACATGGCTGGAGCATGAGGCAAAGGCACGCCCAACTAACACGGCGCAGAGCTATCGACTCCTACGTGCGTTTATTCGTTGGGCCGCTGACTTCCCTGCCTACCGCGACATTGTGCCCGCCGATGCATACAGCGCACGCACTGTGCGGGATGCACTTCCGAAGGCGCAGACCAAGGAAGGCGACAGCTTGCAACGTGAGCAATTGTCTGCTTGGTTTGCTGCCGTGCAGAAGATCGGAAATCCAGTCATCAGCGCATACCTTCAGGCCCTGCTTTTGACCGGCGCGCGCCGTGAAGAACTTGCCGGTTTGCGTTGGGCTGATGTCGACTTCCAATGGCGGAGCCTCAGCATCAAAGACAAGATTGAGGGCGTGCGCACGATCCCGCTTACGCCATTCGTATCACACCTTCTTGCGTCCCTGCCACGCCGTAATGACTGGGTCTTCAGCAGCGTCGCGGCAAAAGACGGAAGACTAGCTGAGCCACGTATTGCGCACACCAAGGCTTTAGCAGTTGCGGGCCTGCCCCATGTTTCGTTGCACGGCCTGCGTCGCTCGTTCGGCACCTTGTGCGAATGGGTCGAGATGCCGAGTGGCATTTCGGCGCAGATAATGGGCCACAAGCCGAGCGCCTTGGCCGAAAAGCATTACCGCCGACGCCCTCTCGATCTGCTGCGCAAGTGGCACGATCAGATTGAGGCATGGATCCTGGAACAGGCCGCAGTAAAATCCCCGGCTGAGCCTCGAGAAGCAGTTGAAACTGCCGCAACTGTAGGAGAACAGCCATGAAAAAGGGGCTTTCGGTTGATGGACATGCCCATCAGCCTGTTACCGATCCCGCTGAGAGCCAACTCCCTGGCGACGCCAATCGCATTGCCAGCCGAGTGGCACTGCCCTCGCTCCGTTATACGCTGCCAGACTTCAACAAAAATTGGCGTGGCAGATTGATGCAGAAGATTATTGACCACCTGCACAAGGGCGGAGACTGATTCGTCAGCTTGATGCGTCAGAGCATACGGCTGACCTACGCCCATTCGGCGCTCAGCGTCTCCGCCTGCTGCATGACCAAGGCAACCGCTGCCTCCTCCTTCACGGGCGGATACTTATATTTGCGCAGGATTCTTTTTACGAGCAGGCGGAGCTTGGCCCGCACGTTATCGCGCACAGCCCAATCTACGCTTGCATTCTTGCGCAGGCTGTCAGCCAACTCGTGGGCGATCTTCTTGAGCGTCTCATCCCCCAGCTCGCGCACGGAGTCCTCGTTGTCAGCGAGCGCATCGTAGAAAGCCAATTCATCGGCGTTCAGGCCGGCTTTAGCGCCCCGCTCGGCTTCCTCCCTGAATTTCTTCGCCATCGCGATCAGCTCTTCCATCACCTGCGCCGTCTCGATGGACCGATTCTGGTAACGCTTAATGACGTTGGTTAGCATCTCGCTAAACTTGTTGTTCTGCACGACGTTGGTCGCGAACCGAGCTTTGATTTCACCTTCGAGCAGGCGTTCCAGCAACTCCACGGCCAGATTGCGCTCAGGCAGGTTGCGCACCTCACTGAGGAAGTCATCATCGAGAATGCCGATGTTCGGCTTCTCCAGACCCGCCGCATTGAAGATGTCCACAACCTCATTCGACACTAGCGCCGAGCCGATAATCTGCCTGACGGCCAAGTCGCGCTCTTCGTCCGTACGCTTCTTGGCGCTGATGTCCTTCTTGGTCAGCATCACCTTAACCGCCTGGAAGAATGCAACCTCGTCACGTACGGCCTTCGCCTCGTCGAGCGTGCAACACAGGGTGAACGCCTTTGACATGGCGAGAGCCGTATCGCCAAATCGCTTCTTGCCGTCTTCCAGGCCGAGCACATGGTTCGCGACCTTGGCCAGCATGCCGTGCCCACCAGTCAGGAAGCCGCTATAGTCGATTTTGTGAAGCATGGCGCGCAACACATCCAACTTCTCCTCCAGCACGGCGTAAGCCTCGTGCGCATCGACTGTAGGACGCCCTCGGCCATTGCTGGCTGTGTACTCCTTGAGCGCCTGTTTCAGGTCGCTAGCGATGCCGATGTAATCCACCACAAGCCCACCCTGCTTGTCGCGAAACACGCGGTTAACGCGCGCGATCGCCTGCATCAAATTGTGACCCTTCATCGGCTTGTCCACGTACATCGTGTGCACGCACGGCGCATCGAAGCCGGTAAGCCACATATCCCTTACGATCACCAGTCGCATTGGATCGTCTGGATCTTTGAACCGCTTCTCTATGCGCTTCTTGACCTGCTTCGAGTAGATGTGGGGGCGCAGCAGCGGCTTGTCGCTGGCCGCGCCGGTCATCACGATTTTAATCACGCCCTTTCCCGGATCGTCGTCGTGCCAGGCGGGCCGTAGGTCAATGATCGCGTTGTACAGGTGCACGCAGATGTCCCGGCTCATGGCCACTACCATTGCCTTGCCCGTCTGGGCCTTGTCACGCTCTTCGAAGTGCTGGACTAGGTCGGCGGCAATCTGCTTGATGCGCGGCTCGGAACCTACAACTTTTTCAAGCGCGGCCCAGCGACTCTTGAGGAGCGCCTTCTGATCATCCTCCTCGTCTTCCGCCAACTCTTCCACCTCGTCGTCGATGACATCGAGCGATTCTTCTTTCAGCCCCAGCTTGGCCAAGCGCGACTCGTAGTAGATCGCCACCGTCGCGCCATCGTCGCGGGCCTGCTGCATGTCATAGATGTGGATGTAATCGCCGAAGACCGCCCGTGTGTCGCGATCTTCGCTCGATACGGGCGTGCCAGTGAACGCGACGAAGGTCGCATTCGGGAGCGCATCCCGAAGATTCTGAGCATAGCCGACCTGATACCGCTCTAAGTACTGCGCTGGGGCCTCTTCCGCGCGCACAAGTGATGCCGGGGGCGTTCCGGTGCCGAGCGAAGCCGGCTTTATCTTGCGGGCCTTCAGCTTCGCTTCAAAGCCATACTGGGTTCGATGTGCCTCGTCGGCGATTACGACGATGTTATGCCGGTCGGACAGGAGTGGGAAAGTGTCTTCGTCCTCGCCTGGCATGAACTTTTGGATAGTCGCGAACACGATACCGCCCGATGGCCTGTTGGCCAGCTTGGCGCGCAAGTCCTGCCTAGTCAGAGCTTGGACCGGCTGTTCGCGCAGCAGATCTTGCGACAGCGAGAACACACCGAACAACTGGCCATCGAGATCGTTGCGGTCGGTGATCACCACGATAGTCGGATTCTCCATCGCTGTCTCGCGCATCACGCGCGCCGCGAAGCAGGTCATGGTGATGCTCTTGCCCGAGCCTTGCGTATGCCACACTACGCCGCCTTTGTGCGTGCCCCCAGGGCGCGATGCCGCCACTACCTGCGTGATTGCAGCACGCACCGCGTGAAATTGGTGATAGCCGGCGATCTTCTTAATCAGCGTCCCGTCATCTTCGAACAGGACGAAGAAGCGAAGAAAGTCGAGTAGGTAGGCTGGCGCCAAAACTCCGCGCACGAGCGTCTCAAGCTCATTGAACTGCCCCAGCGGATCAAGCACGAGGCCGTCGATCGTACGCCACGCCATGTACCGCTCGGCATTGCTGGAAAGCGAACCCATGCGGGCCTCGGTGCCGTCCGCGATCACCAGCACCTCGTTGTACTGGAACACCTCTGGTATCTGCTCCTTGTAGGTCTCGATCTGGTCGTACGCCTTCCAGATGTCGGCGTTCTCGTCGGCCGGATTCTTCAGTTCCAGGAGCACGAGCGGCAGGCCATTGACGAACAAGATGATGTCGGGGCGGCGGGTATGCTTCGGCCCCTTGATCGAGAACTGATTCACCGCCAGCCACTCGTTTGCGGCTACGTCGGTGAAGTCGATCAAGCGAACGAAATCGCCACGGGTCTCGCCGTCGCGCTGGTACTCGACGGGCACGCCGCTAACCAGGATGCGATGGAAAAACCGATTTGCAGACAACAGCACCGGAGTGTCCAAGTTCAGCACCTGTTGCAATGCATCTTCGCGGGCAACGGATGGGACCGAAGGATTGAGTTTAGCGATGGCGCCCCGCAGACGCTCGATTAGCACCACCTGAGTGTAGTTGGCGCGCTCCGGAGCCTTCCCGTCAAGCGCGATGTCCGGCCCGTAGACGTGGCCGTAGCCAGTATCAATCAGCCAAGCTAGGGTTTCTTGTTCGAGTTGGTCTTCTGTCACTTATCGGCTCCGTGTGCCCGTGAGTCTATCGATCAGATTTTAGGCAGCTTCTTTCAGCATTTCGTCCACTTCCTGAAGTCGCAACTGGCCTGATATCAGACGAGGGAGCAGAGTATCGCGAAGGGCAGCCAGGTTCCTGGCTTTGAGAATAAGGGAAATGGAACGATCAAGAAGGGGGGCAAATAACTCGTCGCAGACACGGATAACTTCGTCGGACGGAACGGTCACTTTTGCTTGACTCAAATGCGCACGCTGGATGTGCCCCATTGTTGTCGCCTTACTTGCGGCGATTTGACGGAAGTTTTCCAGGTGATGCTTAGTCCAGAGGTAATAGAACCACTTGGGAAATCGATCGGATGTCACCTTGAACAAATGCTGGTTTAGGGCGCCTTCACCACCGCACCAGATCTCGACTTCGAGACTACCTGACCATGAGAATAATACGTCACCATCCCGTACGATGTACTCCGGCTTGATATTGCGACCCGCGCGATCAGCACCTAGGGTATCGCCTTTTCTGAGTTGTGCTATTTTGATAACCGGTAGCCACGAATCCTCTGACGGAGGAAATTTCTGCAACGCCAATCCATTCAGATATGTGGCGATTTCATCAAGTGAATTCACTAGCCAACCGCTCGGCAATAAACCAAGCGACGATGCATCGAAACTGTTAGGAAACAAGGCCGCCATTGATTCATCCATCCCCTCGGGCACGCGCCCGTCCTGTTTGGCGCGCACTGGATCGAAGTCCACGAACCATGACTGGAAGAGGGCTTGGGCGATTGCCTCGAGGGTGGTATTAGTCTCGCGCAGGAGTGCAATGCGGTCGTCGAGTGCGTCTAAGAGTTCACTGATTCGATCCTGTTCAGACCTTGGCGGCACTCGAAGTCGCATCGAGTAAATGTAGTTGCGATTGAGCGATGGCTGCGCACTCCCCGAATTATATGCCGCAAGGTCGAGTGTCTTTAGCGCATGGTATGCAAAACGCGGGTTGTTGCCCAAAAAATCGGTGACGTAGAGGCACGTATTATGCGGCCAAAAAGCAACCTTTGATGCATGTACGCGTCCCATGGATGCTCCACTTCTCCCGATCACGACCCCGGGGCCTTCGGCCTTCGCTACGTTATGAGTGCCATTTTGCCCGGCAGACCCCATCACTGGAATCGTCCCGGCCTTTTGCTCGCTTGCAGTCAGATCGTGGCCCCGTTGTAGGCGAACGAAGTCTCCAAGCGTCACTTCGCGCCATTCAAAACTCATACCCCAGTCCTCCCAGCTTCTGGCGTATCAGTTGATCCAGCTCTGCCCCCTTGGCCATCTGCTCGCCGAGCATCTCCGTCAACTTCTGCATCTTCTCTACGAATGCCTCGTCATCCTCCTCGACCGCTTCGGCGCCGACGTAGCGACCTGGTGTGAGCACATGACCATGCTCAGCAATCTCGGCCAACGCGACGCTGCGGCAGAACCCAGCGACATCCTGGTATTCACCCGCGTCCGATTCGCCGCGCCACGCCGCTACAGTACCCGCGATCTTGTCAATCACCTCCTCAGTGAATTCGCACTGCACGCGGCTGATCATGCTGCCCAGTTTGCGGGCGTCGATGAACAAGACCTCGCCTTGGCGGGACCGCTTTTCCTTGACTAAGAACCACAGGCAGGCAGGTATTTGCGTGTTGAAGAAAAGCTGGCCCGGCAGCGCAATCATCACCTCGACTTTGTCCGCATCGACCATAGCGCGGCGGATGTCGCCTTCGCTGTTCTGGTTTGAAGACATTGACCCGTTTGCCAGCACGATGCCCGCGCGACCTGCGGGCTTCAGGTGATACAGCATATGCTGAAGCCAAGCGTAGTTGGCATTCCCTTGTGGCGGCGTGCCGTAGACCCAGCGCGGATCGCCTTCCAGGCTGCCATGCCACCAGTCCGATATGTTGAACGGCGGATTTGCAAGGACGAAGTCGGCGCGCAGATCGGCGTGCTGATTGCGCACAAAGGTATCAGCCGGCTCCTTGCCAAGGTTGAAGTCGATGCCCCGAATCGCCAGATTCATCGCTGCCAGTCGCCACGTCGTAGGGTTGGCTTCCTGTCCGTAGATCGAGACATCGCCGATCTTGCCGCCATGCGCCTCAATGAACCGCTCGGACTGCACGAACATACCGCCCGAACCGCAGCACGGGTCGTACACCTTGCCGTGATGTGGCGCCAGCACCGCGACCAAGGTCTTGACGATCGACGCGGGCGTGTAGAACTGGCCACCGCGCTTGCCTTCCGCGCTGGCGAACTGTCCCAGGAAGTATTCATATACCTGTCCCAGAAGATCGCGAGCATGATTTTTCGCCGTGTCGCCAGACTCTCCAAAGCCAATGGTCGAGACCAGATCGACCAACTCACCGAGCTTGCCGTCCGGGAGCTGTACCCTAGCATACCGCTTGTCGAGAATCCCCTTCAGCTTCGGGTTTTCGGCCTCGATTAGCGAGAGGGCATCGTCGATGCGCTTGCCAATGTCGGCTTGCTTAGCTTGGGAGCGCAATGTCTCCCAGCGTGCCGCCTCGGGCACCCAGAATACGTTGACCTCTTTGTAATAGTCGCGATCCTCTAGCTCATCGGCGAGCATCTCGGCGTCGACATCGTGGAGAAAATAGTCGTCGGCGGGGTCGGCAAAGCGCGTCATCAGCTCATCGCGACGGGTCTGGAACGTGTCGGAGATATATTTAACGAAGATAAGGCCCAGCACGATGTGCTTGTACTCAGCGGCGTCCATGTTGGCGCGCAGCTTGTCGGCTGTAGCCCATAGGGTTTTCTTGATGTCTTCAATCATGTAGGGATGTGTGTGACGCTTTAATTCTTGACGGCCACAATCTTATCCCATCTCACGCAGTACCATAGTGCAATATTTGCACTACAACCCAGCCTTCGCCATCAGGTCACTCACTGTAGTGTCGAGAGCCGTTGCCATCCGCACAAGGTGCAGCAAGCCCGAGTTCTGCTCACCCCGCTCGATAGCGCCGAGGTAGGAGCGATCGATACCGCTTCGATGTGCCAACTCTTCTTGTGAAATGCCACGGACTGTCCGCGCTACGCGAACAGCAGCGCCGAACGCGACAAGGGCAGCTTCTTTCGAGTGAGGGGAACTGATTGGCATAGGCCAATCTTCCGGGTAAGATTAACCTCTTTCCACGGGCAATCTTCCCCATAAAAGACTTATTTCCACTCAATGAAAAGAATATTTATTCTTGATGTACGTTTTGCAAAGTGTGTTAGCCAATGACTATGGTGAATGAAAAAGTAATAATCACAATCTCCACGCCAGCAGGCCAGGGATTGGCCGTCGACACCCAAGCACTATCCGATGGGGTGGCACGGCATATAGGTCTGCATCGGGCGGCGCCAGAAGGCGTAGGAGGCGCGCCAGTGGGCGAACTCGCCCTAGCTCCTGTCGGGCCGGAAAAAACGCCTCCTGTGCCGGCTCCGCAAGCCGCAGAGGCCAAGCGAAAGCCATGGGAGAACCCGACTGACCCACCAAAGGGCCTGAACTTCCAGCCGGACGCCGAGCTACACGCCAAGATGAATTGGGTCTGCGAGAACGTGCCGAGGATGTCGAGGCTCCGCATCCTGCGCGAGGGCGCGATGATGTTCTGTAACGCGATGATCGAGAAGCACGATAAGGAATAGCCCGCGTTCGCTACGCACGCACGACCGCTCGACGATCCCATCTGCTTCCTGCTGCGACCTGCTGCCTTATTTTTAGCCCCATCAGCAACGACCTCCGAGCGCATTGGGCGGAAAAACGACGTCAGTCCTTGGGGGCGGATGATGTGCTTGATGCCGGCAATGTAGCCTAGAGTGAACGTCTACGCGACGCGCTTCCTCGCGGCTTCCTGCCCAGCGGGTCGTATACCGTTACCGCGCATTCGCCCCCCAATATTGCAATAGCGATAGGAGCGATTCCCGAACACGAAGCACCCCGAAAATTTTTTTCGTTTTCTATACGCGCAAATTTTTGAGGGGACGACCGATGGATCACTGAGCAGGCGGGGATGGCTTCGACCTCCCCCCCGGGGTGTACATAGGCATTCAGCGGCACAGCCCTTTTGTAGTTCACAGCCACGACCATACCAACATGCTTCAAGTCGAATTTCTTATTCGGTCAACCGCAAACTGGTGTCTTTGCGCTCCCATCTTAACCCTCTAAAAAAAGTACTCTCACAATGTCCGAAGTCATTCGGTAGGGAAACATGATTACCCAGAGCATCAGTATGTGGCGACGATCTTTTAACACGGATGGCAGATAGGTACAGTTCGTTTTACAAGCATCGTCGAGCAATTGGCTCCACTCGTAAGTTGAGCGGTATTGCCTTGTTTCTTCTACGCCCCCCTCGGCGTGAAGTAGACAGTACTGCCAAGCCACATCCGGAACGAAGCGTTTATGCCCGAGGCGGGTGAAATTAGCCCACGCACTTACACACTCTTCTTTATCGCCCATGGCCGCTAATAAATGCATTAGCCCCTCTGCCATAAACGAGTTTCCCGCGAAGCTATCAGCTTGAAAAGCAACTGACTCGTCCGTTGGCAGAAGACCAAGTCTAGCGCGCAGGATCGTAGCGAAATCGTAGTACGGGACTGGTAAGGCACGGTCGCTCTTAATTTGGTTAGACGACATTATTAAACGGAGCAACGCGCCAACTTGTTTCTCAAACCAAGCATCGTTGTCGCCCGTTAGCTCTCGCAACGCGAACCAGTGTATGAGCGAAGCTGGAACGGCTCCTTCGCCCCAGACGTATGCTCCCGTGGAAGACTTTATCCATTCTCGGATGGAATTCTTACGTTGACGAGCCTCCTCCGATTCATCGGGAAAATAGCAGAGTGCCGAAAAAAGGCTATTGAGCAAGCATCTCCGCCAATTTTGCAATTCAACGTCTGCAAAAGGGTCGCCTTCAACAAGACTTGGATTGTCATTTGCTTCATCGAACAGAGCCACGAGGGCATCTTTGATTGCCTCATCAGCCAAATCAAGCGCCGCCTTGACTCGCCCGTTTGGAGGTAGTGCCGCCCGAGTACACGCCCCAATTACATTGACCGAGAAGAGAACCCAAGCGAATGCGACTGCTAAATGGTTCTCGGCGTCTTCAAAGTTATTCAGGCAGATGCCTGTGACCAGTGCGGCACTGGAGACTGCGCGATATAGCTCGGCCTGGCGCAGGGCGTTGTCTGTATCTCGCAACGCCAGGATCTCTTCAAGTAAACTTGCAAGTCGCCCCAGTGGAAGAAGATCTCGCCCATCGTGCAACGCCATCTCCAGTAAGCCTTTTATATTTACAAGCTCGCTGGGCCAGACTTGGACATTACTATCCTTAACCCAAGCCAACAGATCACCACGCGACAGAAGTTCGAGCTGGGACCTATACCCTCCTCGATTCAAGTCATCCACTGCTCGTTGAACTTCTTCATCGTAATATCCGTTCGAAACCAGGAATGCTCGATGAGGTGCTTTAGGATCGATGCCAGGGAAGATGATCGGCTGCGACAGTAACTGGATAAGTTGACTTTGAACTTCCCGAAAACCGTTGAGTGTGAGGCGTCCGCCTCCGTTTCCCTTAAGTTGAAAGGCGCAGGGCACGCCGTCCGGGTCAATGGCAATCACGTCCTTCCCATACTCGAGAGCGCAGTGTCGAGTGCTATGCAGCACACGGTAACCTTGGGCGTTCAGCATGTGCACGAAGGCGGCTTGATAAGTCCGCTCGCTTGCGCTATCCAACCAATTTTCGAGCAGCCTCTCTATCACACCATTCCTTCCATTTCTTTTCGATTAGCGCCTTGTAGCGTCCGCTGTACTCTGGATCTTCGGTCATCTGCCTAAACGCGGCCATTGCGTCTTTGCCGCATTCAGGATGCACAACCACGGTTACCTCGCGATGCGTGCCATCATCGTTAAAATCCAAATGCATTTTCTCAAGGATTTCCAGGCAGGCGTCCGGGCCGAGTGGTCGGCCTCCAGCATTCACTGTGTTGCCGACCGCTTCGACAGCCTCGTTTATCGTCTCGAACGCTCGCTGCGACATCTGTGAAGCCATCTGCTGCGCAATCTGATCTAGCTTGGCCAGCACATCATCATGGGTCAGCATAGGGACTTCCGCGTAGTCGAGCGACAGCTCGGCTGAAGCCTTGTTCATGGTCGTTTCGTCGACAGAGCCGTCTTCGCGGATGATGACAACTCGCCCCCCCTCTTTAACGAAATAGCTTCGAAGTTCTCCGATCACCCCCATATGCTCACGAATGCGATTGGAAAGGAACTTAAGAAGTGCTTTGGTAATCTCGCGTTTGATCGGGGGAATGTCAGGCAGCATACGGTACGATTTATTCGTTAAGGATGGCCAGAATGGTCGACCGAGAAACACTATGCGCGCGCGCCAGTCCACTTATGGTGTGGCCCTGCGTGTGCGCGGCACGAATCTGTTCTCGCTGTTGGGAAGTGGTCTTAGACGGCCGGCCTAGAGCCTTACCTTGAGATTTCGCACGCGCCAACCCCGCTTGGGTGCGCTCAACAAGTAAGTCTCGCTCCATCTCAGCCACGGCAGCCAACATAGTTAGCATGAGTTTGCCCGCAGCTGAAGTCAAGTCCAGTTTCCCCAACTGGAGGACGATCACCTCAACCCCGAGCATCGCCAGTGCCTTGATTGTGGCAAGGACGTCTGGCGCGTCCCGGCCGAGGCGGTCCAGCTTCGAAACCACCAGTTTGTCATTCTTTCTCAACTTCGCCAACATATCGCTGAAATGTTGCCGCTGTGCTGCATGCGCCTTACCGCTGACGGTGTCAGCAAACCAGTACTCAACAACGTAGCCTGCGCGCTCGATTTCCAAACGCTGATTGTCAGCGGTCTGCTCCGCTGTTGACACCCGCCCGTACCCGAAAACCGCCATAGCCTTGCCTCTTCACATGTTGGAAAACGGAATGAATATATACCAACATGTTGATATGTGTAAAGGCTATGTTTTCGACATACTTAACCAGGCTAACGGATGTGTGTTGGAAAACGGTCGTTTTCTGACTAGTAGAGTTTCCTTTTTGCAAAGGGTATAGTAACGTCCTGCAACATCATCTTGGGGTACAACGGCAATGGCGCATATTACACACGTTAAGATTTACGGCCTTCTCGGTAGGAAGAAGCCAATCTCTTTCGATTTACAGCGGGATGTTAATGTTATTTTTGGAGATAACGGCGGCGGCAAGACTACCGTTCTTAAGATCTTAGACGCAGCCTTGTCTTTAAATGGAACGACAATGCTTGCCCTGCCGGTGCAAAAAGCCGAGGTCGACATTTACTCCGTCGAACATAAACAGGTTATTAAGCATGTGTGGGACAGAAAATCTGCAGCGGCTTCCCGTCAAAGTGAAGCGATGGCTGAATGGATTGAGACCTTTCCTTCCGGCGAATTCCCACACCAATTCTTAAGATCAGTAGATGCAGAATGGACGCTGTCCCCCATGCTGAAATTGAAGAAAGGTGGTTGGAAGCATACTTTTCTTCCAACAACCCGACTTTACTTAAGTAATACATACAAAGTCTCATCTGGAAAGCCTTTAACTGAAGCGGAGCTTGATTCATTGTTTTTTGAAAACGTGAATAAATCATGGCTTCGTTACTATTCTAACGTTCTTGCCCGTGTGAGAGCGATTCAAGAAGAAGGACTTCGGACTGTCGCAAACTATGCTTTGGCACCCAAGATTGAAGAGAAAACTGGACCAAAATTAGATCCTCTCGTTGCATATGACCGAGTTAAGAAGTTTTGGAAACGTCAATCCGCTGCTGAAATCGCTCTTGGTACGAAAGCCTCGTTTGTCAAGCGGTATGAGACAGAAGAAAATTTTCGATTGATTGTGGATAGCCTGAATCGACTCGAGGAGGCAATCGAAAAGGCAATGGTCCCAGCAACACTCTTCATGCAAAAAATTTCAAATCTATTTTCTGCTGGAAAAAAGATAGCTTTAAATAACAGCAATGAATTGCAATTGCAATTGCAGGATGGTTCGCCATTATCTCTCGCTGCTCTTTCTTCAGGCGAAAAACATCTAATCGCAATTCTGTTGGCAGCAATGAGTGCTGGCCAAAGTTCAATAATAATCGACGAGCCGGAACTATCGATGCATATAGACTGGCAACGGCAGTTCGTAGAGACAATCCGCGACCTCAATCCCGAGTGTCAACTTATCGTGGCATCACATTCTCCCGAAGTTATGGCAGAAATAGCCGATGAAAAAATTGTTAGCATATGAGTCGTCTTGTACATTCCAGTGCAGCATATCTCCGCACTTTGCAAATATCTAAGGCCCAGCTCTTCGTTTTCGTGGAAGACGGTTTGCAAAAACGTTTTCACGATCGTGTGATTGCGAATGAACTAAAAAAATCCGTAAAATATGAAGTTCGGGCAGCAAAGGAGCTACCGAATGGAATAGGCGGGAAAATCGGGATTATTGACCTCTACAAAAAGTTGCGTAAAGGCGCGTCCTTGCAAGGAGAAAAGTTTGGGAAAAAATTTTCTTGCTTCTTTTTCTTGGATAAAGATGTCGACGACTTAAATGGTAAGCGTTTGCGGTCGCCGCACGTCCTGTATACGCCTACTTACGATATAGAGGGACTACTTTTGCAATGTGGAGATTTGGCTAAAGCCGTTGCTGACGCACTTGGCACTGCGGAGGCGGAAGCTGAAGTTTGGCTGGGACAGAATTTTATTCAGTTTAACGTTGAGCAATGGAAGGAGTGGACGGCGCTCTGCATAATAAGTCAACTCAAGAAGAAAAACACTGGCGCAACCTTCGCTAGGCCGTCCGCAATTAATTGTGGACCAAATGGAACGGTAAGCGCGACGCAACTCAACCAAATGAAAAGTGCATTAAAAAATGCGTTAGGTTTTACAAGTGAGAAGTTCGAGGCTTTATATTCACGTTATTTGAAGACTGTCATACGCGACATCGGAAAGGGGCAGCCTCTGGCTCATTTCAAAGGTAAATGGTTTAGCAATATCCTGCAGCAGCATGCCTTAAACCACCCTCCGAGCCTTGGGAACACCAACTCACTAGGTGATAAAGTCATGGTCGCCCTGTTGGGTCAGGTAGGTCATGGAGCGACTTGCCAATATTCAGCACAATATGCGCCCGCACTACGGGGACTTACCATGACGTTAGCCCATAAATCGATATAGCGGAATTTAATCGTGCTCTACGCTTTCACGTGCGAGCCATGAGCGAACATCTTCATAATGGATTTTACTAAGGCGTAAATGCTCCAGGACCAGACGGAGATGCCGCTTGCGCCATCTGTATGGCTGACGTACCCCTTCGTTGCCGCCTGCTTCGGCGCCCAGCGAATGCAATAGCTTAGATCGGGCGATTCGTGCCCGATCTACTGCCGTTGCCGCAATGTTCGTCCGATACCGCAATGCATGGCAGTGGCGGCACGCCAATTCACCCGTCCGGTAATACAAAGACTGGAAACTCCCCTCGTGCGCGCGAGGACACTTTAGGAGGGGCCGCAGATGGCCCTGGAGGCACTGGACGGGCACGATGTCCACCACCCACTGGCGGCCTCCCAGAACGACCGCTAGGCGGGTCTCAGCAATCACAGCAACGGTCCGCACGTCGCCATCGTCCAAGACAAGCTTGGACAACCCTGTAGCCTTCGCAGCCCGCATCATCTTCGGCAAGTTCACCTCGAACGCGTTTTCGAGGACCGGAACTCGAGGTGCTTTGGCTGCTTTCATTTCTGATACCTAAAAGAAAAGCGAACCGGGCACATGCATGCGCGGTTCGCGGTGGATAAAAGTGGACGGATGAATCTATTAATGCGTCCGACCATCTTCTAGCCAGACTTTTGGCGCGATGAAAAAGCAGTATCGGCCCCGTAGTTTGATGGCAATGATCTGATCGAGCGGACCAAGGTAACTCACCATCAGTTTGCGCAGCGCCGTGATCTCTTGTGCATCTTCGTCCTTGTTGGCGGTATTGATCATGTGAACGAGAGCCTGGTACTGGTCGAAAACACTGAAGTATGCGGGCTCGATCGACGGAAACAAACGGAAGTGCTCAGTCTCTCGGAAGCAGAGCAGGCCGAACACTTGCTCGAATACGCGCATCAAAACCATAAACTCTTCTTGAGACAGACTGTAGTAGCCGTCCTCGGGCGATTTCGTTTGAGTGCAGTTATTCAGTCGATTATGTTCGGTCAGGGACATCGGGGATTTTCTTGTTGGTTGGACGGTGGGTTGATTGTAGGTTTGAGTAAGTAATTCGAGCCGTGGATTTCAATATGCAGGGGCTGCAGGGATTGATAGGGTGCGAGTTGTCGCCTTACGCCTGAAAATACTAAATTGACGTTGATCAACTTCAGGTAAAAAGATCCCTTCAGATCCCTGCGCTCCTGCGACTTCGTCTTCTAGGCTTCGGTGACGCTCCACAGCGCGGTCTTGGTCCGGTTCGTGCCCGCACGCTTGATGCTCAGGCGATTGGTGATCCGTCCTTCGTGCTTCAGCAGCCATTGCCCCAAACGACGCGGGTTGACGCCCGCATGGTCGCCGGCGATATCCTTCAGCAGGTCGCTCCAACCGTCGGCTGCAGCCGAACGTTTGATCAGGTCGGCGACGGTGAACTTTCCTTTGGATCCGAACGTTGTTTTCGCCATGTCGAGCACCCCTGCCAATGCAGCCGCCTGCGGGTCGTTTGCGCTGTCACGCAACAAAGCGATTTTAGGATCGACGAAGCCATCGGCAATGCACTGCTTGGTCAGCCAGACGATGGTGGATCGGACCAACTTGTTCCAATCGTCCATCGATGCCAGTCCATCGCAGACTTGAGGGAACCCGGCGTTGACATAGCCCTGAATTAGCGTCAGCGCAGCAGTGATAATCGCCAGGCGGTGCTTGAGGCAGTAGCCGAGCGGTTCCAAATCAAACTGACGGGCGGCAACCTTGGACGCATCGATTTGGGCGTCCAGGCGACACGTGAAGAAGCGACGATTCAAGTCCCCGACCATTTGCAGCCCATTCCCGGTTGCCAACACCAACAAGCGGTGTTCAGCCTCGGCCTCGCGAGACTCACCGAGAACTCGCCCCTTGATGGCCGGGGCGGTGGTAACGGCACACAGGCTGGCCGATTCGATCGCATGTTCCGCGTTGTCGAAAAGAAGCGTGCCTGCACCAGCAAGCGCAGAACTGAAGAGGCTCTTGGCCCACTCCTCTTCATGCATGATCGGTGCGCTTACCGCCGGCGCCGTGCCGTCATACAGAGCGCCGATGCACTGGGCCAGCAGGGTTTTGCCGGTTCCAGGAGCCGTCGCGCTGAACCCGAAACCCGGGGCCGTCCGCAGGCAGCAGCGAACTGCAGCAGTCAGCACTGCCGCCAAGGCCACAGATTTATCCGCGGCCTCCACGTATGGAAACTGCTCGAACGGCCTCCACAAGACATGCAGCGCAGTCCTGAGGTCATTGTCCGACGGAGCCTGGCGGATAGCGGTCCATTTGGCGAACTGCTCACTCATGAGCAGCAGACCAGAGTCTTCATCGTAGCCCGGCAATGCGATGAGGCGACCGTTCGCGTCCATGGTCGGGACGTCGCGCACGGCGGTAAGGCGCGGCATGCGAGTCTGCGCTGCGTTTGCAAGCAAGCCATTAATTACGCCTTGCGGGCATTCGGTCGGAACCATCTCCTGCTTCTTGACGTTGTACTGCTCGAAGCGGCAGAGGCGATGGACGTACACCTTCATCCAGCTCGCCGCGGCTTGGACGATCTTGCCTTGGTCGCTGACATAGACCATGACACCCGCGCGCTCGTAAATATGCCCTGATTTTTTCAGCAGGTAGGCCATCGAATCGACCATGCGCGGAAGTTCGCCTGCCGTCACTTCGATCAACGCGAGTGCACGGTCCAAGTGGTAGGACGTGCCATGGTGCAGGTGCGAGTACAAGTAGGGCTTCCCGCCGCTGCGGAGGTTGAGCCACGCAACGCGATTATCGACTGTGGGTTCGAGCGGATCGGAGAAGCGAGTGCCATGCCACTTCTCAGGGTCGTCCAAGACGGCGCCCACGGTGACCCATTTACCATCGGCAGTCATCAACGGGAAGTCGCCCATCAGCGTGCGCTGCATCGTTGCACGCTCAAGGATCAAGACGATCGTCGCGTGGTCGGTATCCACATTCAGGTTCTTCAGCCGCTCTGCCATCACGGGCGCCACTTCCCCGACGTATTTCTCTTTCGCCGCTTGCACTTGCGGCGTCATCGCAGCGCGAGCGGCCGATTTGATTTCCTTCAGCTCGCAGACTTCGGCCGCAGTCAGTTCGTGTACGTCGCACACATCGAGGACGCCCGCGCCCGTAACCTCGCCAGCGTAGCACGCGCGCGTAATACCATTGTTGAGCACTGGCTTTGCGGCAAAGTCGAGTCCTTCCGGCCTCCACACCGATGCGTCCACGGGGCCGCGCTCCAACAACTGGCCGGATTTGCTGACTGCGTAGTAGCCGAAGCCGGTAAGCCACAGCCGGTCGAAGATCGCTTTGCCAATGGCCGGGATTGCACTGGCATTGCTAACCAAGAGGTAGATGCGCTGGCCAGTGATTCCCGCAGTATTGACGCCGGACGATGCGCTTGGGCGCCAGAGCATGGCGACACCCGACAGGGCCGCGTGACACCCGCGGATCATTTGCAGCAGTTCCGCTGGCGTGAACGCCGGCCCACCTTTAGGCGGATCGTAATCCAGCATGAGGATGCCCAACTGTTCTCGGAACTGAAAGTTTTGACGGGTGCGCGTGATTGAGCCTGCCGCAGGGTTCGTCACACTTTGCGAAACGACCGTGCCCTGTCCAGCTGCGGGGCGCCCGTACGTCACAGCTTGGGTGGGCGCCAAAGAATCGTGGATGGCGTTCAGCTCGATAAGGTCCACTACCTCGCGAACCTCGTAAGTGCCGTAAACGAGCTTGGCCGCAGCCTGCTTGTGAACCGCCCCGTTTTCGTCGAGGAAGAACGTCTTGGTGAGGTTGCCGTTGTCATTGGTGAGCACGGTGACCGAAGCAGCCGGCGCTACAGAAGTTCGTCCTCCATTTTCACCCGGAGTTTCCGCACCCTGAACGGTTTCATTACGAGTCAACATGTTAGCCTTGCCCCCTAGCTGCCCGGCGCGACACCTGCTTGGGTTCGGTGTGCACAATGTTCAAGTCGAGGTCGACCTGCCCCACATTCGAGAGCATGATCCCGTTGAAGTCGTAGCGGTCGACGACAGTCACGAGCACGACGTGACCAACGAAGGCCTTGATGGCGATACTCTGTGTCATAGGCTCCCCATCGACTTTGAACACGTGGAGCGGCAGCTCGAACGTACCCTTGTGGGTCTTCGTAGTCCCGGTGAAGAACCGGATTTCAACAGTCGCAATGCTTCCTTGCACTTGTACGCCAAGGACCACGCCATACTCATCCCCTTCTTCCGGTTGGAAGCCGTAGATGGAACGCAGGAAGGCCTTGTGGGCGTTTGCACACGCGTTCGCATGCTTTGCGGCGGTACGTGGATTGTTTTCGTACAGGACGGCCGGCACCTCACCATCCCAGCCAATGAAATAGTTCGGGGCCTTCATGCGCGGTCACCCTTGAGCAAGGCTGCAATATCGGCAACCGGCCAAGCGAGACGTCCGTTGATGCGGATCGGGCGGAGCGGCCCATTTTCAAAGCAAGCCCAGCTGCGCAAGGTCTGCGGCTTGCGGTTCAATGCCTTCGCCGCCAATGCGGTGGTCAGTGTCTGGGGGAGTTGTTGCAGCGGATCCATTTGGATGTCCTTACGTTGGTTAGTAACGTAACGGATTCTGTGGACCGCAACACTCTGGTCGGGTTGCCGCAACCCCTAAACCCAGGCTCCATGCGGGTTTCCAGACGCTTTCAGCAATAATGCAACGCAACACTACTTGCGCTTCAGGCCACCTGCGAAATCAAATGCACTGGCTTTTTTTACCCCGAACAGTTCTTTTGCTCGCTTGAGCAACGCTGCGATGCGTTGGCGCGTGACACCGTGCTTTGCCGCCAGTTTTTCATGTGTCGAGCCGGCCTCCCGGCTCTCGTCCAACAACCGACGCAACTCGTACACGTCCCATTTCTTCCTGGCGCTTTTGCTTCCGTGAATTGAAGCGGATACCAGTTTGGACGATCCGGCTTGTTCTCGTATGTCCGAACTGACATCTTGGCCTGCATCGCGCTCATATTGTGCAGATCCTCCAACAGGCGAGTCATCAGGGACGAATCGGCGAAGCTCATGTGCGCGAAGTGGGTCCAGGGACATGCGGATCAGCTCGATGATCGTATAGCGCGGGAACCGTATGTCGTTCGGATAGATCGCAAAGGTACGGGTGAAAAAGTACTTATCAGACTGTCCCATCCACTCGCCGCTAATGCCAGCGGGCTCGAACCATTTATCGTACTTAGTACGCTCTCCAGGCTTGAAGGGGCGTAGGTGTCGTTCCGCCTTGACCTCGTCCCAGCTCTTATAGTCCGGGTCGCCCAGCACTAACGCGGGACGATTGGTCACGATCTGGTGGTTTTTCCCTAGCTGGTCGATCTCGTGGGTCAACAACAGCGCAAAACGAGCGCCGATCTCAGGGACCGAAAGCATTTTCCGGTCGCCATTGACCTCGACTGAACGGGTGGCGACAACAGCGTTCGACGGCACCTTCGCGTAACCCGGCAAACTGAACCGTACTACCGCGTCAAATAGCTCGTCCTTAACCCATGACGTTTTAGTAAATCTCGACAACACCGCAAGAGCTGCCTCGAGCGGCAAATACTCCTCGATATCGCCAAAGTCGGATTCAATAGTCATTGCCGCCCCCTGCTCTCACGCACGTGAAATCGAAGTACGCAACTATAGTCGCGGCGCTAGAAGTTGTCTTTGTCACATATGACAAACGCGTCCTACATTGGACTGCTTGTGAACAGCATATTTGCGCGACCCTCTGCATCTTGCGCGACCGCCTTTGCGCAACGTTGCGTTGGTGCAGGCGGGGTACATAGGGGGTACACGGGACGAGGAAGACCAGCGCTGGCTCGATCGCCAGAACAAAGATCGCTCGTAAGTTATTGATTTTTATGGCCTGCCCAGCTGGGTTCGAACCAGCGACCCTCAGCTTAGAAGGCTGATGCTCTATCCAACTGAGCTATGGGCAGATGACGGACAGCTTAACTGTCCAGAGGAAATGAAAACGGGCCGTCGAGGACAGCCCGCATTCGAAACGGTGGTCGGAGTACAAGGATTCGAACCTTGGACCCCCTGCTCCCAAAGCAGGTGCGCTACCGGGCTGCGCTACACTCCGATGGGGACGATCATACCCCGCCGGCCCGGAGGCGTCAATGTAAGAGGCTTTGCCTGCATGCAGGCAAAACTTTCCTTCAGGCTTAGACTTCGAAACGCGCGGCGATGCGCTTGGCCATGCTCTCGGCCAGCTCGGCGCTCTTGGCCTCGACCATCACGCGCACCAGGGGTTCGGTGCCGGACGGACGGATCAGCACACGGCCGCGGTCCCCGAGTTCGCGCTCGACGGCTTCCTTCTCGCCGACGATCGCATTGTTCTTGGTCCAGTCGAAGCCAGGCTGCACGCGCACATTGATCAGGGTCTGCGGGAACAGCACCAGCTCCTTGCAGCAATCGGCCAGGCTCTGGTTGCCGCGCTTGAGCGCCGACAGCACCTGCAGTGCCGAGACGATGCCGTCGCCGGTCGAGTGCTTGTCCAGGGCCAGCAGGTGGCCGGAGCCTTCGCCGCCGAACAGCCAGCCCTTCTCCTTCATCATTTCCAGCACGTAGCGGTCGCCGACCTTGGCGCGCGCGAAGCCCACGCCCATTTCCTTGAAGGCGACTTCGAGCGCCATATTCGTCATCAGGGTGCCGACCGCGCCCTCGACCTTGCCGGTCGCCATGCGCGCGCGCACCATCACGTACAGCAGCTCGTCGCCGTTGTACAGGCGGCCGTTGGCGTCGCACATGATCAGGCGGTCGGCATCGCCGTCCAGCGCGATGCCGAGGTCGGCCTTGTGCTCGACGACGGCCCGGGCCATCGCCTTGGGCGCGGTGGCGCCGACGCCGTCATTGATGTTGAAGCCGTCCGGCTTGGTGCCCAGCTCGATCACCTCGGCGCCCAGTTCGTGGAAGACGTGGGGGGCGATGGCGTAGGCGGCGCCGTGGGCGCAGTCGACCACGATCTTCAGGCCGCGCAGGTCCAGCTCGCTCGGGAAGCTGCCCTTGCAGAATTCGATGTAACGACCCTGGGCGTCGCGCAGGCGGGTCGCGCGGCCGAGCTTCTCGGACGAAACGCAGCCCATCGGCTGGTCGATCGCTTCCTCGATCTCGAGTTCGACGGCGTCCGGCAGCTTGGTGCCGTGCTCGGAGAAGAACTTGATGCCGTTGTCCTGGAAGGGGTTGTGCGAGGCCGAGATCACGACACCGGCCTGCAGGCGCAGTGCGCGGGTCAGGTAGGCGATCGCCGGGGTCGGCATCGGGCCGGCCAGCATCACGTCGACGCCGGCAGCCGAGAAGCCCGCTTCCAGCGCGGCTTCCAGCAGATAACCGGAAATGCGGGTGTCCTTGCCGATCAGCACGGTCGGACGTCCGCTGGCGCCGGTGCTGCCCTTGGCCAGCACCTTGCCCGCGGCATAGCCGAGCCGCATCACGAAATCGGGGGTGATGGGCGCGACGCCCACCAGGCCGCGTACACCGTCGGTACCAAAATATTTACGTGCCATATTATTCTCTTCTATTCGGTTGGCGGTTCAGTGGTCGGCGAAGGTGGCGTTCCACACCCTGATCGCATCCACCGTCTCTGCCACATCATGGACCCGCACGATGCGGGCGCCCTGTGCTACCGCAGCCAACGCACCACCGAGGCTGCCTGCCAGGCGCTGCTCGACGGGGCGCCCGGTCAGCGCACCGATCATCGACTTGCGCGACAGGCCGGCCAATACAGGAAGGCCCAGTTCGTGCTCCATGCGCTTGATACTACGAAGCAAGGCGACATTATGCTCGACAGTCTTCCCAAAGCCAAATCCGGGATCAATCGTGACGCGCTCCCGCGCAACACCTGCGGCCTCCAGGGCCTCGACGCGCTCGCGCAGGAAGGCGATCACCTCCGTTACCACATCATGGTAAACCGGCTGGGCCTGCATGTCCTGGGGCGTGCCCTGCATATGCATGATGCATAAACCGCAATCGCTGTCCGCCACCGCCTCGATCGCGCCCGGCGCCCTGAAGGCATTGATGTCGTTGATCATGTCGGCGCCGGCGATGATGGCTTCGCGCATCACTTCCGGCTTGCAGGTGTCGATCGACAGCGCATAGCCGAGCTCGCGCAGCGCGAAGATGGCCGGCATCACGCGCGCCAGTTCTTCCTGCACCGGCACGCTGGGCGAGCCGGGACGGGTCGATTCGCCGCCGATGTCGATGATGTCGACGCCGTCCTTGATCATCTGCTCGGCCCGCTCCATGGCGAATTCGAGAGACTGGTAGCGGCCGCCGTCGGAGAAGGAATCGGGGGTGACGTTGAGGATGCCCATCACCAGCGGGCGCTGGGCGAGATCGAAGCCGAAACGGCCACATTGCAGATACTGACGCATGATAAAAAAGATAATCGTGAACAGAAAAAAAGACACCCCGCAGGGTGCCTTTTATGAGAGATCGGCTGGCGCTCAGGCCGGTGCCGGGGCGTTGGTCGCCACGCCGCCGGAATCGCCGCCGCTCGACGGACGCTTGGTCAGCTGGACCGACTTCGGCGGGGTCGGCTCGCGGCCGGCCATGATGTCGTTGATCTGCTCGGCGTCGATGGTTTCCCACTCGAGCAGGGCCTTGGTCATCATTTCGACCTTGTCGCGGTTCTCTTCCAGCAGGCGGCGGGCCAGCGCGTACTGCGAGTCCAGGATGGCGCGGATCTCGGCGTCCACCTTCTGCTGGGTCGCCTCGGAGATGGTCTTGACCGAGCCGCCGAAGAAGCCTTCGTTCGCATCGTCTTCGTAGACCATCACGCCCATGCTTTCCGACATGCCGAAGCGGGTGACCATCGAGCGGGCCAGCTTGGTGGCGCGGGCGAAGTCGTTCGAGGCGCCGGTCGACATCTGGCCGACGAAGATCTCCTCGGCGATACGGCCGCCGAACAGGATCGAGATTTCTTCCAGCATCTTGTCCTTGTAACCGGACAGGCTGTCGTGTTCCGGCAGCTGCCAGGTCAGGCCCAGGGCATAGCCGCGCGGCATGATCGTGACCTTGTGCACCGGATCGGCCTTCGGCAGCAGCTTGGCGATCACCGCGTGGCCGGACTCGTGGTAGGCCGTGTTGCGGCGCTCTTCCTCGCGCATGACCATGGACTTGCGTTCCGGGCCCATGAAGATCTTGTCCTTGGCGTCCTCGAAGTCGCTCATCTCGACCAGGCGCTTGCTGCGGCGCGCGGCGAACAGGGCGGCTTCGTTGACCAGGTTGGCCAGGTCGGCGCCGGAGAAGCCCGGGGTGCCGCGGGCCAGGATGTCGGCCTTCACGTCGGTGCCGATCGGCACTTTACGCATGTGAACGTTCAGGATCTGCTCGCGGCCGCGGATGTCCGGCAGGCCCACCATCACCTGTCGGTCGAAACGGCCCGGACGCAGCAGCGCCTTGTCCAGCACGTCGGCGCGGTTGGTCGCGGCGATCACGATCACGCCCGAGGAGGCTTCGAAGCCGTCCATCTCGACCAGCAGCTGGTTCAGGGTCTGTTCGCGTTCGTCGTTACCGCCGCCCATGCCGGCGCCGCGATGGCGGCCGACGGCGTCGATCTCGTCGATGAAGATGATGCAGGGCGAGTGCTTCTTGGCGTTCTCGAACATGTCCCGGACGCGGCTCGCACCGACGCCGACGAACATCTCGACGAAGTCGGAACCCGAGATCGAGAAGAACGGTACTTTCGCTTCGCCGGCGATGGCGCGCGCCAGCAGGGTCTTGCCGGTACCCGGGGGGCCGACCATCAGCACGCCGCGCGGGATGCGGCCGCCCAGTTTCTGGAACTTGGTCGGATCCTTCAGGAAGTCGACGATCTCGGCGACTTCCTCCTTGGCTTCGTCGCAGCCGGCGACGTCGGCGAAGGTGACGGTGTTGTTCGTTTCATCCATCATGCGCGCCTTCGACTTGCCGAACGAGAAAGCCCCGCCCTTGCCGCCGCCCTGCATCTGGCGCATGAAGAAGACCCAGACGCCGATCAGCAGCAGCATCGGGAACCAGGAAATGAAGACTTGTTGCAGGAAAGACGGCTCTTCCGGCGGTTTGACGTCGAAGTGCACGTTGTTGTCGCGCAGGTCGCCGATCAGGCCGCGGTCCAGCATGGTCGCGGTGGTGCGGACCTTGGTGTCGTCCTGGCGGGTAGCGGTGATGCTCGATCCCTCGATCGTGACATCCTTGATCTTTTTCGCCTTCACGTCATCGAGCAGCTCGGAATAAGCGATCGTCTTGCTGCCGCCCGCGACGCTGTGGTTGTCGAACTGCTTGAACAGCATGAACAACAGCAGCGCGACCACCACCCAGATGGCGGATTTGGAAAACATATTATTCACGAAAACTCCTCTGATGCGGACGCATCTTTTCCCATGTTTCAAACGCGGATTTTACCGCAATAAGCGGGCGGTGCCACGCACGCCCGCCCGTGAAGCCCGCTTTGAAGCTTTATCCCGTCACTATAACGGTTTTTTATTTCCGACGCGCACGAATAAGCATATCTCTGCCCGTCATGATGGCGTCAGCGGCTTCACCAAGCTCACCATCCGTGGCTGATGTGCGGTGTCAATCCCGGAAATCAAGGGTGAAATCGGGAATTAATTCTTGAGACCGCGCCCCAGCAGGAAGATTTCCGAGGATTTATCGCGGCTGGCCTTTGGCTTGATCTGTTTGACCACCTTGAATTCCTTGCGGAAGAGCTCGAGGATTTGCGTGAACCCCATGTCCTTAAAACATTTTACTAACAATGCGCCGGACGGCTTGAGGTGCGCTTGAGAAAACTCAATAGCGATTTCGATCAAATGCTCCATACGCGCCGCATCCGCCGACGGAATCCCGGACAGGTTCGGCGCCATGTCGGACAGCACCAGGTCGACCTGGCGGCCTTCCAGCACCCCGGCCAGCTGGTCGAGCACCTCTTCCTCGCGGAAGTCGCCCTGGATGAAGTGCATGTCGGCGATCGGCTCCATCGGCAGCATGTCCAGGCCGATCATGGTGCCCTTGATGCCGCCGTCCTCGCCGCCGGCCAGCTTGCGCCGCGTGTACTGGCCCCAGCTGCCGGGCGTGCAGCCGAGGTCGACGATCACCTGGCCGGGCTTGATCAGCTTTTCGGCCTCGTCGATCTCTTTCAGCTTGTAGGCTGCACGCGCACGGTAACCCTCTTTCTGTGCCAATTTGACATACGGGTCGTTAATGTGGTCGTGTATCCAGTTTTTATTGAATTTGTTCTTGGCCATTGGCGTAAAATACTGCTTTTATCAGGTACATCAAAAAAGAACCATTATGATCAAACTTACACCGGCCGAGCGCTCAGCCCTTCGTGCTGAAGCCCACGGGCTCAATCCCGTCGTCATGATCGGCGAAGCCGGCCTGACCGAGGCCGTCATGAAAGAAATCTCGTCCAGCCTGGACGCACACGGCCTGATCAAGGTACGTGTGTTCGGCGACGACCGCGAGGAACGCGTCGCCATCTACGAACGGATCAGCGAAGAACTGGACGCGGCGCCCGTGCAGCATATCGGCAAGCTGCTGGTCCTGTATCGTCCGAAGAAGGAAGCGGTCAAGGAACGCTCGACCAAGGCCGGCAAGGGCATGCGCGAAGTCACCATCGTCAAGCCGAGCCCGAGCGGCACCAAGAAGCCGAGCGTCACCAAGGTCCTGCTCAAGGGTAACGAACGCGTGACCCAGGGCGGCAACATCAAGCGCGTCAAGCCGCGCCAGGCCAGCACCAAGAAGACTGCACTGAAGTAATACAAACCGGGCCAGTCCCGGTTTTTTTACACCCTACCTCGATTTCACGACCAGCACGGCACCCAGCACACTCTCGACCAGATAGCACAACTGGGACACCCCATGCAGCGCCGCGAACGTACCCCACTGCGGCGACGCCCTCACCCCGGCCGGGCCGGCCGACTCGCGGATCGCCGCCATCGCCGGCTGCAGGCCGAGATAGACGACCAGGCTGCAGGCCAGCATCCCGCCGATGCACCAGAACAGCCAGCGGCGCCGCTTCGCATCGAGGTCGGCGGAGCGCCAGGCCAGCACGGCCAGCAGCAGCGCCAGCACGATCGAGAGCCAGGCCTCGCGCGTCAGCATCATGCCCACCACCGAGCCCGCCTGCGTGCTGTCCAGCACCGCGAAGGCGCTCGGCGCGGCCAGATAGCTGACGCCCCACACGCTGCCGGCCCACAGGGCGGCGAGCAACAGCCGGGCGTTGGCGACCTGCGCGTCTGCGGCGGCGGCTTTCACGTCAGACGTAGCGGACTTCGAGGATCTCGTATTCGCGCGGGCCGGACGGGGCCTGCACTTCGACCACGTCGCCGGCGTACTTGCCGATCAGGGCGCGCGCGATCGGCGAGGTCACCGACACCTTGCTCAGCTTGAGGTCGGCTTCATCGATGCCGACGATCTGGTAGGTCACTTTCTGGCCTTCCTCGAGGTCTTCGAGGTCGACGGTCGAGGCGAACACCACGCGGCCTTCGGCATCGAGGGTGGCCGGGTCGATGACCTGGGCCGTGGACAGCTTCGCCTCCAGCTCCGCGATGCGGCCCTCGACGAAGGCCTGGCGCTCCTTGGCGGCATCGTATTCGGCGTTTTCGGACAGGTCACCATGCGAACGCGCCTCGGCGATCGCATCGATCACATTGCGGCGCTCCTTGGTCTTGAGCTGGTGCAGCTCGTCCTTCAGGAGTTCGGCGCCGTGTTTGGTCAATGGAGTATTCATGATTATCCGTCGAAAGACAAAAGTAAAACCACAGAGTCACACGGCGCCAGCCGCGCGAACTCTGTGGTTATCGGTACTGCTCTTGATGCTTAGTTTAAGGTTTTATGCAGGCCTTGTAAATCATAGACCCGCAACTCGTCGAGGTGACTCATGCCCTGCACCGCCGCTTCGGCGCCGGCGATGGTCGTGTAGGTCACGACGCGCGCCTGCAGTGCCGAGGTACGGATGGTGCGCGAATCGTTGATCGCGCTGCGCTTTTCCTCGACCGTGTTCACCACCATCGCAATCTCGTGATTCTTGATCATGTCGACGATGTGCGGACGTCCTTCCAGCACCTTGTTGACCGCGGTGACCGGGATGCCGGCGGCGGAGATGACCGCCGCGGTGCCCTTGGTGGCCACCAGCGAGAAGCCCAGCGCCACCAGGTCGCGCGCCACGGCCACGGTCCGCGGCTTGTCGGAACCCTTCACCGACAGGAACACGCGGCCCGAGGTCGGCAGGTTGACGCTGGCCGCCAGCTGCGACTTCACGAAGGCTTCGCCGAAGGTCATGCCCACGCCCATCACTTCGCCGGTCGACTTCATTTCCGGGCCGAGGATGGTGTCCACGCCCGGGAATTTCACGAACGGGAACACGGCTTCCTTAACGCTGTAGAACGGCGGGACGACCTCTTTCGTCACGCCCTGCTGGGCCAGGGTCTGGCCCACCATGCAGCGCGCCGCGATCTTGGCCAGCTGCAGGCCGGTCGCCTTCGAGACGAAAGGCACGGTACGCGAAGCGCGCGGGTTCACTTCCAGCACATACACGGTGTCCTGGACCTTGCCGTCCACTTCGGCGCGCTGGATCGCGAACTGCACGTTCATCAGGCCGACCACGTTCAAGGCCTTGGCCATCAGCGAGGTCTGGCGCTTCAGCTCATCGATGGTCTCCTGCGACAGCGAGTACGGCGGCAGCGAGCAGGCCGAGTCGCCCGAGTGCACGCCGGCCTGTTCGATGTGTTCCATCACGCCGCCGATGAAGGTGGTCTCGCCGTCCGAGATGCAATCCACATCCACTTCGATCGCGTCGTTCAGGAATCGGTCCAGCAGCACCGGCGAATCGTTCGACACCTTGACCGCCTCGCGCATGTAGCGCTCGAGGTCGCGCTGCTCGTGGACGATCTCCATCGCGCGGCCGCCCAGCACGTAGGACGGGCGCACCACCAGCGGGTAACCGATCTCGGTGGCCAGCTTCAGCGCCTCTTCCTCGGTGCGCGCGGTGCGGTTCGGCGGCTGGCGCAGGCCCAGCTTCTGCAGCAGCTGCTGGAAGCGCTCGCGGTCCTCGGCGGCGTCGATCATGTCCGGCGAGGTGCCGATGATGGGCACGCCGTTGGCTTCGAGGTCCAGCGCCAGCTTCAGCGGGGTCTGGCCGCCGTACTGGACGATCACGCCTTCCGGCTTCTCGAGGTCGACGATTTCCAGCACGTCTTCCAGGGTCAGCGATTCGAAGTACAGGCGGTCCGAGGTATCGTAGTCGGTCGACACGGTCTCCGGATTGCAGTTGACCATGATGGTCTCGTAGCCGTCTTCGCGCATGGCGAGGGCCGCGTGCACGCAGCAGTAGTCGAACTCGATGCCCTGGCCGATCCGGTTCGGGCCGCCGCCCAGCACCATGATCTTCTTCTTGTCGGTCGGGTTCGACTCGCACTCTTCGTCATAGGTCGAGTACATGTAGGCGGTGTTGGTCGCGAACTCGCCGGCGCAGGTGTCGACGCGCTTGTAGACCGGACGAATGCCCAGCGCGTGACGGCGCTCGCGCACGGCTTGCGGCGTGGTCTGCATCAGGAAGGCCAGGCGGCGGTCCGAGAAGCCTTTCTGCTTCAGCTTGTACAGGGTCGGCTTGTCCAGGCTTTCCAGCGTCTGGTGATCCAGCCACAGCTCGATGTCGACGATTTCCTTGATCTGGATGAGGAACCACGGATCGATCTTGGTCAGCGCATGCACTTCTTCCAGGGTGAAGCCCTGGGCGAAGGCGTCGCCCACGTACCAGATGCGTTCCGGACCCGGCTCGCCCAGTTCTTCCTCGATCTTCTCGCGGTCGCGGGTCTTTTCGTTCAGGCCGTCGACGCCGACTTCCAGACCGCGCAGGGCCTTCTGGAAGGATTCCTGGAAGGTGCGGCCGATCGCCATGACTTCGCCGACCGATTTCATCTGGGTGGTCAGGTGCTTGTCGGCCGCCGGGAATTTCTCGAAGGTGAAGCGCGGGATCTTGGTGACCACGTAGTCGATCGAAGGCTCGAACGAGGCCGGGGTCGCGCCGCCGGTGATGTCGTTGCGCAGCTCGTCGAGCGTGAAGCCGACCGCCAGCTTCGCCGCGATCTTCGCGATCGGGAAGCCGGTCGCTTTCGACGCCAATGCCGACGAACGCGACACGCGCGGGTTCATCTCGATCACGATCATGCGGCCGTCGGCCGGGTTGATCGAGAACTGCACGTTCGAGCCGCCGGTGTCGACGCCGATCTCGCGCAGCACGTTGATCGACGCGTTGCGCATGATCTGGTATTCCTTGTCGGTCAGCGTCTGCGCCGGCGCGACGGTGATCGAGTCGCCGGTGTGCACGCCCATCGGATCCAGGTTCTCGATCGAGCACACGATGATGCAGTTGTCGGCCTTGTCGCGCACGACTTCCATCTCGTACTCTTTCCAGCCCAGCAGCGATTCCTCGATCAGCAGCTCGCTGGTCGGCGAGGCTTCCAGGCCGCGCTTGCAGATCGCTTCGAATTCTTCTTCGTTGTAGGCGATGCCGCCGCCCGAACCGCCCATGGTGAAGGACGGACGGATGATGACCGGGAAGCCCAGCTCGCGCTGCGCGGCGCGCGATTCGTCCATCGAGTGGGCGATGTAGGAACGTGCGGAGCCCAGGCCAATCTTGGTCATCGCATCCTTGAACTTGGCGCGGTCCTCGGCCTTGTCGATCGCTTCCGGCGAGGCGCCGATCAGCTCGACCTTGTACTTGTCCAGCACGCCGTTGCGGTGCAGGTCGAGCGCGCAGTTCAGCGCGGTCTGGCCGCCCATGGTCGGCAGGATCGCGTCGGGACGCTCCTTCTCGATGATGCGCTCGACCGCCTTCCAGGTGATCGGCTCGATGTAGGTGACGTCGGCCGTTTCCGGGTCGGTCATGATGGTCGCCGGGTTCGAGTTGACCAGGATGACCTTGTAGCCTTCTTCGCGCAGGGCCTTGCAGGCCTGGGCACCGGAGTAATCGAACTCCACCGCCTGGCCGATCACGATCGGACCGGCGCCAATGATCAGGATAGATTTAATGTCGGAACGCTTTGGCATTTACTTCTTCTCCTGAACTTGAGCTTGCATGAGGCTGATGAAACGGTCGAACAGATACGAAACATCGGTCGGGCCGGGCGAGGCTTCCGGGTGGCCCTGGAAGCAGAAGGCCGGCTTGTCGGTGCGCTCGAAGCCCTGCAGCGAGCCGTCGAACAGCGAGACGTGGGTCACGCGGCAGTTGGCCGGCAGCGTGGTGGAGTCCACCGCGAAGCCGTGGTTCTGCGAGGTGATCAGGACCTTCTTCGAATCGAGGTCCTGCACCGGGTGGTTGGCGCCGTGGTGGCCGAACTTCATTTTGACGGTCTTGGCGCCCGAGGCCAGCGCCATGATCTGGTGGCCGAGGCAGATGCCGAAGGTCGGGATGCCGGAATCGATCACCTGCTTGGCCGCCTCGATCGCGTAGTCGCAGGCGGCCGGGTCGCCGGGGCCGTTGGCCAGGAAGATGCCGTCCGGGTTCAGCGCCAGCGCTTCCGCGGCGGTGGCTTGCGCCGGCAGCACGGTGACGCGGCAGCCGCGTTCGGCCAGCATGCGCAGGATGTTGCGCTTGACGCCGTAGTCGAAGGCGACCACGTGGAATTGCGGCTTGTCCTGCTTGCCGAAGCCCTGGCCCAGCCTCCACTCGGTCTCGGTGAATTCATACGGCTCCTTGACCGACACGACCTTGGCCAGGTCCATGCCGTTCAGGCCCGGGAAGGAACGCGCCAGTTCGAGCGCCTGGGCTTCCGACGGTTCCACGCCCTGCTGGGCGGTCAGGATGGCGCCGTTCTGGGCACCCTTCTCGCGCAGGATGCGGGTCAGCTTGCGCGTGTCGATGCCGGCGATGGCGACCACGTTTTCTTGCTTCAGGTAGTCCGCCAGCGATTGGGTCGAGCGGAAGTTCGACGCCAGCAGCGGCAGGTCGCGGATGATGAGGCCGGCGGCGTGCACTTTCGAGGCCTCCACGTCGGCCGGGTTCACGCCCTGGTTGCCGATGTGCGGGTACGTCAGGGTGACGATCTGACGCGAATAGCTGGGGTCGGTAAGGATCTCCTGGTAGCCCGTGATCGCGGTGTTGAACACCACTTCACCGGTCGTGTGACCGATGGCTCCGATCGAATATCCTTTGAAAATGGTTCCGTCTGCGAGGGCCAGGATGGCTGGAACGGCTGGGCCAGAAAAAAATGGCGGCAAGGGCAACTCTCCAAGAAGGTTGCCGTAGCTGCGCCACGTCAGACTGACCTTCGGGTACGCCGCGACGATAGGTCTACCGTGGGCGCGAGGTCTACAGAATGATGATGTAAGTGGGTATGCGCTACGGCAGGTGAGTGATGGATAAACTTCCGAATTATAGCGCGAATCCGCCTATCCGGCAATCGTCCATCCCTGCACCCGCCTGCCGTTCCCCTTAGGAAATTACAGACCCAGGGCGGCGATGCCGGCCTTGGCGATCTGCGCATCCTCGGTCGATTTCACGCCCGAGACGCCGACCGCGCCGACGGTGCGGCCGTCGACCACGATGGGCACGCCGCCTTCCAGCATGCCCTGCAGTTCCGGTGCGCTCAGGAAGGACACGCGGCCGTTGTTGATCATGTCTTCATAGATCTTCGATTCACGGCAGCCGAGGGCGGCGGTCTTGGCCTTCTGCGGCGCGATGTAGGACGAGATCGGGGCGGTACCGTCCATGCGCTGCAGCCACAGCAGGTGGCCGCCGTCGTCGACGATCGAGATCACGACGTTCCATTTATTGGTGACGGCTTCCTGCTCGGCGGCGGCGGCGATCTTCCTGGCGTCTTCGAGGGTCAGTACTGGCTTGGTTTGCATCGTGTCTTCCTTGTTGTCGTGGTGATGAATTCTTCAGGGGGCCGGGGTCAGCTGCATGGCCTTGAGCCTGGCCTTCAGCTGCGGCATGACGCTTGCTGCGGCCTGTTCGCCGGCCAGCACCGCCAGGTTGCGGCCGTTGAAGTCGGCGCTCCCCATCGCGCCCAGCGCCGGCGTGATGACGACGTCGGCTTCCTTCAGCTCGTGCTGGTTGAGGCGCTGGCCCATGATGGTAAAGGTCTGCATCAGGACGTCAAGCGAGCTGGCCGTGGCCTGGGCCTCGGTCGCGCTCGAGATGTTGACGGCGATGATGAACTCGGCGCCCATCTCCTTGGCGAAGCGCACCGGCACCGGCGCCACCAGGCCGCCGTCGACATAGGTCTTGCCGGCGATCCTGACGGGCTGGAACACGCTCGGCACGGCCGAGGAGGCGCGCACGGCCATGCCGGTGTTCCCGCGCCGGAACAGGATGGGCTGACCGGTCTTCAGGTCGGTCGCTACCGCGCCGAAGGGGATCTTGAGCTTTTCGATCGGCAGGTTGTGGACCGCCTTGTTGACGTAGGCCTGCAGCGCCTCCCCTTTCAGCACGCCGGACGACTTGCTGAAGAAAGGCAGGGCCCAGTCCGAGATCGAAGCCTCGTCCATCTCCATCGCCATCTTCTGCAGGGCGAAGCCGTTGTAGCCGTAAGCGTACATCGAGCCGACCACCGAGCCGGCGCTGGTGCCGACCACGATGTCGGGCACGATGCCCTGGGCTTCGAGGGCCTTGATCACGCCGATGTGGGCAAAGCCGCGCGCGGCGCCGCCGCCGAGGGCGAGGCCGATCTTCACATGGCGCGGCTGCGGTGCCGGGGCGGCGGCGATGGGTGCGGAAGGCTGGGTGGGAGCGCTGCCGCAGCCGGCAAGCAGCAGGGCCGCGGCCGTGGCGGACAGGAGGGAGCGTCGAGACAGCATGGATCCAGGAGGGTCGAATCGGTAAAAGACGATTGTAACCCGAGTCTGCTTGCTGCTGACGTAGATGAAGCTTAAGCCGCCCCACTCACCCCGGCAAGGAAGTATTCGGCAACACCGCCGTAAACACACTCCCCTGCCCCGCCTGCGAGGAAATGGTCAGCTTCCCGCCATGCCGCAGCAGCACGTGCTTGACGATCGCCAGCCCCAGCCCCGTGCCCTGGGTCTCGCGCGAGCGGCTCTTGTCGACGCGGTAGAAGCGCTCGGTCAGGCGCGAGATGTGCTGTTCGTCGATGCCGATGCCGGTGTCCGCCACCGAGAAGCGCAGGTCGTTCGCACCGCGCTCCCAGGCCAGCTTGATGCTGCCGCCTTCCGGCGTGTAGCGCACCGCATTGGTCGCCAGGTTGCCGAAGGCGCTGCGCAGTTCGTCCAGGCTGCCCATCACGTCCGGACCGTCGACGGTGAAGTCGATGGTGTGGCGGCCGTTCGACAGCGCGCGCGCATCCAGCGCCACCTGCTCGACCAGGGTCTTGACGTCGACCCGCTCGCGCTTGAGCGGATAGTCGCTCGATTCCAGGCGCGACAGGGTCAGCATGTCCTCGATCAGGCGCTGCATGCGCTGGGCCTGTTCGGTCATCAGCTTCAGGTGGGCCACGCGGGTACGCTCGTCCATCCCCGGGTCGGCCATGGCGATCTCGAGGAAGCCGACCACCACCGTCAGCGGCGTGCGCAGCTCGTGCGAGGCGTTGGCGATGAAGTCGCGGCGCATCGCCTCGATCCTTTCGGTCTCGGTGGCGTCGTGGGTCACCAGGATCTGCCGCCGGTTCTCGAAGGGGATGATCTGCACTACCAGCTTGCGGCCGCGGAAGGACAAGGTCAGCGGCTGCTCGTAGCGGCCGAGGATGATGTAGTCGATGAATTCCGGATGGCGGATCAGGTTGGTGACGCGGCGGCCCTTGTCCTTCTCCAGGGTCAGGCCCAGGTGGCGCTCGGCGGCCGGGTTGCACCACTCCAGGAACAGCACGTCGTCCATGATCGCCACCCCTTCCGGCAGCAGGTGCATGGCCTGGCGGAAGCGCGCCAGCCATTCGGCCAGCTCGTTCTGGTTACGCTCGTCGTCGCGGCGCAGTCTATACAAGCGGGCGAAGACATCGGTCCAGGAACCCCAGCCGTCGGGCAGGCGGCTGCTGTGCGGATGGTCCAGCCATTCGCCCAGCTGGTGCAGGTAGGCCAGTTGCACCACCAGCAGGGTCATGGTGATGAGCAGCGCCAGCGACAGCCCGGCCACCATGCCGAACAGCCACCAGGCGACGCCGGCGGCCAGGAACACGAGGCCCAGGCGCAGCAGCGCGGGCACCCAGAACAGCAGGCGCGGATGGATGCCGGCGGCCGCCGGCGCGGACGACGGCGTGGGCGCGGCGACGCTGGCGTCCGGCGTGGGCTCCTGAGCGGATTCGGGAGAGGATTCTGGAGCGGCTTGCACGGCTTACAGTTCTTTCTCGGTCAGCATGTAGCCGACGCTGCGGACGGTCTTGATCAACTTTTCGGCTTCCTTCAGGGCCTTGCGAAGGCGCAGCACGTGGACGTCGACGGTGCGTTCCTCGACCGCCGAGGCATCGCCCCAGACCTTGTCCAGCAGCTGGCTGCGCGAGAACACGCGCTCGCGGTGGGCCATCAGGAACTTCAGCAGGCGGTACTCCGCATTGCCCATCTCGAGCTGGCGCCCGTCCAGGGTGACGGTGCAGCTGCCCGGATCCAGGGTCACCCGGCCGGCCGACAGCGGCGCCTCGGCCAGGTGCGGGCTCTTGCGCCGCAACAGGGCCTTGACCCGCGCCAGCAGCTCGCGCGGCGAGAAGGGTTTGGTGACGTAGTCGTCGGCGCCCGTGTTCAGGCCGGCGATCTTGTCCTCTTCCATGCTCTTCGCGGTCAGCATGATCACCGGGATGTCCTGGAAATCACGGTCGCCGCGCAGGCGCGACAGCAGCCGCAGCCCGCTCTGGTCGGGCAGCATCCAGTCCAGCAGCAAGAGGTCGGGACGTCCATGCACGATCGAATCCCAGGCCGCCGCCACGTTGGACGCCGTGCGGATCTCCCAGCCGGTCTCGCGCAGCGAGTAGCTCACCAGCTCGACGATCGCCGGTTCATCCTCGACGATCAGGACACTCGTGTTGGCCGCCATCCGCTCAGCTTTCCGCCTGGCTGACCAGGGCCGGTTTCGAGTGGCGGATATCGCGTCCCTCGACCACGTAGATCACGTATTCCGCGATGTTCTTGGCGTGGTCGCCGATGCGCTCGATCGCTTTCGCCACCCACAGGGTGTCGAGGGCCGAGGAGATGGTGCGCGGGTCTTCCATCATGAAGGTGATCATGTTGCGCAGGATGGTGCGGAATTCATAGTCGATCTCGTCGTCCTGGGCGATGATCTGCAATGCCTGCTTGCCGTCGAGGCGGGCGAAGGCGTCGAGGGCGTCGTGCAGCATGTCGGCGGTGTTGCGCGAGATGGTGCGCACGATGTCGTAGTGGTTGAAACCGATCATGCCGCGCTCGTGCAGGCTCTTGGCGGTGCGCGCGATCTTGCTGGCTTCGTCGCCGATGCGCTCGAGGTCGGTGATCACCTTGATCGTCGCCATCACGGTGCGCAGGTCGTTCGCGGCCGGCTGGCGGCGAACGATCAGGTGGCTGCAGGCGTCGTCCAGCTGCACTTCGAGCTGGTTCACGGCCTGGTCGTCGCCGATCACCTTGTCGGCCTGGTCGGCGTTACCGACGCGGAAGGCCTCGATCGCCTCGTCGAACTGGGTTTCCACCATGCCGCCCATGAGCAGCACCTTGGAACGGATGGCTTCCAGTTCCTGGTCGTACTGCTTGGAAGAATGTTCGCCTACCATGTCTGTGTTTCCTGTTCTATATGGTTATCTTACCGTATCCGCCCGCATTAACCGAATCGGCCGGTAATGTAGTCTTGCGTCTCTTTTTTGGACGGATTCATGAACAGCTGGTCCGTCTCGCCGAACTCGACCAGCTCGCCCAGGTACATATAGGCGGTGTAGTCCGAGCAGCGCGCCGCCTGCTGCATGTTGTGGGTCACGATGGCGATCGTGTAGTCGCCCTTCAGCTCGCTGATCAGTTCCTCGATCTTCGCGGTCGAGATCGGGTCCAGCGCCGAGGTCGGTTCATCCAGCAGCAGCACGTCCGGCTTGACCGCCACGCCGCGCGCGATGCACAGGCGCTGCTGCTGGCCGCCCGACAGCGACAGGCCGCTCTTGTTCAGCTTGTCCTTGACCTCGGCCCACAGCGCCGCCTTCTTCAGCGCCCATTCCACGCGCTCGTCCATCTCGCCCTTCGACAGGTTTTCATATAAGCGAACCCCGAAGGCGATGTTGTCGTAGACCGACATCGGGAACGGGGTCGGCTTCTGGAACACCATGCCGACTTTCGCGCGCAGCATGTTGACGTCCACGCCCGGCTCCAAAATATTGCGTCCGCGGTAGAGGATCGATCCCTCTGCGCGCTGCCCTGGATACAAATCGTACATGCGGTTCAGGGTCCGCAGCAGGGTCGACTTGCCGCAGCCCGAGGGACCGATGAAGGCCGTGACCTGTTTGTCGTGGATGTCGAGGCTGACGTTCTTCAGGCTCTTGGTCTTCCCGTAGTAGAAGTCCAGGCCCTGGACTTCGATGGTCTTGGCTTTCGGCTTGTTCACGGTCGCTTTGGCGTTCGCGGTGGAGATGGCGGCTTGGGTCATCATGATCATGTTATTGCGGGTTCTTTTGGCGGAACAGGGTCCGCGACAGGATATTCAGGAGCAGCACGCTGAAGGTCACCAGCAGGGCCGCGCCCCAGGCGATCGACTGCCAGTCTTCGTAGGGGCTCATGGCGAAGCGGTAGATGACCACCGGCAGGTTGGCCATCGGCTGGTTCATGTCGGCCGTGAAGAACTGGTTGTTCAGGGCGGTGAACAGCAGCGGCGCGGTTTCGCCGGAGATGCGGGCCACGGCCAGCAGCACGCCGGTCACGACGCCCGCCTTCACCGCGCGCAGGCGCACCGTGGTCGCCACCTTCCAGCGCGGCGCGCCGAGGGCGAAGGCCGCTTCGAGCAGGCTGTTCGGCACCAGGTGCAGCATGTTGTCGGTGGTGCGCACCACCACCGGAATCGCGATCAGCGACAGCGCCAGGGTGCCGGCATAGCCCGAGAAGTGGCCCATCCGCGGCACCAGCAGCGCGTAGACGAACAGGCCGACCACGATCGAGGGCGCCGACAGCATGATGTCGGTGACGAAGCGGGTGACGGCGGCGAACTTGTTGTTCTGGCCGAACTCGGCCAGGTAGATGCCGGCCAGGATGCCGACCGGGGTGCTGACCAGGGCGGACAGGCCGACCATCAGCAGACTGCCGACGATGGCGTTGCGGATGCCGCCCTCGCTGCCCGGCGCCGGCGTGTCCAGCGAGAACAGGGTATGCGAGAGCGCACCGAAACCGTGCACCAGCAGGGTGAACAGGATCCAGGCCAGGAAGCCCAGGCCGACGACCATCGCCAGCACCGACAGTGCGATGCCGATGCGGTGGCCCAGCAGGCGGCGGCGGTAGACCGGATTCATGACGCCTTCCATTTATTTTGCTCCTTCTTTGCGGGACATACCCAGCAACATCAGTTTGGCGGCCGACAGCACGATGAAGGTGATCGCGAACAGGATCAGGCCCAGCGCGAACAGCGAAGACACGTGCAGCGGCGAGCTGGCCTCGGCGAATTCGTTGGCCAGGGTCGACGAAATCGAGTTGCCGGCGGCAAACAGCGACCAGGAGATCTCGTTGGCGTTGCCGATCACGAAGGTGACGGCCATGGTCTCGCCGAGCGCGCGGCCGAGACCCAGCATGACGCCGCCGACCACGCCGTTACGGGTATAGGGCAGCACGATCTTGCGCACCACTTCCCACTTGGTGCAGCCGAGGCCGTACGCCGATTCCTTCAGCACCGCGGGGACGATCTCGAACACGTCGCGCATCACGGAAGCGATGAAGGGGATGATCATGACGGCCAGGATGATGCCGGCGGTGAGGATGCCCAGGCCCATGGTCGGGCCCTGGAACATCTTGCCGACGAAGGGCAGCAGGCCGAGGGTCTTTTTCAGCAGCGGCTGGATGTGGTCGCCGAAGAAAGGCGCGAACACGAACAGGCCCCACATGCCATAGATGATGGAAGGGACGCCGGCCAGCAGCTCGACCGCAGTGCCCATCGGGCGCCGCAGCCAGGTCGGGCAGATCTCGGTCAGGAACAGGGCGATGCCGAAGCTGATCGGCACGGCCACCAGCAGCGCGATGACCGAGGTGGCCAGGGTGCCGGTGATGGCGATCAGGGCGCCGAACTGGTCGTTGACCGGGTCCCATTCGTTGGTGACGATGAAACGCGCGCCGAATTCACGGAAGGCCGGCGCCGCGCCGATCGCCAGCGAGACGATGATCCCGACCAGCACCAGCAGCACGGAAGCCGCGAACAGCAGGGTGACTTTATGGAAGAAGAAGTCCTGGATGCGCTGCTTGCGCATGGTGTTGCGCAGGCGGGCAGCGCCGGCGTCGTCCAGGGCTGCCTGATCTGCTGCGATCGCGGTTTGTGCGCTCATGTGTTTATTCAATTTTTTGAACCGTTTGCACGTGGTTCCCGCCTACGCGGGAACCACGTGGTCAATCCTTACCAGATCGCCTTACCCGAAGCATCCTTCAGATTGGCCTTCCAGGCGTCCTGCACCAGCTTGTTCACGCTGTCCGGCATCGGCACGTAGTCCAGGTCGGCCGCTGCGGCGCCGCCGTGCTTGAAGGCGTAGTCGAAGAACTTCAGCACTTCCTTGCCCTTGGCGGCGTCTTCCTGGGTCTTGTGCACCAGGATATAGGACACGCCGGTGATCGGCCAGGCAGCCTTGCCCGGCTGGTCGGTCAGGACCACCGAGAAGCCCGGGGTCTTGGCCCATTCGGCGTTGGCGGCGGCGGCCTTGAAGGCGTCGTCGTCCGGCTGCAGGAAGACGCCGTCGCGGTTCTTCAGCTGGGTGTGGCTCATCTTGTTCTTCTTCGAGTAAGCCCACTCGACGTAGCCGATCGAGCCCTTGATGCGCTGGACGTTGGCGGCGACGCCGTCATTGCCCTTGCCGCCCACGCCGGTGGCCCACTTCACCGCGGTGCCGGCGCCGATCTTGGCCTTGAATTCCGGGTTGGTCTTCGACAGGTAGTCGGTGAACAGGAAGGAGGTGCCCGAGCTGTCGGCGCGGTGCACGACGGTGATGTCTTCGGCCGGCAGCTTGACGCCCGGGTTCAGGGCGGCGATGGCCTGGTCGTTCCACTTGGTGATCTTGCCGAGGAAGATGTCGGCGACGACCGGACCGGTCAGCTTCAGCTGGCCGGGAGCGATGCCGTCCAGGTTCACCACGGTCACCACGCCGCCCATGATGGCCGGGAACTGGAACAGGCCGGCCTGGTTCAGCTCGTCGGCTGCCAGCGGCATGTCGGAGGCGCCGAAATCGACGGTCTTGGCCTTGATCTGCTTGATGCCGGCGCCCGAGCCGACCGACTGGTAGTTGAGGCCGTTGCCGGAGGCCTTCTTGTACATCTCCGCCCACTTGGCGTAGATCGGGTACGGGAAGGTAGCGCCCGCACCGGTGATGTCCGCTGCCAGGGTCGCGGTGCTCGCGAAGGCGGCCGAGGTGCCGATGATCAGGGTTGCCAGCAGTTGCTTCATGCGCATATCAGGTCCTTGGTTACTTGGTTAAGGGTGGTGACGCCGTGCTAATGCTGCGCAGTGTAGTAGGCGAATATGACGGCTTTATGACATGGCCGTCATGGATGTCATATAGGGCGGACGGCACTATGCGGAACAGCGGAAATCGATCCTTGTAAATGCCTTATTCTCTGCTACCGTGAAGGTGTAGGGACTGTATGGAGGGTTTGATCAGCGTGCGCACGCCACGCCAGCCGAGCGTGCGGAATCATCGGGGAGGACTCGCCAAACGGCGTTTATGTCGATGTTGGCCTTGATTGCAGTCGGAGCAGTATTGGCAGGGATCGCCGGACTGGTGATCTTCGAAGCCATCAGCGAGGGCCATGGAGGCTCGGAGAAGTTGACGGACCGCTATCACGAATAGCAGCGAAGGCTTGATAGCCTGAAAACCGAAGCGGCGAGGCCCAATGGGCGCTCGCCGCTTTCATTTTTTATCGAGGAAAACTCAGCGCAGGAAGCGCGAAAGCTGGGTCATGGCGTTCAAATCCAGGTTCAGGAACTGGAACCCGACCTTGAAATCGCCGCCGCTGAAGATGCAATAGATGACTTTGGCGCGCGCCGCGATCGGCGCCAGCTTGCCGTCGACCAGCAGGTCGAAGCTGAGCTGCCCCGCCTGCCCCACCTGCAGCGGATAATCCACCGCGATGCTGACGCCGTTGGAGCCGACGTCCGAGGTCCGTCCCGGGATCGGCCCCATGCCCTCCATCGCGACAACCGCCTTCACCTTCACGATCTTGCGTCCCGACTGCCTTTGATCTTTCATTACCTTTTTACCTTGACCACTCATCAAACGAGCCAGGGATTATAAAGGTTCAGTCGAGCTCCCGCAGCTTGCTGAAGGCTTCGTCGATGCGTTCGACCGCGACGATGGTCATGCCTTCGATCTTCTGCTTCGGCACATTCGATTTCGGGATCACGGCAATCGAGAAGCCCAGCTTGGCGGCTTCGCGCAGGCGTTCCTGACCGCGCGGGGCCGGACGGATCTCGCCGGCCAGGCCGACTTCGCCGAACACCACCAGCCCGCGCGGCAGCGGTTTGTTACGCATCGATGAATTAATGGCAAGCAGCACCGCGAGGTCGGCCGCCGGTTCCGCGATCTTCACGCCGCCGACCGCGTTGATGAACACGTCCTGGTCGAAGGCGGCGATGCCGGCGTGGCGGTGCAGCACCGCCAGCAGCATCGCCAGGCGGTTCTGTTCGAGGCCGACAGACAGCCGGCGCGCATTCGGCAGGTGGCTGGCGTCCACCAGCGCCTGGATCTCGACCAGCAGCGGCCGCGTGCCTTCCTGGGTCACCATCACGCAGGATCCCGGCACCTGGCTGTCGTGCTGGGACAGGAACAGCGCCGAGGGATTCGACACACCCTTCAAGCCCTTTTCCGTCATCGCGAACACGCCCAGCTCGTTGACGGCGCCGAAGCGGTTCTTGATCGCCCGCACCAGGCGGAAGCTGCTTTGCGTGTCGCCCTCGAAGTACAGCACGGTGTCGACGATGTGCTCGAGCACGCGCGGGCCGGCCAGCGCGCCCTCTTTCGTGACGTGGCCGACCAGGATGATGGTGATGCCGGTCTGCTTGGCCACCCGGGTCAGCTGGGCCGCGCATTCGCGCACCTGGGAGACCGAGCCCGGCGCCGAGGTCAGCGCGTCCGAGTACAGGGTCTGGATCGAGTCGATCACGGCCACCTCCGGCTTGAGGTCGGCCAGGGTGCCGAGGATCTTCTCGAGCTGGATCTCGGCCTGCAGCTTCAGGTCCTTGGCCTCGACCTGCAGGCGCTTGGCGCGCAGGGCGATCTGGGCGCCCGATTCCTCGCCCGATACATACAGGGTGTTGCGGCTCGCGGCCAGGTTGGACAGCGCCTGCAGCAGCAGGGTCGACTTGCCGATGCCGGGGTCGCCGCCGATCAGCACCACGCCGCCGGCCACCAGGCCGCCGCCCAGCACGCGGTCGAATTCCTCGATGCCGGTGCCGAAGCGCGGCACGTCGAGCGCCTCGATGTCCTTCAGCGACAGCACCGGCGCGGTCTGCGCCAGGCTCTTGTGCATCTGGGGCGTCTGCGACATGCGGTTCAGGCCGGCGGTCTCGACCTGCTCGGTCATGGTATTCCAGGCCTTGCAGTCCGTGCACTGGCCGGTCCAGCGGCTCGCCACGGAGCCGCAATCGCTGCAGACGAAACTGGTACGGGATTTTGCCATTGCTTGTTCTCTTATATTAGAGCGCTCTCAGTCGGTTCCGAGGCGGCCTTCGGCTACGCGCACGCGCGGTGCCAGGGCGCACATCAATTCATAGCCGATCGTCCCGGCGCTGGCCGCGACTTCGTCCACGGGCAAGCCGTCGCCCCACAGGACGACCTTGCTGCCGACCCGCGCGTTGGCGACCGGGGTCAGGTCGACCGTCATCATGTCCATCGACACCCGGCCCACGAGACGGGTCCGGACGCCGTCCACCAGCACCGGCGTGCCGTGCTCGGCGTGGCGCGGATAGCCGTCCGCGTAGCCGCAGGCGACCACCCCGATCGTCATCGGCGCTTCCGCCACGAAGCGGCTGCCGTAGCCGACCGTGTCGCCGGCCTCGATCCGCTGGATCCCGATCAGCTCCGATTTCAGGGTCATGGTCGGCAGCAGGCCGTAATCGCGCGCCGAAGCGCCGCCCGGGGTGCCGCCGTACAGCATCACGCCGGGACGGACCCAGTCGTTGTGCAATTCCTTGGCGAGTTCCGCCTGGTGCAGCACGCCGCCGGAATTCGACAGGCTGCGCTGCCCTTCCAGGCCGGCCGCCCCTTCGCGGAAACGGCGCACCTGCTCGGTAATCGACAGGCGCGGGTGCTCCAGCTCGTCGGCGTTGGCGAAATGGGTCATCAGGGTGATGTTGCGGATGCCGGGAATGGCGCGCAGGCGCTTGTAGGCGGCCGCGTACTCGCCGGGACGGAAGCCGAGCCGGTTCATCCCCGTGTTCATCTTCAGGTGGACGTCGATCGGGCGGTAGAGCTGGGTATATTCCAGCATCTGGATCTGCTCCAGGCAGTGCACCGCGCTATTGATATTGTGCTCGGCCAGCAGCGGCACGTCGGAGGCGTCGAAAATACCCTCCAGCAGCAGGATCGGCTTGACCCAGCCCATTTCGCGCAGGCGCAGGGCGTTCTCGGTCTCGATCAGGGCCAGGCCGTCGGCCTGGGCGAAACCGCGCATGCCGCGCTCCAGGCCGTGACCGTAGGCATTCGCCTTGACCACCGCCCACACCCTGGCGGTCGGCGCGCAGGCGCGGGCGCGGGCCAGGTTGTGCTGCATGGAATCGAGATGGATGAGGGCGTGGATCGGGCGTGGCATAGGGCGGAGATGGGGTCGAAACTGGCGAACGGAAGTGCTATTTTAGCGCCAACTCGGCGCCAACCGTGGCCGCTGCTGTTGAAATGGCGTGTTGTCGATTTCTTTGGCGCGGCGGGCTTTCATGGTATAAAGCAACCCACACTAGCTTTTAGAACGTTTCGAATGATCCGTGGTTTTTATACCATCATGGCGGCGCAGTTTTTTTCGTCGCTCGCAGATAGTGCGCTGTTGTTCGTCGCCATCGATCTGCTTGCAGCGATGCATGCGCCACCGTCGCTGATTCCTCTGTTAAAACTCTCATTCGTCCTGTTCTACGTCCTCCTGGCTCCTTTCGTCGGCGCATTTGCCGATTCGATGCTCAAGGGCCGGGTGATGTTCATTGCCAATCTCATCAAGATTTTCGGCTGCGGCCTCGTGTTCACCGGCATTCATCCGCTGCTCGCTTATGCCGTGGTCGGCTTCGGCGCGGCCGTGTACTCGCCTGCCAAATACGGCATCCTGACCGAACTGCTGCCGCCGGAAAAGCTCGTCGTCGCCAACGGCTGGATCGAAGGCTTGACGGTGCTGTCGATTATCCTGGGCACCGCGTTTGGCGGCGCCCTCGTCAGCCCGATGGGCGGCGCCTGGCTTGTGGGTCTGCACCTGCCCGTCATCCAGAACATCATCGCGACGCCGAGCCAGGCCTCGCTGGCCGTGCTGATCGGCGTGTACATCCTGGCGGCCATTTTCAACCTTGGCGTTCCAGACACGGGCGCGCGCTATGATCACCAGGAGCGCAACCCGACCAGGCTGATTGCAGACTTCGCCAACTGCTCGGCCACGCTGTGGAAGGACAAGCTGGGCCAGATCTCGCTGGCCGTCACCACGCTGTTCTGGGGTGCCGGCGCGACGCTGCAACTGATCGTCATCAAGTGGGCCGAACGTTCGCTGAAAATGCCGCTGGATAAGTCGAGTTTCCTGATCGGCACCTTCGCACTGGGCGTCGCCGCAGGCGCCGCCGCCGCGGCCAAGATCATCCCGCTGAAGAAATCGCTGACCGTGATTCCGCTGGGCGTCGTCATGGGCCTGGTCGTGACCAGCATGACCCTGGTGCATTCGGTGACGGTCGCCGTGCCCCTGCTGATGATCATCGGCCTGCTGTCCGGCTTCTTCGTGGTGCCGATGAACGCCCTGCTGCAGCACCGCGGCCACGTGCTGATGAGCGCCGGCCACTCGATCGCGGTACAGAACTTCAACGAGAACCTGTCGATCCTGACCATGCTGGCGGTATACGCCATCATGCTCACGCTGAACCTGGACCTGAACATCATCATCGTCCTGTTCGGCTGCATGCTCGCCGGCCTGATGCACATGATCGGCCGCCGCCACGCCGCCAACCAGCGCGAGCACGACTCGCTGGCGCTGATCGGCGAGCACAAGCACTAAAAATTCGGGGTCAGAGCACTTTTCCGCTTTAATTCGGGGTCAGAGCACTTTTTTGGGCAATTGCTCCGAAGAGTGAGGCTCCGAGGCTCATGAAATATTATTTCAATATTTTTCTAAAAATGAAAGAATATTTCATCCATTTGCCGAATCTCTTGAGTGCGCCTTCCGCACGGCCATGTTCCCAAAAATCGCTCTGACCCCGAATTGAAGGGAAAATGTGCTCTGACCCCGAATTTTAGGGGTGCGGGCGGGTGATGGCGCGTTCGCGCCAGTCGTCGGGGACGATGAAGCCGCGCTCGGTTTCGATGATGGCGCCCTGGCCGTTGATGCCGCCGTTGGCCCGACCATCGCGGACCAGCGCCACCAGCACCGGCGTGCCCGAGCTGGCGAAATGGTCGGCGAGTTCGGCGACCAGCTGGGCGCGGTCCAGCATCCAGGTCGCGGACGAGGCGCGGAAAGGCGGCAGCCATTGCAGGCGCGGCAGGATCAGGAAGCGGTCGGCGTCCATCTGCTCCAGCTCGGACAGCGCGCACCAGAAGCCGCGGCAGTGGCCGGCGCTGATGCCGTTCATGGCGAAATAAGTCCCGGCCGGATAGAACAGCCAGCCTTTCACCAGGGCCTTGGCACTGGTCACCGGGCGCGGCAGCACTTCCCGGGCGGCCGGATGGCTTCCGAGCTGCAGCTGGCGATCGAACACCTTGCGCATCTTGCGGCCCAGGCTGTCGGCCAGGTTGGGGCCGACGAAGTTGTCGAAGCTGGCCGCGAGGCCCTCGTGCGCCTCGCCCTGCAGCAGGTAGAACTTGGTGGCGAACTCGATGTGCTCGAGGCCATCCGGGCCGGCATCGAGCAGGAAGTCGAATTCGCCGATGGTGGCGTCGCGCCCGGCGCGCACTTGCAAGCCATGGGCCACCAGCCTGCCCTTCTGCGCGAAATAGAAGGCCATCAGCTTTTCGGCGTACAGGCCGAGGCGCGTGGTCATCTTGGCGCCGAGCGCTTCGTCGAGCGCGGACGGATCCTGGTCCAGGGCGACCAGCCAGCGCTCGGTTTCCAGCGTCATCGGCCCGAGGGTCGCGATCCGGCCTTCCCAGTGCGGGTCGTGGATGTCGAGCAGGTCGGGCGCGTCCAGCAGCCAGGCCAGGGCCCTTACCCTGGCGCGCCGCAGGTGGCTCCAGCGGCGCTCGAAATGCGCCTGGTAGTTGTCAGCCGCGCCGCGCACGGCTTGCCCTTGCCGCACACAGGTCTGCCCAGGCCAGCGCCTTGTCGCCGCCGCGCCGCAGCAGCTCGCCCGGATGCAGGGTCGCGACCAGGGTCGCCTCGCCGTCCCGCAGCGGATACGGCTTGCCGCGCACGCCGGCCAGCGGCTCCGCCAGCGGACGCCCCAGCAGAGTATTGGCGGCGATCTGGCCCAGGGTCAGCACGGTGCCGGCGCCGGTCAAGGCCAGCTCGCGCTCCAGGTAGGGACGGCAGGCCGCCGCCTCCTCGGACGTCGGCGCGCGATCGCCGCCGGCGGACGTGGTCGGGCGGCACTTGATCAGGTTGGTGATGTAGACATCGCGCTCGCGCGACAGCTCGACCGCGGCCAGCATATTGTCGAGCAGCTTGCCCGGATCGCCGGCGAGCGGGATGCGGGCCTTTTCGTCGGCCGCCGTGGTCGCCCCGGCCGCCACCAGCCAGCGCGCCTTCTTCGACCCCGTGCCCGGCACCGGCGCACGGCCGTCGCGGCAGGCGCTGCAGCGGCGGCAGGCGGCGATCGCCAGCTGCAGCCGGTCCCAGTCCATCTGCGCGATTTCTTCCGGCGTGGCATCGAGCGGCAGCGCGGCATCGTCCCAGGCGAGGTCTTCGGGCGCCACTGGTGCCAGGGCCGATACCGACTGGGCGACCGGCTGCAGCGGACGCGGCCCCTGCTCCGCCGGACGCGGCGCAGGCGCGCGTGAAGGTGCAGGTACCGCTACAGGTGCGGGCGCGGCGAACGCATCCTCGGCCGCATCCGGCGGCGCAGCCGGTGCAACCGGCGCGGCTTCCGCCACCACCGCCTCCACGGCCTGCTCCAGGGCAGCCGCCTCCTCCAGCGGCGCCGCAGCCTCGACGGCCGGCGCCACCGGCGCATCCCGCAAATGCCACAGCGGCGTGATCCCCATCTCCGCCAGGAAGACGGCGTCGCGGTCGGCCAATCCGTTCATAGTACATACCTCATCACGATCGCATCCTCGCGGCGTCCCTCATGGGCGGGATAATACCCCTTGCGGCGCCCGATCTGCGTGTAGCCGTAGCGCTCGTAGACCTTCAGCGCGCGTTCGTTCGACGGCCTCACCTCGAGCAGGATCGAGGCCATGCCCATCGCCCGCGAACGCGCCGCGATCCGGTCCAGCAGGTGACGTCCCAGGCCGGTGCCATGGCGCGCGCCGCACACGGCGACGTCCAGCAGGTGGGCTTCGTCCACTGCATACATCAGCAGGAAGTAGCCGGCCAGCGGACCTGCGTCCGGTTCGCGCAGCACCCAGGCATCGTAGCCGCTGGCCAGCGAATCGACGAAATTGCCGCGGCTCCAGGGATGCGGGAACACGCTCTGTTCGAGGGCATGGACCTCGTCGATGTCCGCCGCCGTCATCGGCCGCAATGCCAGGGACTGCTGCGCGCGAAAGTCCATCAGCCGCCCGCCTTGGCCGCGTTGATCGCCTGGCGCTCGGCGCTGGTATAGGCGACCTTGTTGCGCAGGTAGAGGGGCTGGGCCTGGTCGGCCGGCACCGCCAGGCCGGCGGCCAGCGCGCCCACGCCCAGCACGGCCATCTCGCGCGCGTGCGGCAGCATGTCGCCGATGGCGTTCGCGGCGAAGTCCTTGCCGGCGAAAGCGTCCGGATAGGCCGCGAAGCCGTTGCCGCAGGCGGCCAGGCCGGCGGCCGGCAGCGGCGCGACGTCCTGGGGCGCGCACAGGGCGGGCGCCGACACTTCGCTCCAGCCGCCATCCCGATAACGGTACTGGGCCCAGTAGACTTCGCCCATGCGCGCATCCAGCACCGCCAGCACCTCGGTCGCCCCGGTGCGGGCGCGGCAGGCTTCGGCCATCGCCTCCAGGGTCACCAGCGGCAGCACCGGCAGGCCGGCGCCGAAGGCCAGGCCCTGGGCCACGCCGCAGGCGGTGCGCACGCCGGTGAAGGAACCGGGACCGGCGCCGAAAGCGACGGCGTCGCAGTCAGCCAGCGCGACGCCGGCTTCGCGCAGCAGGTCCTGCACCATCGGCAGCACGGATTGCGAGTGGGTGCGGACCCCGGAGGATTCGCGGGCGAGGACGATGTGCGGCAGCGCGTCGCTATTGAACAGCGCGCAGGAAGCCAGTTCGGACGAGGTTTCGATGGCAAGGATGATAGGCATGCCGTATTTTAACCCGTGGCGCCTGTCGGCCAAAAGCCGTAAAATCCGGCCCATGCAAAGCCTGACTCTCGAGCCCGACAATCGCGAACAGCTCGCCGCCGCCCTGGACGGCGAAGGCTGGGTCGTCGCCTGCCTGTGCGCCGCCTGGTGCGGCACCTGCTCGTCCTACCGCGCCGCCTTCGACGGCCTGGCCGCGCGCCACCCGGACAAGACCTTCGTCTGGATCGACATCGAAGACCAGGCCGACGTGGTCGGCGACCTCGACGTCGAGAACTTCCCTACCCTGCTGCTGCAGCGCCGCGACATGGTCGCCTTCTTCGGTACCATGCTGCCGGATGCGAACCTGGCCGACCGCCTGGTGCAGTCCCAGGCGGCGCTGGCGGACGAGGAACTGGCGCGCCTGGCGACGTCGAGCGAGGAGCGGCGCGTGTGGCAGCGGGATGCCAATTTGCGCGTGTTATTAAACAACGCCGAATAATCACGCCAGACGCAAGGGCAAACTCCGCAAACGCTGCCCGGTCAATTTGAACAGCGCGCTCGCCACCGCCGGCGCCACCGGCGGCGTGGCCGGCTCGCCCATCCCCTCGGGCGCTTCCATGCTCGGCACGATCACGGTCTCGACCAGCGGCGCCTCGCTCATCCTCAGCACCGGATAATCGCCGAAGTTGCCCTGCTGGACGCGGCCGTCCTTCAGCGTGATCTCGCCGCCGAGCGCCGCCGACAGGCCGAACACCACCGCCGACTCGACCTGCTGGGCCACGATGTTCGGATTCACGACGATGCCGCAATCGACCGCGCACACCACGCGGTGCACGCGGATCTGCTTCCCGATGACCGACACCTCGGCCACCTGCGCCACGATGCTGCCGAAGGACTGGTGCACCGCCACGCCGTGCGCGCGCCCGTCCGGCGCGGTGCCGGCCTTCGCCAGCGCCGCCTCCAGCACCGCCAGGTGGCGCGGATGCCCGCGCAGCAGTTCGCGCCGCAGCTGCACCGGGTCCTTGCCGGCCGCGTGCGCGACTTCGTCGAGGAAGCCCTCCTTGAAGAAGGCGTTGTGCGAGTGGCCGACCGAGCGCCAGTAACCGATCGGCACCGCGCTGCCGGCGATCACGTGGGCGATGCGGCGGTTCGGGATCGCGTACTGCATGTCGTACTCGCCCTCGGCCGTGGTCTTGTCCGGGCCGATGCCCGGCAAACCGAGGTTGCGCGGGAAGTACTGGTGGCCGATCGCGCCGCTGACGGATTTGTTATCCCAGGCCAGCACCCTGCCCTCCGCGTCCAGCCTGGCCGTGAAGCGCGCCAGCGCCTGCGGGCGGTAGACGTCATGGGTGATGTCGTCCTCGCGGGTCCAGATCAGCTGCACCGGCTGGCCGCTCAGTTGGCCGCTGAGCGCTTTTGCGATCGCCACCGCCTGCGCCACCATATCGGTTTCCAGGCGCCGGCCGAAACCGCCGCCCAGCAGCATCAGGTCGAGCGAGACGTCGGCGCGATCGACGCCGGCCACCCTGGCCGCGACCTCGACCGCCACGCTCGGCACCTGGGTCGAGCTCCACAGTTTGAGCTTGCCGTCCTTGAGCTGGGCCGTGCAGTTGATCGGCTCCATGGTGGCGTGGGCCAGGAAGGGCGCGCGGTATTCGGCCTGGATCGTCTGCGCCGAACCCTGCACGTCCTGGCTGCCGCTCTCGAAATAGGTGAAGCCGGTTTCGCTGTCGAGCAGCTTCGCGAAGTCCGCGAAGATCGCCTCGCTGGACAGGCCCGCGTGCGGGCTGGCGCTCCATTCCACCGGCAGGCTTGCCGCGGCCTGCCTGGCCTGCCACCAGGTCTTCGCCACCACCGCCACGCCGGCGCCGGCGCCGGAGAACTCCGGCAGCGCGGACGAGACCTCGACCACTTTCACGACGCCCGGCATCGCCATCGCCTTGGCGGCATCGAAGGAAGCGACGCCGGCGCCGACCACCGGCGCCATCTTCACTGCCGCATACAGCATGCCGGGCACGCGTGCGTCGATGCCGAACAGCGCGCTGCCGCTCACCTTGGCCGGGCTGTCGCGGCGCGGCACGGGCTGGCCGATCAGGCGGAACTCGGCCGGGGTCTTCAGGCGCACGTCGCCCGCTTCGATGTCGGCACCGACCACCGCGGCACGTGCCGCCAGTTCGCCGTAGCCGAGACGCCGCCCGTCCGGGTGCAGGACGTAGCCGTCGCGGGTGGACAGGCGCGCCGCATCGAGCTTCCATTGCTCGGCCGCCGCCCGCACCAGCATCGCGCGCGCCACGGCGCCGGCCTCGCGCATCGGCCCCCAGGCATCCTTCACGCTGGTCGAACCGCCGGTGAACATCAGGCCCAGCTCGCGCCCGACCTTCCCCATCACCCACTGCACGCCCTGCCTGACGCTGCCGCGGTCGTCGGGGTGGAAAGGCAGGTTCTCGCGCAGGACGGTGAGGTTGCCGAAGATCTTGTCGATCGGCGCCTGCGAAATCCGCACATTGGCCAGCGGCGCATCGAGTTCCTCGGCCAGCAGCATCGGCAGCGCGGTGTTCACACCCTGCCCCATCTCGCTGCGCGGGACGACCACCGAGACGGTGCCGTCGGCCGCGATCGCGACCCAGCCGTTGAGGGCGACGGCGCCGGCCTCCACGGCCAGCGGGCTGGCGCTGCGCAGGCGCTGGCGCGGCGGCGCGCAGCCCCAGCCGACCAGCAGCGCGCCGCCGGCGGCCAGTCCACCCAGCAGGAAACGGCGCCTGCCGCGCGCAGGCTTGCCTGCCTCAGTCCGGTCCTGCTCCGGCGTATTCGAGTCTCGCATTCGTGTTCTGTCCCCATTGTGCCAACAGCTGCTCCGGCGGCATGGGCCGGGCATACAGGTATCCTTGCGCGCGCCGGCAGCCGTGCCGCAGCAGGAAGGCGGCCTGCTCGCCGGTCTCGACGCCCTCGGCGATCACCGCCAGGTTCATGCTCTTGCCGAGCTGGATGATGGCGATCGCGATCGCCTCTTCGTTTTCCTTATTGGTCGCGTCGGTCGAGATGTCCCGGATGAAGCTGCGATCGATCTTCAGGGTCTGCACCGGCAGCTGCTTCAGGTAGGCCAGCGACGAGTAGCCGGTGCCGAAATCGTCGATCGCCAGTTCGACGCCGATCGCGTGCAGCTCATTAATATACTGCATCGCGTCGCCGGTGTTCATGATCACCGACTCGGTCACCTCCAGCTGCAGGCGGTGCGCTGGCAGGCCGGTCTCGCGCAGCACCCGCTCGACACCGGCGGCCAGGCCGCCGCGGTCGAACTGGCGCGCCGACAGGTTGACCGCGATCTTCGGCACCACCAGGCCGGCCTCGTCCCAGCACCTCATCTGGCGGCAGGCCTGTTCCAGCACCCAGCCGCCGAGCTGGTTGATGAAGCCGATGTCCTCGGCCAGCGGAATGAAGCGGTCCGGCCCCAGCTGGCCCAGCTCCGGGCTGTTCCAGCGCACCAGGGCCTCGACCCCGATCAGGCACCCGCTGTCGATCTCGACCTGGGGCTGGTAGGCCAGCCAGATCTCGTCCTTCTCGATCGCGCGGCGCAGCAGGGCTTCCAGGCGCAGGCGCTCGACGCCCTCGCCGTCCATCGACGGCGCGTAGAAGGCATAGCCGTTGCGGCCGCGCGCCTTGGCCTGGTACATGGCGACGTCGGCGTTGCGGATCAGGACGTTCAGGTCGGAGGCATCCTGGGGAAAGAGGCTGATGCCGACGCTGCCGGTGACGAACAGCTCGTAATCCGACACCAGCGCCGGCTGCTCGAACAGGCGCATCAGCTTTTCCGCCACCATGCGCGCGCCGCGCTCGCCGTCGACATCCTCGAGCAGCACGATGAACTCGTCGCCCCCCAGGCGCGCCAGGGTGTCGCCGTCGCGCAGGCAGCCGGACAGGGTGGCCGCGACCTGCTTGAGCAGCTCGTCGCCGATGTGGTGGCCGAGGGTGTCGTTGACGTTCTTGAAGCGGTCCAGGTCGATGAAGATCACGGCCAGCTGCTCGTCCCCGCGCGCCGCGCGCGTCATCGCATGCTGCAGGCGGTCGTGGAACAGCAGGCGGTTCGGCAGGCCCGTGAGCGGATCGTGGTGGGCCAGGTGGTCGAGCTTTTCCTGCGATTCCTTCAGCTTGGTGATGTCGCTGAACACGCAGACGTAATGGGTCACCGTATCGCAGTCGTTACGCACCGCCGACACCGTCAGCCACTCGAGATAGACCTCGCCGCTCTTGCGGGTGCTCCAGATCTCGCCGCGCCAGAAGCCGGTCTCGGCGAGGGCGCGCCACAGGGCGTCGTAGAATTCCGGCGCATGGCCGGCGCTGCTGGCCAGGCTGGCGCGGGTCAGGCCCGATTCCCTGCCCAGCGCCTCGCTCTCGGTATAGCCGGTGATCTGGGTGTAGGCCGGGTTGACGGCGACGATCCGGCCATGCACGTCGATCACCATCACGCCGTCGGCGATGTGCTCGAGCACGGTGGCGGCCAGGCGCAGTTTTTCCTCGGCCTGGCGGCGCCCGGTGACGTCCGCGTAGACCCAGATGCTGTCGCCATGCGGGCGCTCCGGATCGACCGCGCGGCCGCTCACCTGGCACATGAACAGGCTGCCGTCGCGGCGGCGGTAAAGGTGCTCGGTGCTGAACTCCTTGCCGCCGGCGAGGACGGCCTCGCTGGCGGCGATGCCGCGCTCGTAGGCCTCGATGTCCTCGAACAGCACCGCGATCGATTCGCCGACCAGCTCTCCCTCCTCGTAGCCGAACAGCTCGTCGAAGCGGCGGTTGGTCGAGACGATGCGCAGGTCGCGCTCCTGGACGATGCCGAACATGACATTGTCGAGCACCGCCTCCTGCTCCGCCAGCAGGGCTTCGATGCGCATCTCGTTGTGCTTGCGCTCGCTGATGTCGGAGATGATGCCGTCGATCCAGAAGGCGGCGTCGCCGTTCTGGCCCACCGGCTGGCCGCTCTCCAGCACCCAGCGCTCGACGCCGTGGGCATCGACGATCCGGTATTCGATCTCGTAGGGCAGCGCCGCCAGCACCGCTTCCTTGGCCAGGCGCCGCCGCATGCGCCGGTCTTCGGGCGCGACGATGTCGGACCAGCGGTCGGTGTTGGCGCTCATGAACAGGCGCGCCGGATAGCCGGAGATGTCCTTGATGGCGTCGCTGACGAAGTCGATGCTGCCGCCCGGGCGGGCGCGGAACACGGCCCCCGGCACCTGGGTCACGATGGTGCGGAAACGCTCCTCGCGGCGGCCGATGTCGGCGAACAGTTCGCGGATCGCGAGCCGCATGGTGTCCATCTGCGCGCCCAGGCGTCCCAGCTCGTCGCGCGAGGCCGGCACCAGCGGGGTGTCGAAGTCGCCGCGCGCGAGGCGGTCGGAAAAGCCGGTCAGGCTGCGCAGCGGCGCCAGCAGGCGGCGCTTGAGCAGCATGACGATCAGCAGCAGCGAGACCGCCAACTGCACCGCCAGTACGCCGGCATAGCGCCACTGCTTGAGGCGCAGGTCGTGCTGGCTGCGGCTGTCGTCCATCTCGACCAGCACGTGGCCGATCGGCTGGCCGTGCACGATCACGGTCCGCTCGGTGCGGAACACCTGGCCCTCGGCGGCGGCGGGGGCGCGCTGGTCGATGAAATCCTCGTCGGCCTGGGCCCGCACCTGCACGTGCAGCACGGCCGGGTCGCGCATCACCGATTCGACCAGCGAACCGGCGGCGTCGGCGTTCATGTTCCACAGCGATTCCTGCATGCCGAGTGCGAGGATGTCGGCATTGCGCTGCAGGGTCTCGTCCAGCATGGTGCGCGCGGCCTGGCGCTCCTGCACCACGACCAGGAAATAGCTGCCCACCAGGGCTGGCACCACCAGCCCGCCGAGCACCATCAGCAGCAGCGCGCCGTACAGCGAACGCCCATACAGGTGCAGCGGCCGCAGGGGCAGCACGCGCTTGGCGACTCTGGACATGAACCTGGAAGCAAACATGGCAGACAGGACGCCAGCGCCCGGAAGCGCCAGCGGATAGGTGTGGATTGCTTGTTTAGTGTTGGCAGATTATGCACACAAAGTTGCCACAAGTCAGCAAATTGTCACGCCCGGAAGGCGTATGGACGCGAAGCGTGACCGTGCAGCCACGTTTCGGTATTGCTATGATGCGTCACCACTACTATATAGAAGGAGATGAACGATGAGCTTGTCGATGTATTCCGCATCGGTGCCGGTGTTCCGGCAGGTGCTGGGCAGCCTGTCGGCGATCCTGGACAAGGCCGAGTCCCATGCCGACCTGAAGAAGATCGAGCCGCAGGCCCTGTTGCAGGCGCGCCTGTTCCCGGACATGTTCCCGCTGCTGCGCCAGGTACAGGTGGCGGCCGATTTCGCCAAGGGCACGGTGGCGCGCCTGGGCGGCGTCGAGGTGCCGCGCTACGAAGACGTCGAAACCGACTTCGCCGGCCTGCGCGAGCGCATCGGGAAGACCCTGGCCTTCATCGACAGCGTGCCGCGCGACGCGATCGAGGCCGGCGCCGGCCGCGAGATCACGGTGGGCACGGGCGCCAACCAGCGCCAGTTCAGCAGCGGCCAGCCCTACCTGCTGCACTACGCCCTGCCGAACTTCTACTTCCACGCGACGACCGCGTACGACATCCTGCGCCATAACGGGCTGGAGATCGGGAAGCGCGATTTTATCGGGAGCTTCTGAACGCCGTTCCCGCGAAAGCGGGAACGAAGTAACTTAGGTGTTGCGGCGCGGATAACCCTGCGACAGAATCCGCTGCCACACGACTTCCTTCTCCTCGGACGTCATCGACACCCAGTGCGCCACCTCGACCACGGTGCGGCCGCAGCCGCGGCAGATTTCGTCGAAGGTGGTCGAGCAGACCGCGACGCAAGGTGTGTCCGGACGTTCCGGCAGTGCGGCGCCCATCCGGTCAGCGCGCCGGGCCGACATCGAGCTTGTCCCAGCCTTCGTGGCCGAGCGCTTCCATGGTCTCGATATTCTTCTCGAAGATCGCTTCGGCCTCCGGGAAGGCGTCCACCGCGCGGTCGATGCTTTCCTCGCGCAGCAGCTGCAGGATCGGATAAGGCGCGCGGTTGGTGTAGTTCGAGATGTCGTTCCGGTCGGTGTCCGCGAACTGGTAGTCCGGGTGGAAGCTCGCGACCTGCAGCTCGCCGTCCAGGTGCATGTCCTCGACCGCCGCATCGGCCACGTCCAGGAATTCGTTGAAGTCCAGGAAGTCGTTCAGCACGAAGGGATGGATCAGCAGGGTCGTGTCGATCTTTTCCGGATCGGTATCGGACAGCTCCTGCAGCTCGTTCATCAGGGTTTCGAGCAGCTCTTCCGGCGTGCGCGCCGGCGACACCACGTAGCGCACCTGCTCCTTCACGTACACCGCCTTGGCGAAGGGACACAGGTTCAGGCCGATGACGGCGCGTTCCAGCCAGCGGCGGGTGGCGGCGATGATTTCGTCATCGTCCGCGTTGAGGTTGGCAGTACTCATGATCTTTCTCAAATTGCAAAAAGCGCGGCGCGCAGAGACCGCATTGTACGCGCACTTTGCGTGCCCTCATAGATGGACTGGCAAGCCGGGGTAACTTGGCAGGCACCGCAAACGGCTCTGGTATTAGCCTCCGGCACCGGTTTTTTCCTTGCCTTTATGACTATAGAAACTCTCGACAGGAAATTTATTTGCTTCCATATTTCCAATATACACCCCGGTGTATTTGATTATCCTTGGAAATTTTCCTACGAAAACACTTCCAAACAAGCACATACCCCTGAGTAAGTTGTCAAAATACAAGTAAGAGTTATCAAGTTTGATAGTCAAAAAATTTTGTAACCGAGAGGACTTAATTCTTGACTGGCGCGCCGACCGGTCCGTACACTCCCCGTTTACTCGTCAGTCCTAACCGTTCCTGGACGCAACACTGGAAAGCTATGTACGAAACGACTCGCACCACCCAAGCCCTGGCCTTCGCGATCCTGCTGGCTCCCGCGATCAGCCACGCCGCCGACAGTGCCCCGAGCACGATCACGCAAAGTTCCTCCGGCATCAGCAGCGCCGCGATCGCCAAGCCGGCCCTGCCCGCCTCCCTGACGGCGGTCAAGGCCGACGACTATAAAGACCCCGACCTGTGGGCGCGCATCCGCAGCGGCTACGCGATCCCGGACGTCGACAACGCCCTGGTCGCCAAGCACATCCAGTGGTACGCCAGCCGTCCGGACTACCTGGCGCGCACCTCGGGCCGCGCCTCGCTCTACCTCTATCACGTGGTGCAGGAGCTGGAAAAGCGCGGCATGCCGACCGAACTGGCGCTGCTGCCGGTGATCGAATCCGCCTTCAATCCACAAGCCCTGTCGACCGCCGACGCGTCCGGCCTGTGGCAGTTCGTGCCGGGCACGGGCAAGGATTTCAACCTCAAGCAGAACATGTTCAAGGACGAGCGCCGCGGCGTGCTGGCCTCGACCGACGCCGCCCTCACCTATCTGCAGCGCCTGTACACCATGTTCGGCGACTGGCAGCTGGCCTTGGCTGCGTATAACTGGGGCGAAGGCAATGTCCAGAAGGCGATCCAGAAGAACCGCGCGGCCGGCAAGCCGACCGACTTCGAGAGCCTGGCCGAGCTGATGCCGGCCGAGACCCGCAACTACGTGCCGAAGCTGCAGGCGGTCAAGAACATCATCGCGAATCCCGGCCAGTACGGCGTGAGCCTGCCGGTGATCGACAACCAGCCCTATTTCACCACCGTCGACAAGACCTCGGACATCGACCTGGCCGTGGCCGCCCAGCTGGCCGAGATGTCGATCGACGAGTTCAAGGCCCTGAATCCGCAGTTCAAGAAGCCTGTCATCACCGGCGAATCGACCAAGATCCTGCTGCCGAAGGAAAACGCCGAGAAGTTTCACCTGAACCTGGCCCAGTGGGGTCACGCGCTGTCGTCCTGGACCACCCACAAGATCACCGGCGCCCGCGAAACGATCGCCTCGCTGGCCTCGAAGTTCGGCACCACGCCGGAAGTCATCCGCCAGGCCAACAACATCCCGCCGCAGATGCGCCTGAAGGCCGGTTCGACCATCCTGGTGCCGAAGACCAGTACCTCGACCGCCTCGGACATCGCCGAGAACATTATCGACAACGCCCAGATCGCCCTCGAAGCGGACCGCGGCGACAGCAAGCGCAAGGGCCAGAAGCTCAGCGGCGCCCAGCGCATCAAGGCCAGCGCGGCGAACGCCGTGGCCGAGATCAAGGCCCGCGTTTCGCGCGGCAACAAGCCGGCGCTGAACTCGCACGGCCGCAAGCACCGCTAAGCGCCCCGGGCAGCCTTCCACTGCGTCGCTGCACTGCGGCATGAACCTCCCCGCAAGCCGGCCTGCACGATACGCGCAGGCCGTGCACGCTTTGCGAAAATACGGTATAGTGTCGTTTGTGCGTTGCAAAACGCGTTCGCGTACACGTCGTCGCGGCAATGCACCGGTAATACCGTAGCAAGACAATTAGCAAGCTTCGCAAGCCCAGGTATCGTAGAAAGATACCTTTCCATAAAGCCCCCCCGCCCTGTGTGCCGTTTGTTAAAAGGCACCATCCCGGCGCAAAGCTTTTGTGCCGAAATTTCTTTCGTTTCTGAGTCATTTCGTATTGTTGGCTCGCGTTGCTATTTCGCGTTCCGCTGTTGAATAGCGTAGCGCTCACCGATTTATACCGAGAGTAAAGAACACAATGAGTTTTGAAGCACTAGGCTTACACACGTCCATCGTCAAAGCAGTGTCGGTTGCCGGCTATGAAAAGCCGACCCCGGTGCAGGAGCAGGCTGTGCCCGCCGGCATCGCCGGCCGCGACCTGCTGGTCTCGTCGCAAACCGGTTCGGGCAAGACCGCGGCATTCATGCTGCCGGCCCTGAACAAATTCGCCAACCAGGAAGCGGCCCCGATCGGCCGTACCCCGGCCCAGGAAGCGCAAGCCGCCAAAGCGCGTGGCGAGCGCGTCCGTTTCAAGCCGGCCCAGCCGAAAATGCTGGTCCTGACCCCGACCCGCGAGCTGGCCCTGCAGGTCACCAGCGCCACCGAGCAGTACACGGCCTTCATGCGCCGCATCCGCGCCGTCTCGATCCTGGGCGGCATGCCCTACCCGAAACAGATGCAGCTGCTGGCGAAGAATCCTGAAATCCTGGTGGCGACCCCGGGCCGCCTGATCGACCACATGGAGTCCGGCAAGATCGACTTCTCCCAGCTCGAGATCCTGGTGCTGGACGAAGCCGACCGCATGCTCGACATGGGTTTCATCGAAGACATCGAGAAGATCGTCGCCGCGACCCCCGATTCGCGCCAGACCATGCTGTTCTCGGCCACCCTGGACGGCGTGGTCGGCAACATGGCCCGCCGCATCACCAAGGACCCGATGGTGATCCAGATCGCCAGCGGCACCAAGCGCCACGAGAACATCGTGCAAAAGGTGCATTTCGTCGACGACCTGTCGCACAAGAACCGCCTGCTCGACCACCTGCTGCGCGACGAAACGCTGGACCAGGCCGTGGTGTTCACCGCCACCAAGCGTGACGCCGACATGATCGCCGACCGCCTGAACATCGCGGGCTTCGCGGCCGCCGCCCTGCACGGCGACATGCACCAGGGTGCACGCAACCGCACCCTGGACAGCATGCGCCGCGGCCAGGTGAAGGTGCTGGTCGCCACCGACGTCGCCGCCCGCGGCATCGACGTGCCGACCATCACCCACGTGGTGAATTACGACCTGCCGAAGTTCCCGGAAGACTATGTGCACCGCATCGGCCGTACCGGCCGCGCCGGCCGCAACGGTATCGCCGTTTCGCTGGTGAACCATGCGGAAGGCATCAACGTCAAACGCATCGAACGCTTCACCAAGCAGACCATCCCGGTCGACGTGGTCGCAGGCTTCGAGCCGAAGCGTTCGGCACCGGCGCGTTCGGGCAACCGTCCGGGCTGGAAGCCGGGCGACGGCCGCAACAGTTCGGGCAAGCCGGGCCAGCGCAGCTTCCACAAGCCGGGCTCCGGTCCGCGTGAAGGCGGCTTCCGCAGCGAAGGCAGTGGCTACCGCGCCGATGGCGAAGGCCAGCGCCGCGAAGGCGGCTACAACCGCGAAACCCGTCCGGCCGGCGCATACAACCGCGAAGGCGGCCCGCGCCGCGACAGCGCCAGCGCCCCGCGCGAAGGCGGCTTCCGCTCCTCGCACCCGCGTTCGGCGGACAACGCCCGCCGCACCTTCGGCGATCGCTGATCTCCGGATCGTGTGAGTGTCAAAAAGGCTGCTTCGGCAGCCCTTCAAGAAAAAGCTGCTTCGGCAGCTTTTTTTTCGTCCGTACTCAGGGCGCGCAGGTACGGAAACCGGCAAAGATGTCGTCGCGCTCCGGCGTGTAGAAATTGCGGAAATGCGGACTGCGCAGGCGCGCCGGGGTAGCGAAGGATGCGCCGCGCAGCACCTGGCGGCTGCCGAACCAGGGCGAGGAATATTCGAGGTAGCGGTCCGGCGCGAATCCGGGGAAAGGCAGGAAGGGCGAAGCCGTCCATTCCCACACGCTGCCCCAGGTGAAATCCGGATGGCCGGACAGCGCCGCGAACTCCCACTCGTCCTCCGTCGGCAGGCGCCGCCCGCTCCAGCGGCAAAAGGCCTGGGCTTCGTGCAGGTTCAGGTGGCGTACCGCGGCGTCCGGGGCGAGCGCCACGCGGCGGCCGAAGCGCAACTGCTGCCAGCCGCCGTCGCCGCCGCGCCGCCAGTAGCGCGGCGCCGAACGCGCCGACTCCTTCAGCCACGCGCGGCCCGCCTCGCTCCAGTGCCCCGCATCGCGGTAGCCGCCATCCTCGACGAAAGCCAGGTAGCGGGCATTCGTCACCGGCGCGGCATCGATCGCGAACGGGGCCACGCGGCACCGCGCGGCCGCCTTCTCGTTGTCGAACACGAAGCCGCGCGACTGGTCGCCGCCACGAAGGAAAACACCGCCCCCGAAGCCGATCTCGCCGGCCTGTGGCGGCGGCGCCGGCATGGTTCCGCTCATCTCGCTGCGCAGGCCCAGGCCGAGGGTCTGCATCGTGTACAGCAGGGCTTCGCCATGCATGTCCTCGTGCGCCAGCGCCAGCCGGTAGGGATAGAGGGCGGCATCGTCGACCGGCTCGCCGGCCAGGCCTTCCTGGATCCGCTCCAGCACTTCGGCGCAATAGGTCCGGATCGCGCCCGTGCCCGGCAGGTCGAGCGCCCAGCGCGTGCGGTGGGCCACCAGGTTCGAATCGAACCAGTCGTCGCCGCGCGCCAGCAGGCTGTGGCCGAAGGCGTCGCCCGGACGGCTGCTGGCGGCCCGGCGCACCACGAACCATTCGGCAAACCAGGCCGTATGGCCCAGTTCCCACAGCGGTGGATTGATGATGCCCAGGCGCGGCACGCGGGCGCTGTCGGCATAGCCCGCCTCCGCCAGGGTATCGAACAGCGCGAGCGTATAATGCCGGGCATCCCGCAGCATGCCGGCCAGCCGGCCGGGTCCGGCGTGCCGGAACGATGGGTCGTGTTGGTCCATGCGGCATTCTACGATCGTTTTGCAGAATTTATCCTGAGCCGATGGCGCGTCCCCACATCCTGATCGTCAGCCCCGCCTCCGCCCGCGAGAACAACGGCAACTGGCAAACCGCCAGCCGCTGGATGCGCTTCCTCGGCGCACGCGGCAAGGTGACGGTGGCGCGCGGCTGGGACAGCGGCCAGCCCGCCCCCGACCTGCTGGTGGCCCTGCACGCGCGCCGCTCCGCCGGCGCCCTGGCCGCGTTCGCCGCGGCGCACCCGGACCGCCCCAGCCTGCTGGTCCTGACCGGCACCGACCTCTATCGCGACATCCACGAAGACGCCGTCGCGCGCGCCTCGCTCGCGCACGCCGGCGCGCTGGTGGTGCTGCAGCCGCGCGGCCTGGACGAACTGGACGCGTCCTCGCGCGCCAAGGCCCATGTGATCTGCCAGTCGGCGCCGATGCTGCACCCGGCACGCCCGCACGCGGGCACGCGCGACATCGCCATGATCGGCCACCTGCGCGAAGAAAAAGACCCCCTCACCTTCATGCGCGCGGCCGCCCTGGTGCGCAGTCCCTGCGTGCGCCTGCTGCACGTGGGCGGCGCCCTCGATCCGCAACTTGCCGACGCCGCACTTGCGTCGCAGGCGAACACGCCGCGCTACCGCTGGCTGGGCGCCCTGCCCCACATGCCCGCACGGCGACGGCTGGCCCGCTGCCGCGCGATGGCGATCTGCTCGCGCATGGAGGGCGGCGCCAACGTGATCATCGAGGCGGTGACCAGCGGCGTGCCGGTGCTGGCCTCCGATATCCCGGGCAACCGCGGCATGCTGGGCGAAGACTACGCCGGCTTCTTTCCGCTCGGGGACGCCGCCGCGCTGGCCGGCCTGATCGACCGCATCAGCATGGACGAGCGCTTCCATGCGAAACTGCTGCGCCAGTGCGCGGCGCGGCGCCGGCTGTTTGCCCCTGCCAGGGAACGAGCGGCACTGCTCGACCTGGTGGATAATCTCCTTTTACGCAATCCTTGACGAGCCATCCATGACTACTCCTGACCAAGCCATCAAACTGACCTCCTTCTCGCACGGCGGCGGCTGCGGCTGCAAGATCGCGCCCGGCGTGCTGTCCGAGATCCTGAAGAAGTCGAGCGGCTTCCCGGTGCCGAAAGAACTGATGGTCGGGATCGAGACGGCCGACGACGCCGCCGTCTACAAGCTCAACGACGAGCAGGCCCTGATCGCCACCACCGACTTTTTCATGCCGATCGTCGACGATCCCTTCGACTTCGGCCGCATCGCCGCCACCAATGCGATCTCCGACGTGTACGCGATGGGCGGCACGCCGATCATGGCCCTGGCCCTGGTCGGCATGCCGGTCAACAAGCTGCCGCTGGAGACGATCGGCAAGATCATCCAGGGCGGCGAATCGATCTGCGCCGAAGCCGGCATCCCGATCGCCGGCGGCCACACGATCGATTCGGTCGAGCCGATCTACGGCCTGGTGGTGATGGGCCTGGTGCATCCCTCGAAGATCAAGCGCAATGCAGATGCCCGCGCGGGCGACGTCCTCGTGCTCGGCAAGCCGCTGGGCGTCGGCGTGCTGTCGGCGGCGCTGAAGAAGGACAAGCTGGATGCCGAAGGCTATGCGGCCATGATCGCCAACACCACGAAGCTCAACAAGCCGGGCAAGGCGCTGGCGGAACTGGCGGGTGTGCACGCGCTGACCGACGTCACCGGCTTCGGCCTGCTGGGCCACCTGCTGGAACTGGCGCGCGGCGCCGGCTTGAGCGCACAGCTGGACATGGCGAAGATCCCGCTGCTGCCGGGCGTCGAGCAGCTGGCCCACGAGGGCTACTTCACGGGCGCCTCCGGCCGCAACTGGGACGCCTACGGCATGGACGTCGAGCTCGGCGCGGGCGTCGGCGATACCCAGCGCGTGCTGCTGACCGACCCGCAGACCTCCGGCGGCCTGCTGGTGTCCTGCGACCCGGGAACCGTCGACGAGGTGCTGGCCCTGTTTGCGCGCGAAGGCTTCGGCCATGCAGCCGTCATCGGCCGCATGGAGGCGGGTGCCGCGCGTGTAAAGGTTGCCTGAGCAAGGCCGCTACCCGCTGAACAGCCCGGCGCCGCGCTCCGATGAGCGGCGCCGGGATCAATGCCCTCGGATCTTTCAGGCCGGCGCCGACGGCGCCTGCGCCGCCCCTCCCAGTAACAGTTTCGTTCAGGACAGGCATGATGCCTTCCCGGATGCGTTTCGGCTCGGCCGGGCGTCGAGCTCGGCGGGATAGAGGAATTCGCCGTCGCCAGGGATGCGCAGCGGCGCCGGCCGGCCCAGCGATACCAGCACACAAGCCAGGCCCAGCAGGCCCAGCACGAAGGCGGCGAGCGCCAGCGCGACGGCAAGCGGAAGGCCGAGGAACAGGATGTCATCCATGGTAACTCCCGGTAAGGAAGCGTGTAATGTGCCACCTTGGCGTCCAAAGGCTTTGAGTGATCTCAACAATCTTTTGAGAAACTTTTGCGTAGCAACCAAACGACAAGCCAATAAACGCTTGACAGACCAAACAATATTCACATAGAGTGAAGAAATGTTCTCCCAACTGCCTCTGTCGACCCTCCTACCGCTGACCGGCGCCCTACTGCCGGCCGGCCTGCTACTACGCGCCTGAAAAGCCGCCGTACCCGTACCCGGCCACCCTCCGCCGGAACCCGTAGCCCCAAGGAAGTCGTACCGATGCACTCCGAAACCACGTTCACCTCTCACCCGATCCGCACCAGCCGTGTGCCGTTCCGCTCGCGCTCGAAGCGTAGAGCGGCGCTAAAGCTAGCGATCGGTTGCCGGGCCTCGCGTCATGTGGCCCGTCCGGCAGCCAACGCCACACTGCCGATCCAGGCCCCCCGCTTCAGCTGAACAATTCGCGATAGATCCAGGAGTATGACCATGTTGACCAATCCCGCCGCCAAATACCGTCCCTTCCCCGCCGTCCAGTTGGCCGACCGCCAGTGGCCGAGCCGCGTCATCACCCAGCCGCCGATCTGGATGAGCACCGACCTGCGCGACGGCAACCAGGCGCTGATCGAACCCATGAGCCCCGAGAAGAAGCTGCGTTTCTTCGAAAAGCTGGTGGCGATCGGGATCAAGGAGATCGAAGTCGGCTTTCCCTCGGCTTCCCAGACCGATTTCGACTTCGTGCGCATGCTGGTCGAAGAGAAGCGCATTCCGGACGACGTCAGCATCATCGTGCTCACCCAGGCCCGCGACGAGCTGATCCGCCGCACCGTGGAATCCTGCATCGGCGCCAAGCGCGCCATCGTCCACGTCTACAACTCGGTGGCGCCGGTGTTCCGCCGCGTGGTGTTCGGCATGGACCAGGACGAGATCGTGCAGATCGCCGTCAACGGCACCCGCCTGATCAAGGAGCTGGTGTCCAAGCATCCGGAAACCCGGTGGGGCTTCGAGTATTCGCCGGAATCCTTCTCGACCACCGAGCTGGATTTCGCCAAGCGCATCGTCGACGCCGTCAGCGCAACCTGGCAGCCGACGCCGGACGCTCCGATGATCGTCAACCTGCCCTCGACCGTCGAGGCCAGCACCCCGAACGTCTACGCCGACCAGATCGAATGGATGTCGCGCCACCTCGAGCGCCGCGACAGCCTGGTCATCAGCGTGCACCCGCATAACGACCGCGGCACCGCCGTCGCCGCCGCCGAGCTGGCCGTGATGGCCGGTGCCGACCGCGTCGAAGGCTGCCTGTTCGGCAACGGCGAGCGCACCGGCAACGTCGACCTGGTGACCCTGGCGCTGAACCTCTACACCCAGGGCGTGCACCCGGGTCTGGACTTCTCGGACATCGACTCGGTGCGCCAACTGGTCGAGGAATGCAACCAGCTTCCTGTTCACCCGCGCCATCCGTATGTGGGCGACCTCGTGTTCACCGCCTTCTCCGGCTCGCACCAGGACGCGATCAAGAAGGGCTTCGCGGTGCAGAAGAGCGACGCGATCTGGGAAGTGCCCTACCTGCCGATCGACCCGGCGGATCTCGGCCGCAGCTACGACGCCGTCATCCGCGTCAACAGCCAGTCCGGCAAGGGCGGCATGGCCTACCTGCTCGAGCAGGAATACGGCCTCGAGCTGCCGCGCCGCCTGCAGATCGAATTCTCGCGCGTGGTCCAGCGCCATGCCGACGCCACCGGCACCGAAGTCGCGGCATCGAGCATCCACGCCCTGTTCGCACGCGAATATTTCGACCAGGAGAACCCGGCCTACCGCTACGTCTCGCACCGCATGGCCGAGGACAGCGAAGGCGAACACCGCGTCGACATCGATGTCTCGGTCGAGCACGACCGCGTGACCGCCAGCCATCACGGCCAGGGCAACGGCCCGATCGACGCCTTCGTCAGCGCACTCGGCCTCGACATCCGCCTGATGGACTACCACGAGCACGCGATCGGCTCGGGCGCCGACGCCAGGGCGGCCTGCTACGTCGAACTGCGCCTCGGGAACGGCCCGACCCTGTTCGGCGCCGCCATCGACAGCAATATCGTGACCGCTTCCTTCAAGGCCGTGCTGTCGGCCGTGAACCGCCACATCGCCATGGCCGGCGAGCAGCCGGTGGCCCGCGCGGCCTGATGGGTTCGGAGGCGACTGCAAGGCGCTTGCCGCCGCGGCTGGATTTGCAGCCGGCGGCGGTGCGCGAGCGGAAGGCCGCGCAGGTGCGCGGCGTATCGTCGATCCAGGCGATGCGCGAAGCGATCCGCGAGGCCTCGCGCGCCCGGCCGCTCATCCGTGAAGTACCGCGCGTCGGCCGGCTCGATAACGCGGGCTTCCGCGCCCGCGCCGCCGAGGGCCTGCCTTTCCTGATCGCCGGCGCGGTCAAGCGCTGGCCCCTGCGCGCACTGACCCCGGATGCACTGCGCGAGCGCTTCGGCGACGTGCCCGTGCGTGCACGCGTCGGCGACTACGTGGCCACCGCCTTCGCCCCCGACCGGGCAATGCGGGACATGTCCTTGCGCGACTACCTCGAGCTCGGCACGGCGCCCGACAGCGAGCTGCCGCCCTACGTCGGCAACCTGGAACTGCGCGAACTGAACGCCATGTGCCACTGGCCGTCCTGGTTCGAGCGCATGGGACCGCCGCGCTTCTGGCTCGGCCCGGCGCGCACCGTCACGCCGCTGCACTGCGACTACGACGACAATATCTTTGCCCAGATCTGGGGCAGCAAGCGCATCTTCCTGGCGCCGCCCCACCACGACGCCTTCCTCTACACCCGCGAAGCCAACCCGGTGCTGTTCGGCTCCCCCTTCGATCCGGAAGCGCCTGACTTCGACGCCTTCCCGCTGGCGCGCCAGGCCGCCATCATCGAGGTGGTGGTCGAGCCGGGCGACATGCTGTACGTGCCGGCCGGCTGGTATCACCAGGTCCGGGCGCTGAGCTTTTCCTTATCTTCGAACCGCTGGGCGCGCGGGGTGCCGCTGGCTCTCAAGGAAGGCGCCTGAGTACAGGGCCGCCGGCGAAACGCAGCCGGTACCAGGCGATGCCGAGCAGTTCATACGCCGCATACCAGGAGCGCCGCATGCCCTCGGCGCTGGGCACCCATGAACCGAGGGAGCGTGCCTGGTCGCCGAAGAACATGGTGGGCGCGCTGACCACCTCCAGGCCTTCGCGCTCGAAGGCGCTGCGGGAGCGCGGCATGTGCATCGCATCGGTCACGAGCAGGATGCGCCTGACGCCATCCTGGCGCAGCATCGCGGCGCTGTAGGCCGCGTTCTCGAAGGTGTCGCGCGAGCGCGGCTCGATCCACCTGACCGGTACGCCGAAATCCTCGCGCAGCGCGATCGCCATGGCGTCCGCCAGGGCCTCCGCGCCGGCCTTGCCTTCGGACTGGACCGCCTTGGCGCCAAGGCCGCCGCTGACGAGCACCGGCAATCCGGTACGCCGCTGCAGGTGGGCCGCATAGCGCAGGCGCGCCAGGGCCAGGTAGTCGGGGATGTCGCGGCCGCCGTATTCGGGCGCATCCTGCAGGCGGCCGGCCGCCAGCACGACGATCGCCTGGGCGCCGGCGCGCTCGGGCGCCCGCAGCGGCGCCGTCATCCCTTCCAGCGGCCTGACCAGCAGCGAAGCGCCGGCGGTGGTCGACAGGAAGGCCAGCAGCGCCAGGCCGGTGCCGGCGGCGATGCGTCCGGCGCGCGGCCAGCGGTGCCAGACGGCAAGGCCGATCACGATCAGCAGGAACAGGTTGGCGGGCGGCAGGATCAGGTCGCGCGGGACGGCGTTGAGCAGGTCGAGCACCGGTATCAGGATCATGGAAACGGAAAGTATTGCAATTCGTTCTAGTGTAGCCGTTTATGACCGACACGATGTTCGAATCTTGCGGCCGCCGTTCATTCCTGCGGCCGCGTCTCCATCTTTTTCGGCTCGCCCCTCGCCCCTCCCTGCTGCCCGACCCGCTCGTACTCGGCAATCACCTGGGCCCCGAACAGCAGCAGGGCGGCCCCGATCTCGAGGCTGAACATGACCACGATGGCGGTGCTCATCGAGCCGTACACCACGTTCACCTTGGACAGCGTGGTGAAGTACCAGACCAGCACATGGCGCGCAATCTCCCACAGCAGGGCCGCGGTCACGCCGCCCACCAGCGCGTGCGACAGCGACAGCCGTCCCACCGGCATCACCATGTAGATCGAGGTCAGCACGAGGATTTCGCCGGCAAGTCCCAGCAGGTAGAGCAAGGCGCCCGACACGCCGTGCAGCGACCAGCTGTAGCCGAACAGGTTGACGCTTTCGGTACCGATCACCTGCAGGGTGCCGGCGACCAGGGTCACGATCATCACGCCGAAACCCAGCGCCAGGATGTAGCAGTAAGGGAGCAGCGCCGATATCAGGAAGTGGCGGCGCCGCACAGCCACGCGGTGCACGAAGATCACGCTCATGGCGTTTTCCAGCACCGTGAAGGCGAAGGAGCTGAAGAACAGCATGGTGGCGACCAGCACCCAGGTGATCAGGTCGCGCTCGTCGAGGAAGTGGGCGACCTCGGTGACGATGGCACCCGACTGGCCGGGAATCAGCAGCTCGAGGTAGCGGCGCATGGTCAGCAGCAGTTCGGCCTCGTTCAGGAAGTGCGAGAGCACCACCACCACCAGCATCAGGAAGGGCACGATCGACAGCAGCGCGTAATAGGCGACGGCGCCGGCCAGCAGCAGGCCCTGGTTGGCGCGGAAGCATTTCAGGACACCGAGGGCGAATTCCAGCGGATGGCCCAGGATGTAGAGGTTCGCGCGCCGGTTCAGGAGCCGCAGGCGCAGGCCGCGCGTCACCTTCATCGGGCCAGCCTGATCCCGGTGAACTGCCAGCGCGCGCCCGCCGGGAAGAAGTTGCGGTAGCTGGCGCGCGCGTGGCCGTGCGGGGTGGCGCAGGACGAACCGCGCAGCACGTACTGGTTGACCATGAACTTGCCGTTGTACTCGCCCAGCGCGCCGGCCGCCGGCGCATAGCCCGGATACGGCGCGTAGCTGCTGGCGGTCCACTGCCAGCATTCGCCGAACATCTGCGCCAGGCCATCGCTGCCGGCCGCGCGCGGATGCAGGTCGCCGCAGGCGATGGCGACGTCGCGCGCCGCGAATTCCCATTCGGCCTCAAGCGGCAGGCGGGCGCCGCGCCAGCGCGCGTAGGCGTCGGCCTCGTACAGCGAGACGTGGGTGACCGGACGCGCCAGATCGAGCGGTTGCATGCCATGCAGCGTAAACTCCATCCAGCCACCCTCTTCCCGGCGCCAGTAGAGCGGCTGTTCGATCTCGCCGCCGCAGACCCGGTCCCAGCCATCCGACAGCCACAGGGCCGGGTCGCGGTAGCCGCCGGCCTCGACGAACTCGAGGTATTCGCCGTTGGTCGCCAGGCGCGAGGCCAGCTGGAAGGGCGCCAGGTACTGGCGGTGGCGCGGCAGTTCGTTGTCGAAGCTGAAGCCGGCGCCGCGGTGGCCGATCTCGGCCAGGCCGCCGTCGAAGTCCAGCCAGGAGAGCTGTCCCGCCGGACAGGATTCCGGCAGCGGCGAGGCCAGGTAGGCCGGCGCCAGCGGGTTCTGCGCCAGCAGGTGCTTGACGTCGGTGAGCATCAGTTCCTGGTGCTGCTGCTCGTGCTGCATGCCCAGTTCCACCAGCGCCGCGAGCTCGCGGGCCAGTTCGCCGTCCCGCGGCGCGGCCTGCAGCAGGCAGGCGATGCGGGCGTCGACGTCATGCCTCCAGGCCAGCACCTCGTCGTAGGCGGGACGCGTCAGCAGGCCGCGCTGAGGCCGCGGGTGCCGGGCGCCGACGCCGTTGTAATACGAATTGAACAGCACCCGGAAAGCCGGATGAAAGGGCCGGAAGCCCGGCTCGTGCGGCTCCAGGATGAAAGTCTCGAAGAACCAGGTGGTGTGGGCCAGATGCCATTTGATCGGGCTGGCGTCCGGCATCGACTGCGCGCAGCAGTCTTCGCTCGACAAGGGTTCGGCCAGGTGCAGCGAGCGTTGGCGCACCTGTTCGAATTGGCGGGCCTGGCGGTGTTCGTTCGCTCCCATGATTTCCTCCGTCTCGAGGGATCAGTGCATGGCGCCCGGGCGGATCGCGCGCGCGTGGATCACGGCGAACCAGGCGCGCGCATCGGTCCAGATGCCGGAGGCGGCAAAGCCGGCCTGCTCCAGCAGTTCGACCGCGGCGGCCGGGCGGTACTTGTAGCTGTTCTCGGTGTGGATGCATTCGCCGGCTTCGAAGCGGCGGCAGGCGCCCTGCCAGCTCACCAGCTGGGTGGTCCTGGCTTCCAGGTGCATCTCGACCCTGCCCATGCGTTCATTGTAGAAGCCCCGGTGGCGCCAGGCGCGGATGTCGAAGTCGGCGCCCAGCAGTCGGTTCGCGTGGCGCAGCACGTTCAGGTTGAAGGCGGCCGTCACGCCGAGGGCGTCGTCGTAGGCGGCGTTCAGCACCGCGCGGTCCTTGGCGAGGTCGATGCCGATCAGGATGCCGCCGTCCGGGCCGCACTGGGCGCGCACGCGGCGCAGGAAGGCCAGCGCCTCGTCCGGCGTGAAGTTGCCGATCGAGGAACCGGGATAGAAAAACAGGCGGCGCTCGCGGCGCACGCTGTCCGGCAGCTGCCAGTCGCCGCCCGAGAAGTCCATGCCGAGGGCGTTCATCTCGATGTGGCGGAAGCGCTGGCGCAGGCGCTCGACGGCGTCCTGCAGGAAGTTGGCCGAGATATCGACCGGCACGTACTGGGCCGGGTGCAGCAGCGGGAACAGGCGCGCGGCCTTGGCGCAGTTACCGGCGCCGAGGTCGATCAGGGTGCTGCCCTGGCCGACCGCGCGCGCGATCTCGGCGCCGTGGCGCTCGAAGATCAGGGCCTCGGTGCGGGTCGGATAGTACTCGGGCAGTTCGCAGATCGCCTCGAACAACTTGGAACCGAGTGCGTCGTACAGGAACTTGGGCGAGATGCAGGCTTCGCGGGCGCGCAGCCCGGCGTCCAGTTCGGCGCGCAGGCGCAGGGCCCCGGCCGAGGTGTCGACAGCGGTATCGGCGGCCGGCATCGGCGCGCCGTCGGCTTGGTCCTGCGTCGGGTGGTTCGACATCGGTGAGCCCCTGGAATGTTGACGATTTTCCATCATACGCGAATTACGTCATTCCCTGCGCATGCTACAGTAGCAGTCTATGCTCGAACTCGTCGACCTCACCAAATCCTACGGCGGCCGCACCGTGCTGGCCAATCTCTCCTACCACTTCGCAGCCGGCGAATTCGTCGCCGTGATGGGGGAATCCGGAGTCGGCAAGTCCACCCTGCTGAACCTGATCGCCGGCCTGGATGCGCCCGACAGCGGCCAGGTCGTGGTCGACGGCGTGCCGATGTCCGCGCTCGACGACGATGCCGCCACCAGGTTGCGCCGCAGCCGCATGGGCTTCATCTTCCAGGCCTTCCACGTGCTGCCGCACCTGACCCTGGAACAGAACGTCGCCCTGCCGCTGCTGCTGAACGGCAGCGCCGACACCGCCCGCGCGCGGGCCATGCTGGACGCCGTCGGCCTGAAGGGGCGCGGCGCCGATTTCCCGCGCCAGCTGTCCGGCGGCGAGCTCCAGCGGGTGGCGATCGCGCGCGCCCTGGTGCACCGTCCGGCCCTGCTGCTGGCCGACGAACCGACCGGGAACCTCGACCCGGAAACGGCGGACGGCATCCTGCACCTGCTGCGTGCCGAGATCCGCGAAAGCGGCGCCGGCGCCATCATGGTCACCCACTCGCACGCCGCCGCGGCGATGGCCGATCGGGTCCTCGTCTTGACACGTTCTGGACTGAAATTAATGTAAGTTCCACGCAGAAAGCCAGAAGTTATGGGCTTTTATTCATGAACAGTGCGTCAAGATTGACAAAATCGTAGTAGCATTCCAACAAACCCACCCAGCATAAGTCAGCACAATACGGTCGGGCAGGAGCGTCGAACATAGGGCTCAGGGCAAGGCGCACTGTCGAAGACAGTACGTCGGTACGGCGAGACAGTGCAACGCCGCCATGCGTCCTTTGTTCACTCTCCACTCCAAAACAGTCGGTCTGTCTTGAATTTTCATCCATCACGGAGGAGTTCATGAGCGTACGACAGAAAAAACAGGAGCTGCTCGAGGCGATGCACCGTGCCCGGGCGCTGGAGCCGTCGAGTTTCGTTCCGAATCCCCTGCTCGACACCCTGATTCAACGCATGCAGCTGAAGAACGACGCGGAGCTGTGCCGCGTGCTCGAAGTGCAGCCGCCCATCATCAGCAAGATCAGGCACCGCAAGCTGAACGTCGGTGCCACCATCCTGCTGAGGATGCACGAGAAGTCGAATATCCCGATCCGTGAGCTGAAGGAGCTCACGGCCGAGGCGCGGGCGCAGGCGCAGGCCTTGGGGCGGACGACGCACTGAGCGGACGCGGGCGCGGCGGGGCCGGTCCATGCGGCAGGACGCTGCCGGGCCGGCGCGGCGCGCTCTCATTCTCCAGGCGGGCGTCCGGTCTTGAGCTGAGGCAGGCCGGAGAGTACGGCGCGCAGGCTCGTCACGTCGAGCTGGCCCAGCAGGGCCACGCCGATGCGCAGCAGTTCGCTCTTCTTGACCTCGAAGCCGGCCTTCAGGCAGGCCTGCTTGACGGCGCCGAGGACGGCGTATTCCTGCTCGGGCATGGTGAAGCTGTCGCGCACCAGGGTCGGGCGCGCCTGCGTGGCCGCTTCGGGCCGGACGATCCCGGCGTCGCGGCCGGCGCGCGCCTTCGCGGCCGGCTTTGCGGCCGCCTTTGCAGCCGGTTTTGCGACGGCTTTCGCCGCTGCCCTGGCTGCCTTTGCGGCCGGCGTGGCGGCGCTCTTTGCGGTCGCCGGCTTCTTGGCCGCCGTGGCGGACGTCTTCGGCGCCGCCGGTTTGCGCGCGCTCGCGGCGGATTTCACCGCCGCGGCCTTGGCGGTGCCGGCGGTCTTCGCGGTAGTCTTCGCAGCCGACCTGGCTGGCGACACGGAAGCCTTCGATGCTGTCGCGCGCGCCGTTTTCGCGGCGGCGCCGGCGGCTGTTGTCCTCGCCATCCCCTACTCCATCGTCAAACAAACCAAACAATATAGTCGATTTGCAGCCGATCCGGAAGGGCGGCACGCAAGCCGCCCGTGCCCGCTCAATGCGCTTCGTCGGCGAAGGCGTCGGATATCGCGGCGAATTCCGCTTCGATCTCGAAGAAGGCGTCCAGCACGTCCGGGTCGAAATGGGTGCCGCGTCCCTTGCGCATCACATCCAGCGCCTGCTGGTGGGTGAAGGCCGGCTTGTAGACGCGCTTGCTGATCAGGGCGTCGTAGACGTCGGCCACCGCCATCAGGCGCGCCGACAACGGGATCTGCTCGCCCGCCAGGTTCTGCGGATAGCCGGAGCCGTCCCACTTCTCCTGGTGCGAGTGGGCGATCTCGCGCGCGAACATCAGGAAGCTGTTGCTGCCGCCGATGTGCTTCTCGACCAGCATGACGGTGTCGCGCCCATACACCGCGTGCAGCTTCATGAGCTCGAATTCCTCGCGGTCCAGGTTGCCCGGCTTGAGCAGGATGCGGTCCGGGATCCCGACCTTGCCGATGTCGTGCAGCGGCGCCGAGCGGTACAGCAGTTCGACGGCCTCGTCGCTGAGCTCGGCGGCAAACCGGGGGTGGCTCTGCAGGTGGCGGGCCAGCGCGCGCACGTAGTGCTGGGTGCGGCGGATGTGCTTGCCCCCGAAGTCCTCCGTCCTGTGGTTGCGGGTCTCGGCCATCGATGCCATCGCCACGATGATCGCTTCCTGCATCAGGTAGAGCTGGGCGGTGCGCTCCCGCACCAGCTTTTCCAGGTTCTCGTTGTGCTCCTGCAGCTGGCGGCGCGCGCTGCGCAGGTTGAGCTGGGTGGCCACGCGCGCGAACAGGACGGGCGGGCTGATCGGCTTGGCGATGTAGTCGACCGCGCCCAGCGACAGGCCCATGGCCTCGTCCTCGACCTGGTTGTTCGCGGTCAGGAAGATCACCGGGATCTCGCTGGTCGCCGGGTTCGCCTTCAGCTGGCGGCAGGTCTCGTAGCCGTCCAGGCCTGGCATCATCACGTCGAGCAGGATCAGGTCCAGGCCAGGGACCGCATTGGCGATCTGCAGCGCCGTGCTGCCGTTGTTGGCGACCTTGGTGTTGTACCTGTCCTTGAGAAGGCGCGACAGGAGCATGATGTTGTCGGGCGTGTCGTCGACGATCAGGATGGTCGGCCGCAGGTCCTGGTGGTTCTGCCTGGTGGTGTCGCTCATGAAGTTCCCGCTGTGTCGGGACGCGGCGCCGCCGCCTGCGGCAGCAGCTGGCGCGCCTCCTCGAATTCGTAACGCGACAGATGCTGCTCCAGGCGCGCCAGCACCTGGGGATCGAGCACGGCCGCCAGTTGCGCGCGCACCGACTCGAAGTAATCGGTGGCTTCGCCCGAGAATTCGGCCAGCAGCTGGCCCAGCTGGGCCACGGCTTCCTGGGCATCGGCCGGCGCCGCGCCGTTCTCCTGCTGCGCATCCGGGACCGGCGGGTCGAGCACGTGCGCGCCGTGGGAAGCAAAATAACTGTCGAGCGAGTGCATGGTGGCGTCCACGCCGGCCTCGAGGGCGCGCACGCCGGCCGCCAGGCGGGTGCGGTCGCTGGACGCCATGGACAGGCCCTCCTCCACCGCCTGGGCCAGGGTCTGCAGCTCGCGCGCGCCGACATTGCCGGCCACCCCGCGCAAGGTGTGGGCGCGGCTGGCCGCTTCCATCCGGCGTCCGGCGTCATGATCGGCGCGGATCGCGGCGCCGGCGTCGCGCTGGGTGGCGCGGAAGCGGTCCAGCAGCTGCACGTAGAGCGCGACATTGCCGGCCACGTGGCGCAGGCCGAAGGCCGAGTCGATCCCGGACAGGCTGGACAGGCCCGGCAGCGAGGGCCCGTCGGCCGCCTCCGGCGCGAGCGCGCGCGGCAGCGGCGGCGGCAGCTGCGAACCGATCCAGCGCGCCAGGGTCGCGTACAGCTTCTCCGGCTCGACCGGCTTGCACACATAATCCTGCATGCCTTCGCGCAGGCAGCGCTCGCGGATCTCGGCCAGCGCATGCGCGGTCATCGCGATCACGGGCAGCTTGTCGAAGCGCGCATCCTTGCGCAGTTCGACGGTGGCCGCATGGCCGTCCAGCTGCGGCATCTCGAGGTCCATCAGCACCAGGTCGTAGGCCTCGGGACCGCCCCTCATCAGGAGCTCGAGCGCCTCGTGGCCGGTGCAGGCGACGTCCACCTCGATGTTCTGGACCTGCAGCAGTTCCAGCGCGATCTGCTGGTTGACCAGGTTGTCCTCCACCAGCAGCACGCGCGCCACGCAGTCGCCCGTCTCTTCACAGCGGCCGCGCGCGTTCGGCGCGCGCGGCGGCGCGAACAGCGCCAACAGGGTATCGACCAGCGCCGACTGCCCGATCGGCTTGGTCAGGAAGCCGCGGATGCCGGCGCTTTCCGCCTCATGCTGCACCTCCTCGCGGCCGAAGGCGGTTACCAGAACGACCGAAGGAGGATGCCGCAAGGCCGGATTGCCGGCGATGCGTCGCGCCAGGGTGATGCCGTCCATGCCCGGCATCTGCCAGTCGGTCAGCACCACGCGGTAAGGGTCGCTGCCGGCGTCGGCCGCCAGCAGCGCGGCCTCGGCTTCCAGGCCGCTGGCGGCGGTATCTACCCGCAGCGGCAGGGCCTGCAAGGCCTCGCACATGATGTCGCGCGCAACTTCGCTGTCGTCCACCAGCAGCAGGCGCGCGCCGTCCAGCTCGGGCGGCGCCACCGCCACCCGTTCGGGCTCGCCGGACAGCGGGAATTCGAGGTCGAAGTGGAAGGTCGCGCCCTTGCCCGGGCTGCTCCTGACCACGATCCGGCCGCCCATCAGCCCCACCAGCTGCTGCGAGATCGACAGCCCGAGGCCGGTGCCGCCGTATTCGCGGGTGGTCGAGCCGTTGGCCTGGTGGAAGGCGCGGAACAGCTTGCCCTGCTGCTGCTCGCTCATGCCGATGCCGGTATCGCGCACCGCGAAGCGCAGCTTGACCCGGTCGGCCCGGGCCGCGATCGGCTGCATCGCGTTCGACACCGGGTCGAGCCGCATGCAGGACAGCTCCAGCTCGCCGGCCGGGGTGAACTTGACGGCGTTGTTGACCAGGTTGATCAGCACCTGGCCCAGGCGCAGCGGATCGCCGACCAGCATGCGCGGGATCGAGTGCGGCACGTGGAACAGGTATTCGAGCTGCTTGTCGGCGGCCTTCTGGCTGGTCACGCTGGCGACGTTGGCCAGCACGTCGTCGAGGCAGAAGGGGATCTGCTCGACGTCCAGCTTGCCGGCCTCGATCTTGGAGAAGTCGAGGATGTCGTTGATGATGCCCAGCAGCGACAGCGCGGCGCGATGGATCTTGCCCACGTAATCCTGCTGCTTGGGCGAGAGCTCGGTGCGCAGCGCCAGATAGGCCATGCCGATGATGGCGCTCATCGGGGTGCGGATCTCGTGGCTCATGTTCGCCAGGAACTCGGACTTGGCCACGTTGGCCGCTTCGGCACGCACGTTGGCCGCCACCAGCGACTGCTCGCGCTCGCGGCGTTCCGAGATGTCGCGGATGAAGGAGCAGAATTCGTAGTCGGCGCTGGCGGCCAGCTGCACCCGCGTGATCGCCAGCTCGATCGGGAACTCCCTGCCGTCGCGGCGCAGCGCATAGGTCTCGATGCGGGTGTCGAGCACGCCGCCGACCCCGCTGCGCTCGTAGCGCGCCAGGCCGTTGCGGTGGGCCTCTCGGTGGCGCTCGGGCACGATGCACTGGTCGAGGTCCAGGCCCAGCACCTCGTCGCGCCGCCAGCCGAAGATCTTCTCGGCCTGGGTGTTCCAGCCGACGATGCGGCCCTGGCGGTCCATCCTCACCACCGCGTCGAGGGCGGTGTCGACGATGGCCTGCAGCTTTTCCTGGCTGTCGCGCGCGATCCGGATCGAATTCAGCAGCTCGCGCGTGCGCGCCGCGATCTTCTGCTCGAGGTCTTCGTTCAGTTCGCGCAGCTGCTGCTCGATGGTGCTCTTCTCGCGCAGCAGGCCGTTGGTCACCTGCTCGGCGCGGCGCAGCCGGTTGAGCGTATCGCGGAAGCTGCGCACCGCCGACGACAGGCGGCCGATCTGGTCGCGCCGGCCGATGCCGGACAGGTAGATGTCGGTCTCGCCGCGCGCCAGCTTCTCCAGCGCTTCCTGGATGTCGGTGAAGGGCTGGGTCATGCGCCGTCCGACCAGCAGTACGCAGACGACGATGGCGAGAGTAAGCAGCAGGTTGGCGGTCACGGTCTGCACCATCTGGCGGCGCAGGTCCTCGTCGATCTGGCGCCGCGAGAATGCCAGGTCGATGCTGCCGACGTGATAGTCGCGGGCGCCGTCGCGGTAGACGATCTTGCGGGCCACGCGAATCGTTCCCGGCGCCCCGTCGTCGCTGCCGAGGGCGGCCAGCACTGCGCCGCTGGGCGCCAGCACGTGCAGCATCGCGATCTCGGGCGTGGCGCCGAGCGAATCGACGACCGAGGAAATCGCCGCGCTGTTGATGTCGAACAGCGGCCTCGCCAGCGCCTGCGACAGCACCGCGGCCTGGCGCTCGACGCGCTCCTGCAGGCGCGCATTGGCTTCCTCGCGCTGGGTCTGCATCACATAGGTGGTATAGACGCCGGTCGACAGCGCGACCGCCAGCACGATGCCGGCGCCCAGCCGGAACACGACGTTCTGGCGCCAGCCTTCGCCGAGCCGGCGCGCCAGCGCGCCAGGGCCGCGCGCGCGGTGCCGGCGGACGTCTACTGCGTTGTTGCTGCGCTCGATGCCGGGGTCCGCCATGCGCACGTCACCTTCCGGATTGCGGGACGATGCTCAGCTCGCGCTCGCGCTTGCGGTAGGCCGGGCTGTTGCGGACCTCGGCGACGGCCTTCCAGATCCGCTCCGCGAGCGCCGGCTGGCGCGCCACGAAATCGTGCGACAGCATCAGGTAATACGGTTTCTCGACCAGCGGCACCGGCCTCACCTCGAGCTGTTCGGCCATCGGGCCGCGCACCAGGCGCACCGCATCGGCGCCGCCCAGCGCCGCCGCATGGATGCGGCCGGAGACCAGCTTCTGCAGCAGTTCGTCGGCACGCTGGCTGCCCTCGTCCACCTGCACGCCCTGGGCGCGCAGGAAGTCGCCCACCGAATAGCCGAGCTGGAAGCCGATCCGCCCGTCGAGGTTCTGGAAGCTTTTGCCGTCCCAGTCGACGCGGCTGCCCTTGCGCCGCACCAGCAGGTAGCGGTCGACATGCATGCGGCGTTCCGTGTCGGCCTGTTGCCCGCCCGGATAGGCGCCCAGTGCCAGCCGCTCCTGCGAGAAGCTGACGGCGAAGGCGCCGCCGACCTGGTTGGCCTTGAGCTGGGCCAGGCAACGCTTCCACGGCATGCTCTGGTAATCGAATTCGACCCCGGTGCGGCGCGCCACCTCGTTCAGCAGTTCGAAGTTCAGGCCGCCGCCGTCGAGGGTCCGCCAGGGCAGTACTTCCTGGCGCTCGAAGCAGAGCGGAATGCCTGGCTTGCCCGCAGCCGCGGCCGGGCCGCCGGCCAGCAGGCTGGAAACGAGGAAGCCGATGGTGAACGAACGCTGCATGGCGGTGGTCGGATTTAACTCAGGCCGCCTGCACCTGCCGCTGCCGGTGCAGCTCATGCAGCAGCCCGCAGCGCAGGCCGGCATCGGTTTCCAGCAGCGACCGGATCTCCAGCTCCTCCATCAGCGCCAGCAGGATCGCCAGCGCGGCGGCGACGTCGCGCAGCAGCAGGCGGCCAAGTCCGGCCAGCGGGCGTCCGCCGCCGGCATGCTCGAGCACCCGTGCGCCGAGCTGTTCGAGGTCGGCGCGGCTGACACCGTCGGCGCCGGCCGGCGCGCCGCCGTGCGTGCCGTTTTCGCGCGCCAGCCGGGCCAGGGTGCGGACCGTGCCGGAGGCGCCGTACACGCAGTCGCGCGTGCCGGGTGCGTAGTCGGCGGCATGGTCGGCCATGCGCACGCGTGCCGAGGCCACCGCGGCCGCGAAGGACACGGCGTCGATGCGGCCGTTGCCGAAGAAAGTCAGGGCCTGGCGCACCGTGCCCAGCGCCACCGAGCCGGCGCGCCGCACGCGCATGCCCTGCCCCAGCGCGAACTGGGTCGAGCCGCCGCCGATGCCCAGCACCAGCGTGCGTGCGCCGGCGGGGGCGGCGCCGGCCACGCCCATCCAGGTGAGGATGGCTTCTTCCTCGCCGGACAGGACCCGCACTTCATGGCCGAGGGCCTGCTGGGCCGCGGGCAGGAACAGATGGGCGTTGCGCGCCATCCGCAAGGTGGAGGTGGCGACCGCGCGTACGGCTTCCAGCGGGCGGGCGCGCAGGCGCTCGCGCAGGCGCGCCACGCACTCGAGGGCGTCGCGCATCGCCTCCTGGCTCAGGCAGCCGCTGGCATCGAGGCCGGCGGCCAGGCGCAGCGGCACGTGCTCGCTCTCCAGTTCCAGCGGGACGCCGTCGCGGTAGCTGGCCACCAGCAGGCGGAAACTGTCGGAACCGAGCACCAGGGCGGCATAGCTTGGCGCGGATGGGTCGGGATAATGGTCGTTCATGGCTGCTCCGGCGAATTGTTCGGCGAGACGATAGCGGGCCCGGATGACGGTTCGATGACAGGCCCGGTCCGCATCGCCTCAGACCTCGGCGGGAACGGCGGGCGCCGGCGGCGCCAGCTTGACGCGGTTGCGTCCCGCCGCCTTGGCGGTGCGCAGGGCTTCGTCGGCGCGCGCGAGCAGGGTCACGCTGCTGTCGTCCGCGCGGATCGTGGTCACGCCGAAGCTCGCGCTCAGGGTGACCATCGCACGCTCGGTCTTGACCGGGGTGGCGGCGATCGCGGCGCGCATGCGCTCGGCGACCATGGCGGCGTCCTGCTCGCTGGTGCGCGGCAGCAGGATCGCGAATTCGACGCCGACCAGGCGCGCCAGCTGGTCGCTGTCGCGCAGCTGGCGCTTGCAGACTTCGAGCAGGCTGCGCAGGACGACGTCGCCGGCCGGGTGGCCGTAGCTGTCGTTGACGCGCTTGAACTGGTCGAAGTCGAACAGCACCAGCGCGGTCGGGGCGCCGGGCCGGCGCGCCAGCGACATCCACGGCGCCAGCACCTGGAAGAAGCCGCGCCGGTTGGTGACGTCCGTCAGGGGGTCGACCACTTCCAGGCGCGCCAGCTGGTCCTCCAGGCTTTCGCGGCCCAGCAGCAGCCAGCCGAAGCCGCCCATCAGCATCAGCAGGTACAGCGCCGCCGAGTAGAGCTGGCGCAGCAGCTCGTTGCTCATCCAGCCCCAGCCGGACGGCGCCAGCAGCACCAGGGCGCCGCGCATGCCCACCACCAGGGCCAGCAGCGCGGTCGCCAGCGCCAGGAAGCGGCGCAGCATCGAGGCCCCGGCCCAGCCGCGCGCCAGGGCGGCGGCGGCCGACAGATAAAAGGCGCCGAGGATCAGCGAGGATGCCAGCGCACGCAGGCCGATCTCGTCGATCCAGTAGCACAACAGGAAGACCACCAGCGCCAGCCCCAGCGCCGGGGTGGTGATGCTGCGCCAGCGCCGTCCGCCGGCGCGTTCCCACAGCGCCCCCGCTTCCCAGGCCACGCCGGCGATCACCAGGGCGTAGGCTACCGGCAAGGCCAGCCGCTCGGGCACCACGTTGGCGCCGCCGATCGTCAGCAGCAGCCAGCCGGCCGCCTGCATCTGGCGCGACCAGCCCCAGGTCGACAGGGCCGCCGGACGGCCATTTTTATGTTCGAAGAAAAACAGTGCGGCGCAGATGGCCAGGTTGCCGAGGGCCAGGGCGAGGACGATGGTGGTCGAATCCATGGCCGCCTCAGATCTCGTGGACCACGGCGGTGGTGCCGTCGCCGACCTTGCTGGCCCAGGCTCGCGCCCAGTACTGCATCTGGGTTTCGCTCGGGGCTTCGTGCCAGAACACGATCAGGGTGCCCTTGTGGTCGTGCAGCTGGTTCAGCTTCTCGACGAAGCCGCCGTCGCCATCCACGTCGGCCAGCGCCATCGCGTAGCCATAGACACGGTCGAGCCGCTCGATACGGTCGGGCTCGGTCTGGCTGTTGGTGGCGGTGATGGTGGGATGGTCCAGGAACATGAGGTCTCCGTGAGGCTGCGGCGGCCAGCTTATCAGAAACTTATCCACTGCAACAAGCCGGACCGGACTCGCCGCGATCCGCATCGTATACTGCCGGCCATGCCGAATCATTCGAAGCCGCTGGTCCGCACCGAGGGCGACCGCCGCACACTGGAGTTCACGCCGGGCGACATCCAGAGCGCGATGCGGCTGTCGCGCCCGCACGCGCTGGTGCTCTCCTATGCGCGCGCCATGATGTGCTTTCCGCTGTTCGTGCCCCACCCCGGCCACATCCTGATGGTCGGCCTGGGCGGCGGATCGATGGCCACGTACTGCCGGCGCCGGTTTCCGGACTGCCGCATCACCGTGCTCGAGCTGAGCGCCGACGTGATCGCCCTGCGCGAGCACTTCCTGGTGCCGCCCGACGACGAGCGCTTCAGCGTGATCCATGCCGATGCCGCCGAATGGATGGCCGCCGCGGCCCGCGCCGACGACGCGATCGCCGACGTGATCGTGGTCGACGGCTTCGACGCCGCCGGGCTGCCGCCGGCCCTGTCCAGCCGCCGCTTCTACGAGGATTGCCGGCGCCTCCTGCGGCCGGACGGGGTGCTGGTGGCAAATGTCTTCAGCTACGACCCGCGCCGCGCCGACGTGCTGGGCGCCCTGGACCGGGCCTTCGACGACCGCACCTGCCGGCTCGACAAGGTGGCCGGCAACAACCACATCCTGTTCGCCGCCGCCGGCGACGCTGGACACGCGGCGCGTGTGCTGCGGCGCCCGCCATTATTGAACCGTCTATGCATACGCCTCAACCTTATTCGGATGGCATGGCGCAGTGTTTTGGGCTAGCCACACCTGGGTCCGCTACTTGCTTCTAAGAGACAATTTGTTTGCGGAAACAAGCCTTTCTGTGACAAACTTGGCCCGCCCACATGCCTTTGAGCAAGTAATTTCACTATAGGACTTTGGATGCCGCGTCGACGACTGCAGCTTTCGCTTACGCTTGCGGCGGCCCTCACGCTTGGGGGCGGCCTCGTCACGACCGCCGTGCTGACGGCAGCGGTCAACCAGCTCGAGATCGACAACCGGACCCTCGCCTTCGAACAGGGCGCGACCGTGCGCGTGGCCGCCCTGCGCCAGGGCATGGACGAGGCGGTCGAAGTCCTGAACGTCACCAACCAGCTGTTCGCCACCGTGCAGCCGGTGACGCGCTCGCAGTTCCGCGATTTCACCAGTCCGCTGCTGCTGCGTAATCCCTACATCAAGGCCTTCAACTTCCACCGCGCGGTCGAGGACAGCGAACGCGCCGCCTTCGAAGCCGAGCTGCAGCGGGTGCGCCCCGGCACCGTCCTGCACGAGATGCAGGACGGCCGCCTGGTGCCGGCGCCGCGCCGGCCGCGCTACAACGTGGTCGACTACCTCGAGCCGATGCAAGGCAACGAGCCGGCCTTCGGCCTGAACGTGGGCGTGAACAATGAAGTGGCGCGGGCCCTGGCGCGCGCCCATGCCAGCGGACACGCGGCCGCCACCGGCCTGCTGAACCTGGCCCAGGACCCGGGCGGCAGGCCCAGCTTCGAGGTGGTGATGCCGGTCTACGGCCCGGCCGGCCGCCTGCTGGGCGACACCGCCGCCGTGCTCGACGTCCAGACCCTGGCGCGCTCCACCCTGGCGCGCGCCGGCCTGCTGGAAGACCGCAGCATGCTGCTCAAGCTCTATATCGGCGCCCGCTCCCTCCCCGCCGCGATGGTCTACGCCAACCACGACGAACGCGAGGCCGCCGCGCCCGAGCTGCCGCCGATGCGCTGGCTGGCGCGCGCCGGTGCGCGCTCGCTCGACCATTTCGTGGCCGCCGGCCAGACCTGGACCGTGGAAGCCGCCGCCGCGCCCAAGCCCTACCTGGCCGACCACCTGGCCTCGTCGCTGCTGCTGGCCGGCGGGCTGCTGTCCACCCTGCTGCTGACCGCTTTCGTGCAGGCCGCCGGCCAGCGCGCGCGCAAGGTGCAGGAACTGGTGCGCGAGCGCACCGCCGACCTCAAACTGACCAACCAGCGCCTGATCGACGACGTACTGGCCCGCAAGCGCACCGAAAAGGCGCTGCAGGAAAGCGAGCAGCGCTTCCGCCAGCTGGTGGCCATGTCCTCCGACTGGTACTGGGAACAGGACGAGCAGCTGCGCTTCGTCGCCATGACCGGCCACTTCACGGAAAAATCCGGCATCGCCGTCGAGCGCCTCCTGGGCAAGACGCGCTGGGAATTCGTGTCCGGCATGGCGGACAACGAATCGGGACGCGAACACTTGGCCGCCATCCAGGCGCGCGAACCCTTCAAGAACCTGGAATACCGCGCCCTCGACGACAACGGCGAGGAGCGCTGGTTCTGCGTCAGCGGCCAGCCGATGTTCGACGACAACGGCCGCTTCACGGGCTACCGCGGCACCGGCAGCGACATCACGGCGCGCAAGATCACCGAGCAGCGCGTGCACCACGTGGCCCAGCACGACGTGCTGACCGGCCTGCCGAACCGTTCGCTGCTGCAGGACCGCCTGGGCCAGGCGGTGGCCTATGCGACCCGCAGCGGCCATCCGGTGTGGGTGATGCTGATCGACCTGGACCGCTTCAAGTTCGTCAACGACAGCATGGGCCACAAGGCCGGCGACGTGCTCCTGATGACGGTGGCGGCGCGACTGCGCGGCTCGCTGCGCGACACCGACACCGTGGCCCGCCTGTCGGGCGACGAATTCGTGGTGATCCTGTCGCAGCACGAAGACCAGCCGCTGACCAGCGACATCGTGCAGCGGGTGATGGATTCGGTGGCCCAGCCGGTCATGCTGGGGCCGAAGGAATTCTTCGTCACCTGCAGCATCGGGGTGGCGGCCTATCCGAGCGACGGTACCTCGGCCGAGAACCTGATCGAGCACGCCGACATCGCGATGTACCGCGCCAAGAAGCTGGGCCGCAACAACTTCCAGTTCTATACGCCGGCGATGAACGAGGAATCGCTGGAGCGGGTGCGCATCGAGAGCGCGCTGCGCAATGCGCTGGAGCGTAACGAATTCGTGCTGCACTACCAGCCGCAGGTGGACCTGAAGACCGGTCAGATCGTCGGCATGGAGGCCTTGATCCGCTGGAAGCATCCGGAGCTGGGCATGGTGCCGCCCTCGCGCTTCGTCGGCGTGGCCGAGGACACCGGCCTGATCGTGCCGATCGGCGCCTGGGTGATGCGCACCGCGGCCGCCCAGAACAAGATCTGGCACGACGCGGGCCTGGGCAAGCTGAGGGTGGCGGTGAACCTGTCGGCGCGCCAGTTCAGCGCGACCGACCTGGTGCCGGGCATCGAACAGGTGCTGATCGATACCGGACTCGATCCCGCCTGCCTGGAGCTGGAGCTGACCGAAAGCCTGTTCATGAGCGACGTCACGCCGGCGGTGGAGCTGCTGCACCGCATGAAGGCGCTGGGCGTGAAGCTCTCGATCGACGATTTCGGCACCGGCTACTCGAGCTTCTCCTACCTGTCGCGCTTCCCGATCGACGTGCTGAAGATCGACCGCTCCTTCGTGAACGACATCAGCCACGATGCCAACGATGCCGCGATCGTCGCCTCCATCATCGCGCTGGCGCACAACCTGCGCCTGTCGGTGATCGCCGAGGGAGTGGAGACGGCCGAGCAGCTCGACTACCTGCGCCACCAGGGCTGCGACGAAATGCAGGGGTATTACTTCTCGCGTCCGCTGCCGGCCCACGAATTCGAACAACTGCTGCGCCAGCGCCGCGGCCTGGCGGCCTTCGACGATGAGCCGCAAGCCGCGGTGGCTTGACGATTACATCACAATTGCATCGTTCTGCATGAACAAAGGCCGCTAAGGCCTTGTATTCTTTGTTTTATCTGAAATTTTTTGTGGCAGAAATAATATCGTTCCCATACAATAGTAGTGAACGTTTGGCAATAATGCCGTGCGCATAATAACGAGGGATGATATGAACTACGAGACTGGCGGACTGGGCGCCATCGAGAGCGTGGCCGACCGGAGGCCGCGTACCGACATGCGTACCCGCGACCTGGTCAACCAGGCGGTAGCATCGATCCCGACCCTGGGCCTGCAGCGCGCCGCCGAATTCCTGGCGGCGATGAACGTGCCGGCCGAAATCGCGGTGCGCACCCTGGTGTATCCGCACCGCCGCCGTTCGAACTGATTTCGCCGCGCTTATTTGCGTGCTTATTTGCGTGGATCCTGGGCGCTGATGTCGGCCAAAGATTCGCGGCCGCGTTCGGTGAGTTCGTAGCCGCCGCCTTCCAGTGCGGCGATGTGCGACTTGCGGCTCAGGAACTGCACCACATCCTCATCCAGTGCGCTCGCCGGATCCTGCTGCAGCGCGCGCAGCGCTTCGATACAGCGCTTCAGAAATAGCACTTCCTGCCCCTTCGGGCTCAAGGAAAGGCTGCCGTTCTTCCCATACTGCACCAGTTTCAGGCCGGACAGGCGTTTGGCGTTGCGGCCGACGCAGGCATTCACCCGGTCGTTGCGGGCACCGCGCCGGATGAATTCGAGGGCGTCGTATTCGTCGCCCGTCAGTTTCTCATTCTTCATTCAGACTTTCATTGGGAGCAAAGGTCGCCATGGTAAGGCGGCCCGGGTTCTCCCGCAACTTCCGCTTGATTTACCTGAGCACGCACACGGCCGTCCACACCAGGCCGGCCCCGGCCAGCGCGCCCAGCGCCAGCGCCGCCTGCATGCGTCGCGAGCCCAGCAGCGAGCTTCTTCCGAGATAGATCTTGTTGTATAAGGTGCTGCCCATGCTGTCCTCCCCGAGAGTGCTTGACCGATGGACCATTATAGAAAGTTTCCTTGAGGCACTATGTGCGCCCGCATACATAGTGTCGATTTTGTATCGATAAAGCAACACGCCGTGGGCGCCTATCGAGCGCCGGAGGGTGCGGCTGGCTGCTAGGATCATCTCAACGCGACAACCCGCCAACACAAGGAGAGCACCATGAACACTTCCATCCCCAAGCCGGACCCAGCCGCAAAAGGGCCGCCGATGATGCACGAAGGCGACATCGGCAGCGGCGAGATCACGCCGGGCCAGCACGAAACCAATGAGATGATCAAGGAGATCCCGCCGCTGCCGCAGCGCGGCAGCCGGCAGGATACCGGCGACGCCGGCAATCAGCAGGGCAAGCCGGGCAAGCCCTGATACCGGGCGCCCTTGCCGGCCTTGATCGGCGGCTGGGGCATCCCGGGTTCTTCGACCGGCGCGCGGGACGGCGCCGGCACGTCGTCAGGATCCGGACTCGGCTGCGGAGGCGGCTGGTCCGGGTCGGTCGGATCCGGCGTGGTGTGGGCGCGCAGGGCCGGCATCAGCTCGCGTTCCACAATGCTAGCTACCGGAATCGCTCCCATCATCGCGATTCCTTTTGCTTCGCGCCGCCGCCGGCGCCCTTCCCTTTACCGGCCTTGACGGTGGTTTTCTCGTTATGGCTGCTCTTGTCCGGATTCACGCCGGCACGGCGCTTGGCCAGATCCTCTTCCGAATCGTTGGCCGACTGCTTGTTCTGGTTGCCGCTGGATTTCGATTGGGTCATAGCAATTCTCCTCGAGTGAACACGTGATGAACGGTTGACGTTTTCGCGCAGCCTAGCACGTTGGAACGGGGCCGGCTTTCAATCGTGCGCGGTGTTGGTATGATGGCGTTCTTGCCGTTTTTACACTGGATGATCGCTCCCATGCTGCGCCTGCTCCCCGCCGCCTTCGCCCTCGTCTGCGCCGCCGCCGGCGCCGCGCCGCCAAAACCGATGACCCTGGCCGACTACATGGCCCTGAAGGGGCCGGTTCCCAACGCCACCTTCGCCTACGGCAGCGCGCCTTCGCAGTACGCGGAACTCTACGTGCCGGGCGGCCCCGGTCCCTTCCCGGTGGCGGTGCTGGTGCACGGCGGCTGCTGGACCAAGGAATTCGGCGGCGTCATTCAGCTGCGCAACCTGGCGGCGGCGCTGGCCGAGCGCGGCATCGCTTCCTGGAACGTCGAATACCGCCGCGTCGACGAGGCCGGCGGCGGCTATCCGGGCACCTACCAGGACATGAACGCGGCCCTGGCCATGCTGGCCCAGCAGGCGCGCCGCTATCCGCTCGACCTGAACCGCCTGGTCGCGGTCGGCCACTCGGCCGGCGGCCAGCTGGTGCAATGGATGGCGGGCCGGCCGCGCATCCCGGACACCAGCCCGCTCTACCAGCCCGATCCGCTGCCAGTGAAGAAGGTGGTGAGCCTGGGCGGCCTGGCCGACCTGCGCCGCGAGCAGGCCCTGATCAAGTCCAGCTGCGACCGCGAGATCGGCCAGCTGACCGGCGCGCCCAGCGACAAGCGCCCCGACGTCTTCGCCGACACGAATGCCGGCGACCTGCTACCCAACGGCAGCCGCACCATCCTCGTGACGGGCGAGCTGGACCGCATCTCGCCGCCGCGCGTGGCGAAGGACTTCGCCGCCCGCGCCCGCGCCGCCGGCGACGCCGCCGAGGTCGTGATCCTGCCCGGCGCCAGTCACTACGACGAGGTCGCGGCCAGCTCGCATTCCTGGCCGCTGGTGCTGCGGGCGATCGAGTCGGCCCTGGCCCGCTAGTCCACCTGAGCGTTCAGGCGTTTCGCCAGGCGCTGCTCGACTTCCACGTCGCCCACCGGCACGGCGACGCAGGGCAGGATGTAGCCTTCCCTCTTCTCGTCGAAAGACAGGCCCGGCCACTCGACCAGGTAGCGCACGCTGCCGCTCGCCAGGCGGCAGATGCAGGTGCGGCAGGTGCCGTTGCGGCAGGAGCTCGGCAAGTCGATGCCGGCCTGTTCGGCGGCGTGCAGGATGGTCGTGTCCGCCGGTGCGGGGACGGTCCAGCCGGCGGGCTGGAAGGTGATCGTGGCGTCGCTCATGATGCTGCCGATTGTACCTGTCCGGATGCCGGCTTACTCAGCCGGACGATGAGTTCGTTTGCGCACAGACCCTTGCCCGGGGCGGCACTACGCTGAGGTTTCCATATGCAAGTAATGCAGGAAGCCAATGAAATACTTTACTGCCCCCGCCCTGGCCGTTCTCCTTGGCAGCGTCTGCGCTGCCGCCGGTGCCCAGCAGGCCTATCTCGTCAAGAACAAGCAGCCGGCGCAGCCGACCGTGCAGTCGCGCGTCGCCGCCGCCTCGGCCGCCAACGCCCAGACCGCCGCCGCCGCGCGTGCGCAGACCAGCGCCGTGGAAGCCGCTTCGACGCCAGCCCAGACACCTGCGTCCACACAAGCGCCCGCGCAAACGCCAGCGCCCATGCCCGCCCAGACGCCCGATCAGGCATCGGCGCCGCAAGCCGCTGTCAGCGCCACCGAAGGCGCGACGCCGGCCGGCGTCGCCACCAAATTCGACCGCCGCCTGCGCGCCCAGGTCCTGCTCGACCGTGCCCACTTCTCGCCGGGCGAGATCGACGGCGCCTTCGGCTCCAACATGAAACAGGCGCTGTCCGGCTTCCAGAAGGCGCGCGGCCTGCCGGTGACGGGCAAGCTCGACGACGCCACCTGGCAAGCCCTGAACGCCGACAACGCGCCCACCTTGGTCGCCTACACGCTGGCCGACGCCGACGTCGCCGGCCCCTTCCGCCCCGTCCCCGAGGACATGATGGAAAAGGCCAAGCTGCCCACCCTTGGCTACGCCACCGTGCAGGAAGGCCTGGGCGAGAAATTCCACGCCAGCCCGGCCCTGATCGAGAAGCTCAACAAGGGCAAGAACCTCAGCCGCGCTGGCGAAGAGATCATGGTGCCGAATGTGATGGGCACCCCGACCCTGCCGCCGGCGGCCCGCGTCGTGGTCTCGCGCGAGGCCCACATCCTGACCCTGGAAGACGCTAGCGGCCGCCCGATCGCCCAATATCCGGCCTCGACCGGCAGCGAGCACGACCCGCTCCCGATCGGCAACTGGAAGATCGACGGCGTGGCGCGCAACCCGACCTACAACTACAACCCCAAGCTGTTCTGGGACGCCAAGCCCGGCGACGCCAAGGCGAAGATCGCGGCCGGCCCCAACAATCCGGTCGGTGTGGCCTGGATCGACCTGTCGATTCCCCACTACGGCATCCACGGCACGCCGGTGCCCGGCCTGGTCGGCAAGACCGAGTCGCACGGCTGCATCCGCCTGACGAACTGGAGCGCGGCCGAGGTCGCCGGACTGGTGCAGAAGGGAACGGAAGTCGTATTAACGGAGTAAATACTTAACGGAATCAGTATCACAACGAAAAATACCAACAACAAGGAGATCGCGATGAGATGGCTGTTGACCTTCCTGCTCGGCGTGGTGGTGGGCGCGGGCGGCCTGTTTGCCTGGCTGCGCCAGGTGCCGCATGAAGCGCCGGCGACGACGCAGGCGCAAGCCCAGGTGAACACGGGCTCCCTGCCCGCCCCGGCCGGGCCGGACATCGAGAGCAAGCTGCCGCCGGCGCCCAAGGTCACGCCCGACCTCACCGAACTCGATTTGCCGCTGCGTCCCTCGGTCACGGCACTGCCGGCCGATACCGGCGTCCCGTCTGCGCCCGCCCCCTCCGGCAAGCTGATGGTGCCGGTCGAGGGCATGAGCCTGGCCAGCATCAAGGACAACTTCGACCAGCCACGCGGCACCGAGCGCCACCACGAAGCGCTCGACATCATGGCGCCCAAGGGCACGAAGGTGCTGGCCACGGCCGACGGCAAGATCGCCAAGCTGTTCACCAGCAAGCCGGGCGGCCTGACCGTCTACGAGTTCGATCCCACCGAAAAATACGCCTACTACTACGCCCATTTGGACCGCTATGCCGAGGGCCTGAAGGAAGGCATGGACGTCAAGCGCGGCGACCTGATCGGCTATGTGGGCAGCACCGGCAATGCGGATCCGAACGCGCCCCACCTGCACTTTGCCGTGTTCGAGCTGACGCCCGAGAAGCAGTGGTGGAAAGGGACCCCGGTGAATCCCTATCCGCTGCTGGGCGAGTGAACACAGGCCTGCTTACTCGTCCACGTCCGCCCCAACATTGATCGCCGCATAGGCCCGCTGGACGGCGATGGCCTCGCGGCTGCCCTTGCCGTACAACTCCTCGGCCGACTCGATCATCCTGGTGCGCGCATCGGCGTAATTGGTGCTCGAGGTGAACTTGGTGGTGTTGGCCTTGAACCAGATCCGGTAGGCCTTGTCGAGGCCGATGCCGGTCATCGCCGCCGGATTCTTGACCAGGTATTTGCTGTAGTAGTCGCTGGCCTTGTCCGCGTTCGAGCCTTGCGACAGGAAGTAGAACATGCGGTTGTTCGGGCCGCTGCTGTAGTGCACATCGATGCGCCTGAGCGAGGTGCTCCAGGCATCCGGGCTGCTGCCGTCCTTGCTCGGCTTGTACATCCAGCGCAGCGGCGTGCCGTTCTTGCTGATCTCCTTGCCCAGTACCCAGTCGTTGCCCTCGCTTGGTATCGTGTCGCCCTTGCCGCCGGCGCGCGCATAGGCTTCGACCATTTCGCCGTTGATGTCGGAGGCCGATTCGTTCAGGCCGCCCGATTCGCCCGAGTAGATCAGGTTCGAGGTGGCGGCGGTGACGCCGTGGCCCATCTCGTGGCCGATCACGTCGATCGAGCCGAGGCTGTAGAAGCTGGAGCCGTCGCCGATGAACATGCAGCGGCAGGTGTCGCTGTAGTAGGCGTTGTCGTAGGCGGTGTTGACGTGGGCCGCGATGTAGGTGGCCGTATTGTGGCCGTCCAGCGACTGCCAGCCGAAGACGTTCTTCAGCGTGTCGTAGGTGTTCATCAGGCCCCACATGGCGTTCACCGCCGCGGTCTGGCCGTTGGCGTCCGTGGTCGACCCGCCGCGAATGTAGTTCTTGCCGTCGCCCCAGGTATTGCTGTCGTTGACGTAGACATTGCCGGCCTTGGAGGTGTTGTTGGCGTTGGTGATCGCCATCGCGCCGAACATGCCGCCGGTGCCGCGCGTATCGTCGATCATCTTGTACTTGCCATCGACCAGGGTGGTGTTGATCGGCACCTCGCCGTTGTACTGGCTCTTGCCGACACCGGTCACCGTCTGCAGCATGCTCCACTGGTCGAGGATGCTGCCGTCGCGCGCGCTGACCACGGTGTCGTGGTAGACCGGCTTCTCGCCGACGTGCATGCGGGTGTGGACCAGGTAGGCCAGCTCGTAGTGGTCGACGACGTCCTCGACGTCGAGGGCGTTCAGCTCATACTCCGGCTTGTCGCGCGCGGCGGCGGTGCGCTCGGTGCGCAGCACCGGGTAGATGATCAGTTCGGCGCTCGGCGGCGCCACGTGGCTGGCGTTGGCGCCGAGCGAGCCGAGGGCGGCGTCGATCGCTTGTCTGGACGAGATCGCCGGCACCACGCTGAAGTCGCTGCCGGGACCGCCGGTGGCGGCGCCCGGGGCGCTCTTGCCGAGACCGGCACGGCGTTCGGAGGCCGACTCGGACTGGATCTTCCCGTTCGGACCGAGCACCACCACCGACTCCGAGCCGAAGATGGGCACGCCCTTCCAGGTGTGGGCGACGCGCGCGACCTGGGTGCCCTGCATGCCGGGATGCTGGCCCAGCACCGCGAAGCCATGGCGCGCGTCCAGGCCGCGCTGGGCCCGGCGCGCCTCGAGCTGGGCGACGATGCCGGCGCTGGCCTGCGGCGTGACCTTGACCGGCGCGCTCATCATCGTCAGGGGAAGCGGCGCCGCCGCCAGCGGCAGGCAGGCCAGGCAGACCAGACAGGAAGCGGCGCCGATCGACGCCGCCAGCAGTTTGCGGGAAGGGTGTTTCATCTCGCCTCCATTCGGTTGGACAGCCGTAAGCAAGCTCTGCTTTGGGCACCATCAGAGTGTGGACGAGCTTCCGTTCAAGGATTTGCTCGAACGCAAAAAGCCCCACGGCGCGCGGGAAGCGCCGTGGGGCGTATCGTGGGACGGTACTTTTGGTACTTGACCGTCGCCCCCGCTTTCGCGGGGATGACGGAGACTCAGCGCAGCCGGTGTTTCAGCGATCCCGACGCCGCATCAGGTACACCGCCGTACCGACAACGGCAGTGGCAATCGCCGCCTTCTTCACCAGGCCAGCCTTGTTGTGCTGCCATTCGGACTTGATGCCCATCTCGGCCAGCACGTTCGGCACCTTGCCCTTGGCCAGGTCTTCGCCGACACCTTCGACCACGTTGACGCGGTCGGCGGCCAGCAGGATCAGCCAGTGGCGCATGTCGTTCTCGGACCAGCGGAAGGCCAGGCGGCGCAGCATGCCGGACAGGCCCTTCGGCGGCTGGGCGGTGCCGAAGATCGGGGTGATGCCGGGACGCTCGGTCGAGACCAGGATCTCGACGTTTTCCGGCTGCTGCGTCAGCTTTCCCTCATGGGCGTGGATGAAGCGCGGCGGGGTGCGCTCCATCGGCACCGCCGGACGGTTCTTGCGGTCCAGGTCGGCGCCCCAGCCGTGGATGTGGGACAGCTGTTCGCGGGTCGGCCGCTGCGGCACCATCGGGTAGTCGTTCTGGTGCTCGTCGGCGTGGCCGCGGTGGTGGTGCTGGTGCGAATGCGGATCGACTTGATCGGAAGTTTGCATGGGGGCTCCTTAATGCAGTGCGCTGGCCTGAACGGCGCGGACCTCGTGGGCGCGCGGCGGGATCAGGACGGTCTTGATGCAGTCGTCGAGCTTGCTCGAAAAGATGTGGTAGGCATCCGCCACCTCTTCCAGCGGCACCCGGTGGGTGATGATATCTTTCGGGCTCAGGCGGCCTTCACGGATGTGCTCGATCAGGCGCGGCAGGTGGCGCTTCACGCTGGCCTGGTTGGCGCGGATCGTCAGGCCCTTGTTCAGGACATTGCCCATCGGGACCATGTTGAAGGTCGGGCCATACACGCCGACGATCGAGACATTGCCGCCCTTGCGCACCGAGTTGATGGCCCAGTGCAGCACGGTCGAGGAACCGGCCTGCATCTTCATCAGGCGGCCGGTCAGGGTCTGGGCGATCGAGCCGGCGGCGTCGCCGCCCACGCAGTCGATACAGACGTCGGCGCCCATCCAGTCCGTCATCTTCTTGATGTGCTCGGCCATGTCGTTGACTTCGCGGAAGTTCACCACTTCGCACTGGGCCCAGCGCTTGGCGAATTCGAGGCGGTACTCGAGCTCGTCGACCACGATCACGCGCCCCGCCCCCATCAGCCAGGACGACTTGGCGGCCAGCAGGCCGATCGGACCGGCGCCGAAGATGACCACGGTGTCGCCTTCGCTGATGTCGCCCATCTCGGCGGCCTGGTAGCCGGTCGGCGTGACGTCGGTCAGCAGCACGGCGTCGTCGTCGTGGATGTCGTCCGGGATCAGCATCGGGCCGACGTCGGCCATCGGCACGCGCACGTACTCGGCCTGGCCGCCGTCGTAGCCGCCGGCGGTGTGCGAGTAACCGTAGATGGCGCCGACCGCGGTGGCTTCCGGATTCGTGTTGTGGCAGTTGCCGAACAATTCATGCTGGCAGTAGAAGCAGGAGCCGCAGAACAGGTTGAACGGCACCATCACGCGGTCACCGGGTTTCAGTGTCTGCACTTCCGAACCGACGTCCTCGACCACGCCGATGAACTCGTGGCCGAAGGTATGGCCGACGCGGGTATCGGGCACCATGCCATGGTACAGGTGCAGGTCGGAACCGCAGATGCAGGTACGCGTCACGCGCACGATGGCGTCGCCAGGATGCTCGATCATGGGATCGGGCTTGTGGTCGGCACGGACGCGATATGGCCCCCGGTAATTCATTGCCAGCATATGTCCTCCTCGGGATTGGTTGACGGCCCACAGCTCAGGAATGGGCACTTGGACACGAAGTTATGTCAAAACGCCAAGGAAGGCGATACGCGCACGGAAACGAACACGGGTTTCTGGACAACTTTTTTGCGTCAGTTAGTTCTTTGTTTTTAAAAGGAACTATATTTAATTCCAATAGAAAACGGCCGCACTTGGCGGCCGTGGCGCTGCTGCAAAGCCGGCGTCAGAGTTGACGAGCGTCGAAGGTATTACATTGATTGACCGAGCCGGTCTCCAACCCGCGCTTGAACCAGCGCACCCGCTGCGCCGAGGTGCCGTGGGTGAAGGAATCCGGCACCACCTCGCCGCGCGACTGGCGCTGCAGGGCGTCGTCGCCGATCGCGGTGGCGGCGGCCAGGGCCGATTCGACGTCGCCCTGCTCGATGATCTGCTTGGCTTCGTTGGTGTGGTAGGCCCACACGCCGGCGAAGCAGTCGGCCTGCAGCTCGACCCGCACCGACAGCGCGTTCGCCTCGGTCTCGGACAGGCGCTGGCGCATGCCGTCGACCTTGCCCGAGATGCCCAGCAGGTTCTGCACGTGGTGGCCGACCTCGTGCGCGATCACGTAGGCCTGGGTGAATTCGCCGCCCACGTGGAAGCGCTGCTGCATCATGCGGAAAAAGGTCAGGTCGATGTAGACCTTGCGGTCCGCCGGGCAGTAGAAGGGACCGACCGCGGCCTGGCCGGTGCCGCAGCCGCCGGTCGGCGTGCGCTCGTCGTACAGGACCAGCACCGGCGGCGTGTAGGTGGCGCCGTTGGCCTTGAAGATCTGGGTCCAGGTGGTTTCAGTGTAGCGCAGCACGGTGCGGACGAACTGGGTCTCGCGGTCGGTGGCGGGCGGATGGGACGGCGCCTGCTGCACCTGCGCGGGCGAGCCGCCGCCGGACAGCAGGCTCAGGATGGTGCCCGGCGACACCCCGAAGAACCAGGAACCGAGCAGCGCGATGACGATCGTGCCGATCCCTACCGTGCCGCCGCCGATGCCGAAACCGCCGCCGCCGCCGCGGCGGTCTTCTACATTACTGCTCTGTTCATCGCCTTCCCAACGCATATCGTTCTCCTTGCTTTACTTTCCGATGGGCCGCCTCTGGCCCACCACGCCCGCCTGTTCGCGGACATCCTTGTTCCGGAATTCCTCGTCGACCGCCAGCCCGGCACGCCGCTCGTCGTGCAGATGGCGCTCATGGCGCTCGCGTTCGACTTCGCGCTCGATGCGGTCGCGGGTGGAGACATTCGGCAGTTTCGTACTCATGGCTATCCTTGGTGAAGTAGGCCGGTGCCATCGCCCAGCCCGTTGCCGCAGTATGCGCGGAGGTACCGGCCGGGTATGTACGAGCCTTCACATAGTGCATCGGGTTTTCCCTGGTTCAGGATTTTAGCCGATGACGCCACTATGTACGCTAACGCACGGAGACCCGTGTGCGCCGACGCCATGCTGGCGCAATGACCTTGCATCTGCGCGCCCCTTCCGCCCTCGTCGCCCTCGGCCGCCAGCTGCGCGACCGGGATTACCGCTTCGTCACCGTCACCCCGGCCACCCAGAGGCGCGTCAACCGCCGCGCGGAGAACGCCTGGGCCCACGACCTGCGCGGCGTGCTCGGCTGGAGCCGTCCCTGGCGGCCGGGCGCCGTGCCGGACGAGATCGAATCCCGGCTGGTCGAGGCCGGGCTGTGCGAGCAGATCGAAAAGGACGGCGAGCCCGGCCGGCGCGCGCGAGTGCGCGCCTCGACCATCGGCCGCCAGCTGTACTTCCATTCCGCCTGGCCGACCGACGACGAGGACGCCGTCTTCTTCGGTCCCGACACCTACCGCTACGTGGCCGCGCTGCGGCGTTCGCTGTCGTCAAGCCTGCTGCGGCGTCCGGTGCGCCGCGCGGTCGACGTCGGCTGCGGGGCCGGTCCCGGCGCCATCGAGCTGGCCTTGTGCTGCCCCGACGCCACCGTCTACGGCACCGACATCAACGACGACGCGCTGACCCTCACCGCCGTCAACGCCGAGCTGAACGGCGCCGCAAAGCTCATCCCCTGCCGCAGCAACCTGCTGGACGGCGTCGACGGCCACTTCGACGTCGTGATGTCGAACCCGCCCTACATCCTCGACGCCGACGAACTGCCCTACCGCCACGGCGGCGGCGAGCATGGCGCCGAACTGTCGATCCAGATCGTGAAGACCGGCCTGGCGCGCCTGCATCCGGGCGGCAGCCTGCTGCTCTACACCGGCGTCGCGATCGTGGACGGCGAGGACCGCTTCCTGTCCGCGATCCGTCCGCTGCTGGAGGCGTCCTGCGAGGAGTGGCGCTATGAGGAGCTGGATCCGGACATCTTTGGCGGGCAGCTGGAATGCGATGGGTATGAGCGGGTGGAGCGGATTGCGGCTGTGTGGCTGCATGCGATGCTCAGGACGGCAGCTTGACGAGACTGCTTCCCGGCATGCAGGAATGAAAAAAGGCTCCCCGAAGGAAGCCTTTTTCGTTCTGGCGGAGAGGGTGGGATTCGAACCCACGGTACGGTCACCCGTACGCCTGATTTCGAGTCAGGTACATTCGACCACTCTGCCACCTCTCCTGGTAACCGGTCGCTGTATTCGCGAGAGCACGCATTATAGGGGGTGCTTGGGTTTCTCGCAAGGGTTTGGGGCTTGCTTTTTGCTACTGGCTGAAGGTCAGGTGAAGGAGCGCGCGCCCTCGGCGCGCGGCGCAGTTCCTTGCGCGCGCAGCGCGCAAGGAACTGCAGATCGGCGATTCGGGCGGGCTGGGCAAGCATGCCCAGCCCTTCGAATCCCAACGGGAAGCGCGCAGGCGCTTCCCTCCCTCTTCGCCAAAAGAAAAAGGCTCCCGGTGGGAGCCTTTTTCTTTGTTTTGGCGGAGAGGGTGGGATTCGAACCCACGGTACGGTCACCCGTACGCCTGATTTCGAGTCAGGTACATTCGACCACTCTGCCACCTCTCCTGGTAACCGGTCGCTGTATTCGCGAGAGGCCACATTATAGCAGCCTGATGCGAAAACGGAAGAGCTATTTACGCAGCCGCTCAGGCAGCCGGAACGAGGCGCTCGATGCCGCCCATGTAAGGACGCAGCACTTCCGGGATCACCACGCTGCCATCAAGCTGCTGGTAGTTCTCCAGCACGGCGACCAGGGTGCGGCCGACTGCCAGGCCGGAGCCGTTCAGGGTGTGCAGCAGTTCCGGCTTGCCCTGGGCATTGCGGAAGCGGGCGTGCATGCGGCGGGCCTGAAAGGCTTCGGTGTTCGACAGCGACGAGATCTCGCGGTAGGTGTTCTGGGCCGGCAGCCAGACTTCCAGGTCGTAGGTCTTGGCGGCGCCGAAGCCCATGTCGCCGGTGCACAGCGCCATCACGCGGTAAGGCAGGCCCAGGCTCTTCAGGATGAACTCGGCCTGGCCGACCATCTCTTCCAGCGCTTCGTACGATTTTTCCGGGTGCACGGCCTGCACGAGCTCGACCTTGTCGAACTGGTGCTGGCGGATCATGCCGCGGGTGTCGCGGCCGTAGCTGCCGGCTTCCGAGCGGAAGCACGGGGTGTGGGCGGTGACCTTGAACGGGAGCGAGTCCAGCGCCACGATCTCGTCGCGCACCATATTGGTCAGCGAGACTTCCGAGGTCGGGATCAGGTAGAAGTTCTCGCCCTCGCCTTCCGCGCCGCCCTTCTTCACGGCGAACAGGTCTTCCTCGAACTTCGGCAGCTGGCCGGTGCCGCGCAGCGAATCCGCGTTGACCATGTAGGGGGTGTAGCACTCGGTATAGCCGTGCTGGCCGGTGTGGGTGTCGAGCATGAACTGGGCCAGTGCGCGGTGCAATCTAGCGATGCCGCCCTTCATGACCGAGAAGCGCGAGCCGGTCAGCTTGGTCGCGGTGTCGAAGTCCAGGCCCAGCGGGGCGCCGACGTCGACGTGGTCCTTCACTTCGAAGTCGAAGGTAGGCGGCGTGCCGACCTTGCGCACTTCGATGTTGCCCGATTCGTCCTGGCCGACCGGCACCGACTCGTGCGGCAGGTTCGGGATCGCTTCCATGAAGCGCGCCACCTTCTCCTGCACCTGGGCCAGGGCCACTTCGTTGGCCTTCAGTTCGTCGCCGATGCCGGCCACTTCCGCCATCACGGCGCTGGTGTCTTCGCCTTTGCCCTTCAGCATGCCGATCTGCTTGGACAGGCTGTTGCGCTTGCCCTGCAGTTCTTCGGTGCGCGTCTGGATCGCCTTGCGCTCGGCTTCGAGGGCATTGAAGCCGGCGACGTCGAGCTGGAATTTGCGGGTCGCGAGGCGCGCTGCAACGTTGTCGATGTCTTTGCGGAGAAGTTGGATGTCAATCATGTCGGGGTTTGCGTTGCGATTGGTTTTATCGAATGCGCAATTGTACCAAGCCGACAGCTCCAGGTCCGCGAGTTTGTAATCGATCGATTACAGAATCAGCTCGGAATGTTTTAGTTCAGTGCCGCTTTTTCGGCGGCGCTCAGGCGCTGGGCCCTGACCACGACCACCGGCACCTTCGGGTTGACTTCGGCTTTGACGGCCGGGCTCACCACGGCGGCGACCGGGGCGGCGCGCATCGCTTCCGGTGCCTGTGCCGAGGCGACGGCGTAGCTGGCGAAGTTGGTCACGACGGCGGCGACGAGGAAGGTGGCTTCGAGGTTCTTGAGCAGTTTCATGATGGTGTCCTTGGTGTAGTGTCTGGTTGAGGTGCTTCGGTATGGTGGTACTGTAGCCACTCCCCTCCTCGGACTCCATCGAGATGCGACAAAGCGCACGAAATGCGGGATGAAACGCGAAAAAGCGATCTTTTCCGGCGCCCGCAGCGTGCTCAGCTTCCGCCGTCCCCGCCGTCGCGCGCCTCGTCGTCCAGGCCGCGCAGCCAGGCCATCTTCTCGGCAATCTTGGCCTCGATGCCGCGCGGCACCGGCTGGTACCAGCCCGGCTCCGGCATGCCGTCGGGCAGATAGGTTTCGCCGGCCGCGTAGGCGTGCGGCTCGTCGTGGGCGTAGCGGTAGGCGTGGCCGTAGCCCAGTTCCTTCATCAGCTTGGTCGGCGCATTGCGCAGGTGGACCGGCACTTCGCGCGACTTGTCCTTCCTGACGAAGGCCATGGCGGCGTTGAAGGCGTTGTAGCCGGCATTGCTCTTGGCCGCGATCGCCAGGTAGATCACGGCCTGGCCCAGCGCCAGCTCGCCCTCGGGCGAACCGAGGCGTTCGAAGGTCTCGGCGGCGTCGTTGGCGAGCTGGATCGCGCGCGGGTCGGCGATGCCGATGTCTTCCCAGGCCATGCGCACGATGCGGCGCGACAGGTATTTGGGATCGGCGCCGCCGTCCAGCATGCGGCACAGCCAGTACAGGGCGGCGTCCGGATGCGAGCCGCGCACCGATTTATGCAAGGCGGATATCTGGTCGTAGAAGTTGTCGCCGCCCTTGTCGAAGCGGCGCGCGTTCAGGGTCAGCGCGTTCTCGACGAACTCGCGCGTGATCCGCGTGACGCCGGCGGTGTCGGCCGAGGTCTTGGTCTGCTCGAGCAGGTTGAGGAAGCGGCGCGCGTCGCCGTCCGCGTAGCCGACCAGGGTGTCGACCGCCACCTCGTCGAACTGCAGGTTCTGCAGCACCCGCTCCCGGGCGCGCGCCAACAGCTGGCGCATCTCGTCGTCGTTCAGCGCCTTCAGCACATACACCTGGGAGCGCGACAGCAGCGCCGAATTGACTTCGAAGGACGGGTTCTCGGTGGTGGCGCCGATCAGGGTCACGAGTCCGCTCTCCACGAACGGCAGCAAGGCGTCCTGCTGCGACTTGTTGAAGCGGTGGATCTCGTCGATGAAGAGGATGGTGTGCTTGCCGCCGGCCAGGTAGTGCTCGGCCTGCTCGATGGAGGCGCGGATGTCCTTCACGCCGGACAGCACCGCCGACAGCGCGATGAATTCGCAGTCGAAGGCGTTCGCGGTCAGGCGCGCCAGGGTCGTCTTGCCGACGCCCGGCGGACCCCACAGGATCATCGAGTGCGGGCGGCCGGACTGGAACACCAGGTTCAAGGGCTTGCCCGGGCCCAGCAGATGGCTTTGGCCGATGACCTCGGCGATGGTTTTGGGCCGCAGGGCTTCGGCCAGCGGGGGCGAAGGTTCGGCCTTGAATAAATCGTGGTTGTCCATGTGCTTAGTGTAGCCGATGGACGCGCGGCCGGTAGCCGGTGCGGCGGCTCAGCGGAACAAGACCCGGCCGTAGGCGGTATCGGTGCGCTCGCCCTTGACGGCCGGGTCGAAGCCGAAGCGGCAGCTTTCGACATAGCTGACCAGGGCGGCGGCGCTCTCCGGCGGCAGGCTGGCGCCTTCCAGCTTCACGCCGCGCGCCTGGCCGGCGCCGTCGACGAGGAAGCGAACCTTGACCCCGTCCGGACCGCTGGACGCGTTCTCGTAGGGCTGGAAGGCAGCGAAGCGGCCGCTCGCGGGGCAGCTGCCGGGCACCAGGTGGGGACGCAGGACACCGCCGCCGTTCAGGCGCCAGACGTACTGCACCGGCAGCGCCGCGCCTTGTGCGCGCGCGGCTTCCGCGGGCGTGAACCTGCAGGAGCGGATGGTGCGGATGGCGGCATCGTCGAGCAGCGCCCAGCCGCTCGAGCTGGCGACCTGGGCTTCGCTCACGCGGCCGTCCGCGGCCAGCCGGTAGCGCAGGGTCGTGATGCCTTCGAGTTCGTAGCGCACCGCCTCGCGAGGGTATTCCGCGGCGGCGCAGGCCTTGGGCGGCGGCGGTATCCGGGCGGCGGCCGGCGCTGCATGAAAGGCGGCCAGCGCCGCCGTCAGCAGCGCAAGGCCGTGTCTCACTGGTTCACCACGTCGGCGCCCTTCGGCACCTCGAACTTGAACTGCTGGGCGCCCAGCTGCGGATTGCGCTGGAAGTTCGTGAACTTCAGCACCGAGGTCTGGCCGAAGGAATCCTTCAGCTCCATCGCCTGCGGCACGCCGTCCTTCAGGCCGATGCCGATCTGCTCGAAGGTGGTGTCCTTGGCTTTCGGCGTCGCCGTCATCCATTCCAGGCCGTCGCGGGTGCCGGCTTCGACCAGGGTGAAGTTCTTTTCCAGGTCGTTGCTGCCGAACAGGATCGCGGCCGGCGAGCTGCCCAGGGCGTTGCCGAGCTTGCGGGTGGTGACCTGGTTCAGGTCCTTGTCGTAGACATAGAGGGTCTCGCCGTCGGCCTGCAGCACCTGCTCGTAGGGCTTCTGGTAAGTCCAGATGAACTTGCCGGGACGGGCGAACACGAAGGTCCCGCTTGATGCCGGCTGGGCCTTGCCGGTGGCGGCCTTGCTGCGGACCTGGGTCTGGATGAAGTCGCCGCGGGCGGACTTGGTGCCGGCGACGAAGCTCTTGAACTGTTCGAGGGCGCTGGCGGAGGCGGTGGCGCTCAGGGCCAGCGAGCTTGCGGCCAGCAGGGTGGCCAGGGAAAATTTCAGCGTCATATTCTTCATCGATATGTTCCTTGCAGGGTGGGCACCCGGTGCCCACGCGTTACGTTGGCACGACGCATGCGCCCGCGTGGGCACGGCGTGCCCACCCTACGCAAACGCGACGTACGTTATTCGGCGCTGGTCGCAGGCACGAGAATGTCGCGGTTGCCGTTCGACTGCATCGGCGACACCAGGCCGCTCTGCTCCATCTGCTCGATCAGGCGCGCCGCGCGGTTGTAGCCGATGCGCAGGTGGCGCTGCACCAGCGAGATCGAGGCCTTGCGGTTCTTCAGCACGACCTGCACGGCCTGGTCGTACAGGGCGTCGGATTCGCCGCCGCCCTCGCCCGCCACCGCGCCGTCGGCGCCGCCTTCCTCGGCCACGCCGCCTTCGAGGATGCCCTCAATGTAATTCGGTTCGCCCGTCGATTGCAGATGTTTTACAACTCGATGCACTTCGTCGTCGGAGACGAAGGCGCCGTGCACGCGGACCGGCAGGCCGGTACCCGGCGGCATGTAGAGCATGTCGCCCATGCCCAGCAGGGTCTCGGCGCCCATCTGGTCGAGAATGGTGCGCGAGTCGATTTTCGACGACACCTGGAACGCGATACGGGTCGGGATGTTCGCCTTGATCAGGCCCGTGATCACGTCCACCGACGGACGCTGGGTCGCCAGAATCAGGTGGATACCGGCGGCACGCGCCTTCTGCGCGATACGGGCGATCAGTTCCTCGACCTTCTTGCCGACCACCATCATGAGGTCGGCCAGCTCGTCGATGATGATGACGATGGTCGGCAGCTTGTCCAGCGGTTCCGGCGCGTCCGGGGTCAGCGAGAACGGGTTCGGTATGTGCTCTTCACGCTTGGCCGCTTCCAGGATCTTGCCGTTGTAGCCGGCCAGGTTACGCACGCCCAGCTTGCTCATCAATTTGTAGCGGCGCTCCATCTCGTTCACCGCCCAGTTCAGGGCGTGGCCGGCCTGGCGCATGTCGGTCACGACCGGCGCCAGCAGGTGCGGGATGCCTTCGTAGACCGACATCTCCAGCATCTTCGGGTCGATGAGAATCAGGCGCACATCGTCCGGGTCAGCTTTATATAACAGCGAGAGGATCGTCGCGTTGATGCCGACCGACTTACCGGAACCGGTGGTACCCGCCACCAGCAGGTGCGGCATCTTGGCCAGGTCGGCGATCACCGGCTTGCCGGCGATGTCCTTGCCCAGCGCGACGGTGAGGCTGGAAGCGCTGTCGCCGTAGACCTTGGAGCCGAGGATCTCGGTCAGGCGCACGATCTGGCGTTTCGGATTCGGCAGCTCCAGCGCCATGTAGTTCTTGCCGGGGATGGTCTCGACCACGCGAATCGACGTCAGCGACAGCGAACGCGCCAGGTCGCGCGCCAGGTTGACGATCTGGCTGCCCTTGACGCCGGTGGCCGGCTCGATCTCGTAGCGGGTCACGACCGGGCCCGGATAGGCGGCCACCACCTTGGCTTCGACGCCGAAGTCGGACAGCTTTTTCTCGATCAGGCGGCTGGTGAATTCCAGGGTTTCGATGGCCACCGATTCCTGGGCCGGCGGCGCATCGTCCAGCAGGCCGAGCGGCGGCAGGGTCGAATCGCCCGGCATGCCTTCGAACAGCTTGTTCTGCCTTTCCTTCTCGGCGCGTTCGGAGCGCGGCACGCTGGTCACCTGGGGCTCGATCTTGATCGGCGCCGGCGCGGCGGCCGATGCCGATACCGGGGCGCGCGGCGCAGGTTCGGCGGCGGCAGGCGGCGCGAACGCGGGCTCGCGCGGCGCCGGGGCACGCGGCGTCACCACGCCATCCTCGTCGACCTCGTCTTCCAGCATCGGCTCGGCGCGCGGCTCGAGCTTGGCCTCGCCCTTGGTCTCCGCCTTCTCTGCCTTGCCCTTGCCGACCTTCGACATCATCTTGGCCAGGAAGCCCGGCGCCGGTGCGTTCTCCGACTCGTCGTCCGGCTCCGGCAAGGCCTTCGGGGCCGGCGGCGCATGCTTCTCGACGTACTTGGCGCGCTCGTTCACCACCACTTCGTCGCGGCGGCTGGCCGCAACCTCGCCCTGGCGGCGGTCTTCGCGGTCTTCGTAGCGCAGGCGGAACCATGCGAGGCTGGTCTCGACCGATTCGCCGATGCGCTCGGCCACCGCCAGCCAGGACACCTGGAAGTACCAGGAAAAGCCCAGGCCGAACAGCAGCAGCAGGAGCAGGGTCGCGCCGGTGAAGCCGAAGGCGGTGTGGGCGGAATGGCCGATCAGCTGGCCCAGAACGCCGCCGGGGGAGCGCGGCAGCTCCACCTTCAGCGTCCACATGCGCAGGTATTCGAGGCCGACGCTGCCGGCGAACATCAGGGCGAAGCCGACCCAGCGGATCACCGTCTCGCCCTGGTGCTCCGGTTCCGGCTCGGCGGCCTCGATCACGAAGCGGTTGTGCAGGCGCCGGTAGCCCCTCCACACGGCGCGCGCGAAGCAGACGCACAGCCACCAGGCGGAAAAGCCGAAGATGAACAGCAGCAGGTCGGCCAGCCAGGCGCCGGCGCGGCCGCCCAGGTTGACCACGTGGGGCACCGCATTCTCGTGCGACCAGCCCGGATCCGCCTTGTTATAGCTGAGCAGGATCAGGACGAAATACAGCAGTGCCACGGCGGTGGCCAGCCAGCGCGCTTCCGACAGCAAGCGCACCAGCCGGTTGGGCATCGGCTGCCGGGGCGGCGCAGGCTTGCGGGTATAGGTCGAAGTTGTCGATTGACTATTCTTACTCATGCTGATTGAAACCGATGCTGCTGGGAACTTACAAAGATCGACCATTCTAAGCGATATATTGCCAAGCGGGCCCACGATTCATGCCCGTGTGCATCATCGACTATAATGTGAGCCACATATCCCCTTGATAAAGTGGCTTTTCAGCCCCAGTTCCCTTCCCTTACCAATAAGACGAATTCCTGCAATGACCACTCGCAAACACGCCAAAGTCCTGATTCTCGGTTCCGGCCCCGCCGGCTACAGCGCCGCCGTCTACGCCGCACGCGCCAACCTGAGCCCGATGCTGGTGACCGGCGTCGAGCAGGGTGGCCAGCTGATGACCACGACCGACGTCGAGAACTGGCCGGGCGATCCGCTGGGCGTCCAGGGTCCGGAACTGATGCAGCGCCTGCTGCAGCACGCCGAGCGCTTCAATACCGAGATCGTGTTCGACCACATCCACACGACCTTTCTGAACGAAAAGCCGATCCGCCTGGTGGGCGATTCGCATGAGTTCACCTGCGACGCCCTGATCATCGCGACCGGCGCCTCGGCCCAGTACCTCGGCCTGCCGAGCGAGCAGGAATTCATGGGCAAGGGCGTGTCCGCCTGCGCCACCTGCGACGGCTTCTTCTACCGCAACCAGGAAGTGGCGGTGATCGGCGGCGGCAATACCGCGGTCGAGGAAGCCTTGTACCTGTCCAACATCGCCAGCAAGGTGACCCTGATCCACCGCCGCGACAAGTTCCGCGCCGAGCCGATCCTGGTCGACCGCCTGATGCACAAGGTCGAGGAAGGCAAGATCGTGCTGGAGCTGAACCAGACCCTGGACGAGGTGCTGGGCGACGCCAGCGGCGTGACCGGCCTGCGCCTGAAGTCGAGCGCCGGCGACGCCACCAAGGACATCAAGGTGCACGGCCTGTTCGTGGCGATCGGCCACAAGCCGAACACCGGCATCTTCGACGGCCAGCTCGAGATGCACAACGGCTACATCAAGACCCGCAGCGGCACCGAGGGCATGGCCACGGCGACCAGCGTCGAGGGCGTGTTCGCGGCCGGCGACGTGCAGGATCACGTGTATCGCCAGGCGATCACCTCGTCGGGTACCGGCTGCATGGCGGCGCTGGATGCGCAGCGTTATCTGGAAGCGCTGGAGTAATTACTTGGTGGGAGGTCATTTCCGGCAATGCCGGGAATGACAAAGGAGTGAAATGAAGTGGCGGGCCTGAAAGACTTTTCCGATCTCAAATCCTTGCGTGAACAGCTCAAGGAAGATCAGCGCCAGCGCGCCATCGAAAAGGCCGCGCGCGCGCGGCGCGAGCGCATCGACAAGGCGAACGCGGTCGAGTTCCGCGAGGCCGTCAAGGACGTCAAGCCGATGCCGGAATCGGACCGCTACGTCTGGCGCCCGGTGCAGGAGGCCGAGCGCCGCGCCGCCGGGCCGGGCCCGCAGCGTCCGCCGCTGCACGAGGAAGACATCGAGGCGGTGCTGCGCGAGTCGATGCTGTCCGACCAGTTCGACGTCGACGGCCTGCTCGACGAAGATCCCACCCTCAGCTGGTCGGCGCCCGGCGTCGGCCCCGACGTCGTCAAGAAGCTGAGAAAACGCCACTGGCAGGTCGAGGACGAGCTGGACCTGCACGGCCATACCCGCGACCTCGCGCGGCGCCTGGTCGATGCCTTCCTGCGCCGATCGAGCAAGAATGGCGTGCGCTGCGTGCGCATCATCCACGGCGTCGGCTACGGCTCCGCCGGCGGCGAGCCGGTGCTGCGCGGCATGGTGCACAGCTGGCTGGTGCAGACCGCCGAGGTGGTCGCCTTCTGCGTGGCCGGCCGGACCGATGGCGGCCATGGCGCCCTCATCGTCCTTCTGCGCCCTGCGCTAAATGACGACTAAGTCTTACATTTGTTCAAATTTTTGGTCTACTTCGGGCTAAAAAGCCCTCCACTGTCGCGTTAAGTTGAAAAACGCACGGCATGCCTTCTTTGAAACCTGTAAGATGCACTCTTAGCGAAACCATGGTGGTTTTGCATGAGAAGGGATGATGCGAATTGAAGTCAAGATCACCGGTGCCGATGGGCGCCCCGATGCGTGTCGACCTGCTCAACTGTGCAGATGAACCGATCCACATCCCGGGTTCGATCCAGCCGCACGGAGCACTGATCTTCTTCACCGCCGCCGGCGAGGTCGAAGGCTGGACCGAAAACGCCCCCGCCGCCCTCGCCGCCCATCTCGAACTCGCCAAGCCCTTCGGCGAACTCGGCCTGCCGGCCGAAGTCACCGAGCTGATCCAGGAATCGCTGGACAGCATGAGCGAGGGCGAGGCCATGCCGATGGTTGCCGCGATTACCGTCGGCGACACCGAATACGACTGCGTCGTGCATGCCCACGAGGGCCGCGTGATCGCCGAGTTCGAGGCGCGCGAGGTCGCCGCCGATACCGTCGCCCAGTTCGCCATCAAGGCCCACTCCTCGATCGACCGCCTGCGCCGCCAGAAGAACGTGGACGCCCTGCTGGACACCGCCGTGCGCCAGGTGCGCGAGTTCACCGGCTTCGACCGCGTGATGGCCTACCGCTTCCGCCCCGACGACAGCGGCGACGTGGTGGCCGAGGCGCGCCGCGACGACCTCGTGCCCTACCTCGGCCAGCGCTATCCGGCCGGCGACATCCCGCCGCAGGCGCGCCGCCTGTACGTGCTGAACACCCTGCGCATGATCGCCGACGTCACCTATCACGCCGTGCCCCTGGTCGGCGCACCGGGCGCCGCGCCGCTGGACATGAGCTTCGCGCTGCTGCGCAGCGTCTCGCCGATCCACGTCGAGTACCTGCAGAACATGGGCGTGGGCGCCTCGATGAGCGTGTCGATCGTCATCAACGGCCGCCTGTGGGGCCTGCTCGCCTGCCACCACATGGGCCCGAAGCGCGTACCCTACTCGATCCGCATGGCGGCCGACGTGCTGGCCCAGGTCATCGCCTCGACGATCCAGGGCCTGGAATCGCGCGAGGAAGCCGAACTGGTCGAGCGCGCCGCCAAGGTCCGTACCAGCCTGGTCGAATCGCTGCTGCTGGAAGAAGATCCGCTCGAGGCCCTGATCGAGCACGCCGACGGCATGCTGGTCGCGGCGCGCGCCCAGGCCATGATCGCGACCCAGTTCGACCGCGTGGTCTGCCGCGGCATCGACCAGGGCAGCGGCGAGGCCATCGTCGCCACCCTGCCGGACAATGTGCACGAACTGCTGGTGCGTCAATGTTCCGCCGACTGGCCCGAGGAGGCGCGTGAAGGCCTGGGAAAGTGGTCCGGCATGCTGGGCCTGCCCTACGACCCGCCCAGCAAGGGCTGGTGCCTGCTGCTGCGCCATGAACAGATCGAGGAAGTCGCCTGGGGCGGCAAGCCGGACAAGAGCGGCCAGATCGGGCCGATGGGCGAACGCCTGACCCCGCGCGGCTCCTTCGACGCCTGGCATGAAACAGTGCGCGGCTGCGCCCACGAATGGGAAGATGGCGTCCTGATCCATGCCCGCATGACCCTGGGCGAACTGGCCCGGGTCTCGAACGCGCGCCGCGCCCAGACCGAAGCGACGCGCGCCCAACTGCTGGCGATGCTGGGCCACGACCTGCGCGACCCTCTGCACTCCATCAACATGGCCGGCATCGTGCTGGAAAAGACCGACAGCGCCAGCAAGGGCGGCACCCTGGGACGCCGCATCCAGTCGTCCAGCAACCGCATGCAGCGCATGATCGGCCAGGTGCTGGACATGAGCCGCATCGACCGCGGCATGGGCCTCGGCGTGGCGCTGGAGCGGGTCGACCTGGCGGCGCTGGTCGAGGACATGGTCGAGGAGGCCCGCCTGGCCTACCCGACCATCGTCTACGAGCTGAAGATCGATGGCCCGGCCGTGGTCATGGCCGACAGCGGCCGCCTGGGCCAGGTGCTGTCCAACCTGCTGAGCAATGCGCGCCACCATGGCGAGCCGAATCAGCCGATCGAGATCCTGCTGCGCCGCGACGACGGCCGGGCAGAGGTCTGCATCGCGAATGCCGGTGCGCCGATCCCGCACGAGATCGAGTCCGGCCTGTTCAATCCCTTCAAGCGCAGCTCGCTGAACAATCCGCGCAACCGCACCGGCATGGGCCTGGGCCTCTATATCGCCCAGCAGATCGTGCGCGAGCACCAGGGTGAGATCGCCTACCGCCACCAGGCCGGCGCCGGCGGCCAGGGCACCAGCGCGGTGATATTCACGGTGCAGCTGCCGCTCGCGGCTCAGGATTAAGCCAATGTCGGGCTCGGCATGTTAGTCTAGCAACGTTGCCACTTGCCCGCATTGCATGAGACTGGTCACCATTATCGAAATCACGGCGGTCCTGGTCGCCGCGTTCTCCGGCTTCATCGAAGCGAGGCGCAAGCGCATGGACCTGGTCGGCGTATTCACCGTCGCCTTCATCGCCGCATTCGGCGGCGGCACCCTGCGCGACATCCTGCTCGACCGAAGACCGCTGTTCTGGGTCCAGCACCAGGAGTACGCGATCCTGATCTTCGTACTGGCATTGGTGGCTTCGCCCCTGATGCGCACCCTGCGGCACATCGTTTCCGAACGCCTGATCGTGATCGCCGACGCCTTCGGGCTGGGATTGTTCTCGGTGGCGGGCGCATCGGCGGCGATGGAAGCCCATATGCCGCTGTTCATCGCCTCGATGATGGGGGTGATCACCGGGATCTTCGGCGGGGTGCTGCGCGACATCGTGTGCAACGAGGTGCCGATGGTCTTCCGCGACGGCAAGCCCTATGCGATCTGCGCCTTCCTCGGCAGCTGGATGTTCCTGCTGATGGGGATGTACGGCGTACCGCGCGAGTTCGCGCTGTGGTCGAGCGCCTTCTTCATCAGCGGCCTGCGCCTGCTGACCTGGAAGTTCAACCTGCAGGTAGGGCGCTGAGGCGGCTCAGATGACGGTGCCGATATGCTCGACCAGGGTCTCCAGCGACACCGGCTTGGGGAAGAAGCGGACGCCCTCCAGGGTCGGGCCGACCTCGATGGGATTTGCCGAAATCATGACCGCCGGCAGGGCGGGATCGATGGCGCGCAGGCGCAGCAGCAGCTCGGCGCCGTTCATGCCGGGCATCTTGTAGTCGGTGACCACCAGGTCGGGCCGGTCGGCCTCGAAGGCCGCCAGCGCCTGTTCTCCGCTGTAAGCCACCGACACCCGGTAACCCTTGATAGCCAGGTAGCGCTCGAACACGTACCCTACCGCTTCTTCATCGTCGACTACCAGGATATGCTTCACCGTAGACTCATCCGCATGCTGAATGGCCGCCCAGGCCAATGTGACATTTCAAAATGGAAATGTAACATGAGCCTGGTCTGAACGACAAGCGGATTTGATCGAATTGACGGAAGCGGGCTCAGACCGCGTCCGCGCCGGTTTCGCCGGTACGGATCCGGATCACCTGCTCGACTTCCTGCACGAAGATCTTGCCGTCGCCGATCTTGCCGGTGCGCGCGGCCTTGATGATGGCATCCACCACCTGCTCGCTCATCGAATCGTCGACCACCACCTCGATTTTTACCTTTGGCAAAAAATCGACCACGTACTCGGCGCCACGGTACAGCTCGGTATGGCCCTTCTGGCGGCCGAAGCCCTTCACCTCGGTCACGGTGAGGCCGGTGACGTTCACTTCCGCCAGCGCCTCGCGCACTTCGTCCAGCTTGAAGGGTTTGATTACGCAGGTAATCTGTTTCATGGGGTTTTCTCCTTTCAGGTTGATTCTTGGTCCGGGATGCGCGCCAGCTGCTCCATCCATACCGTGGCTTCGGAATCGCTCGGTGCCCGCCAGTCGCCGCGCGGCGACAGCGAACCGCCGTTGCCGACCTTCGGCCCGTTCGGCACGCAGGAGCGCTTGAACTGGCTGGTCTTGAAGAAGCGCCACAGGAAGATGCCCAGGTTCTTCTTGATCGCCGCCAGCCCGTACTCGTTGCGCGCCGGGCTGCCGCCTTCAGGCCACGGACCGGCATCGCGGTCGTGCCAGGCGCTGTACGAAAGGAAGGCCACCTTGGTCGGCGCGAAGCCGTAGCGCAGCGTGTAATACAGGTTGAAGTCCTGCAGCTCGTAGGGCCCGATGAAGTCTTCCGTCACCTGGGCCGGCTTGCCGGCCGGCGCGATGCCGGCCTGTTTGCCGGTACCGGTCTTGGCGGGCACCAGTTCCGGGCTGATCTCGGTTTCCAGCACCTTGATCAGGACGTCGGCGCCGTTCTCACCGATCTGCTGCGTGTCCGCCACCCAGCGCACCAGGTGGGAGATCAGCGTCTTCGGCACGCTGGCGTTCACGTTGTAGTGCGACATATGATCGCCCACGCCGTAGGTGCACCAGCCCAGCGCCAGCTCGGAGAGATCGCCGGTGCCGATCACGATCGCATGGTGGTGGTTCGCCAGCCGGAACAGGTGGCTGGTGCGCTCGCCCGCCTGCACGTTCTCGAAGGTGACGTCGTATTCTTCCCTGCCCTCGGCATAGGGATGGCCGAGATCCTTCAGCATCTGGATGCAGCTCGGGCGGATGTCGATCTCGTGGGCGGTGGCGCCGACCACTTCCATCAGCTGGCGCGCTTGCTGGAGGGTCCGCTCGCTGGTGGCGAAGCCGGGCATCGTATAGGCCAGGATGTTCGAACGCGGCAGGCCGAGGCGGTCCATGGCCTTGGCGCAGACCAGCAGCGCATGGGTCGAATCGAGGCCGCCCGAGATGCCGATCACGACCTTCTGGTGGCCGGACGACTGCAGGCGTTGCAGCAGGGCCTGGACCTGGATGTTGTAGACCTCGGTGCAGCGCTCGTCGCGGCGTTTGCCGTCCGCCGGCACATAGGGGAAGCGCTCGATGGTGCGCGCCAGCGGCAGGTCTTTGTCGAGCGGCAGCGCGAGGGCGAAACGCGTGCTGCGGAAGCGCTCGACCTCCGCCGCATGCCGGCGCACCGACTGCGCGAAGGTGGTCGTGTGCATGCGGTCCAGCGACAGGCGTTCGAGATCGACGTCGGCGAAGATCAGGTGCGAGTCCTGCAGGAAGCGCGGCGACTGGGCCAGCAGGTCGCCCTTCTCGTAGATCAGGGACTGGCCGTCCCAGGACATGTCGGTGGTCGATTCGCCCAGGCCGGCCGAGGTGTACAGATAGGCCGCCAGGCAGCGCGCCGATTGCTGGCTGACCAGCTGGTGGCGGTAGCCGCTCTTGCCCACCACTACGTTCGAGGCCGACAGGTTGACCAGCACGGTGGCACCGGCCAGGGCCGCGAAGGACGACGGCGGCACTGGCACCCAGACGTCTTCGCAGATCTCGACGTGGAAGCGGAACAGCGGCACACCCTCGAGCTCGAAGATCTGCTCCGGACCGAAGGGCACGTCCTGGCCCAGCAGCGTGATGCGGTCGGCCGCCGCGTTGTCCGCCGCGCTGAACTGCCGGCTTTCGTAAAATTCGCCATAATTGGGCAGGTAGCTTTTCGGCACCACGCCCAGGATGCGCCCCGCCGCCACCACCACCGCGCAATTGAACAGCACGTGGTTCAGGCGCAGCGGCGCCCCGACCACCATGGCCAGCGGCAACTCGCGCGAGGCCTCGACCAGCTGCTGCAAGGCGTCGAGCACGGCGTCGAGCAGGGCGCGCTGGTGGAACAGGTCGTCGCAGGTATAGGCGGACAGGCCCAGTTCCGGGAAGGCGGCCAGCACGGCGCCCTGGTCTGCCGCTTCGCGCGCCAGGCGCAGCGTTTCCTGGACGTTGAAGGCGGGGTCGGCCACGCGGCAACGCGGACTGGCGACTGCCACGCGCGCGAAATCGTGCGAGTACAGGTTGAAGAATCGCTTATCCATTGAAGTCAGCTTTTCATATTCGGAAGTCATCTTGAATTATCGCACGCATATCGCTTCCTCTCTGTCAGAGATCGGCCAGGGGGCCTGGGACAGCCTGCTGGCCCGGCAAGACAACCCCAATCCCTTTCTTTCCTACGCCTTCCTGCACGCCCTGCACGAATCCGGCAGCGCCACGCCGGAAACGGGCTGGCAGCCGCAATTCATCGCCCTCTACGACGATGACGAACTCGCCGCCGCCCTGCCCCTCTACGTGAAGGGACACTCCTACGGCGAATACGAATTCCTATGTCGCCCCTCATCGGATGTGTGACTGACCGACCGCCCAGCAAACCCATATAGTTATTGGCCGAGTGTGTTCGGAGTACACGTTCTATGGGTCATACATGTATGACCAAACAATTGAATACTCAGATACTCTGCTGTCGGAGAAATACCCTAAAGGTATTGGTCTTAAATTTAAGATTCAAAACTTTATTGCTAAAGTAATTAAGCTTACTAGAACATAGAAATAGCCTACCTTTAGCACCTATATACTTTTACCCAAATCTTCGTGCAGAATCTTCCTGTTCGCGTAACTTGAAGAGGATGGACGATGTCAAATTCTGCAGCCATACACGGCGCCACCCATCAGTGGACAGATGACCAGGTCATTCTCGCAGTCAAGTACACACGCGGGCAAAGCGACAGACCTCGCAAGGTCAAAATCGACCTAGCCGCTTGCGGAATAAAACGCTACGGCCTACTTGAATCATGTATTGATGACGCAGAGTGCCCTCTACAGCAGTCCGTCGCCAGTCATTTCGCAGGGTGCGTTAAAGCTATTGCGAAAGATGGTAGCGTGGCCAAACTTTTAAGCACTCCACCAAACCAACTCACGCGCAAAGATATTATCTTACTTTTTAAGAAAATCGATAACTATTACCTTGAAAAAAACGTACAGTCTTCCGCAGCCTCGGCAGAGCAGGCTCGCAATATCATCCGAGATGGACAGGCTCTACTACAAACGGGAATAACACTCGCGCAAGTAGGTTACAAAACGTCACTTAAAGCACCTCCACGCCGATTCAGAAAAGATATCAGCGACAGAGTAGACATTGGCGCTGAAAGCACTGAGATACAGTTACCATTGTCAGCGGATACCAAAAGCAACGTCTACGAATTTACCGGCAATTCTGAAGAGCACTACCGTAAGCGATTAGAACGCATTGTCAAAACCTGTGAAGAGGTGCTTGATGAGCACGATAACGTCAAACATGCGATAGATGCTGCGCGCCGTATGCCGCTCCCAAAGTCCCTTCTCAAGAAGTCCATCAAAATGCTCACTGAACTCGGCCGCATCAATGAGAAAGTAGCGAATCGGAGGACAGCGGAAGAAAGGCTAATAATAGCGCTTAAGATAATTGACCACCACAAGCTTTACTCAAGCACCGTAAGTGGAATCCGAGTATTTATCGAGGATATACCCCTATTAGACCGACTAAGTGGTGGGAAAGGTGCCCGCACTAGATTCGGAGTATTACTTAGCAGCCATTATCTTTCTCGATATGTTGTAACGGCCTGTTTCATTATTCTTTTACGCTATACCGGATGGAACTCAGACACGTTAATCGGCTTATCGATAGACCGAATTAGGCGCACGGCGCATGGATACCAGCTATTTTCTTTAAAAGAAAAAACTCAGCAGTATCAAGAGAGCCAAGTTATATCGGACGACCTTACGACGAACATTGAGGAGAAAGCTGCCGTACGCGCAATATCCCTACTACTCTGGCATAACAGCTCAGTGGACAAATTGGCGATTCGACATAGCAAATCCATCTTTGTGTCATTTAATTTATCGTATAAAGGAAAGCTGGAAGCAGATGTTTTTCTACACGGCATACACTTCCACGAATTTACGAGAGTTTGGGACTTGCCGAGATTTACTGCTACCGATATCCGCCCCCAAACGGTACGCTACGACTACTTGAAAAGCGGGGGCGACCTTGCGGCCCAACAAGCTAAGCTAGGCCACGCTAGCTCAGTAACGACTAGGCATTATCTCGGCGGCCTGGACACTGCCCATAACGAAGCAAATATCAAACGATATTGCGAAATGCTAAAAGCATCCATACTTTACGTCACAAATCGAGAAGAAATCGACCCTAACATAAGTGATGAAGATGCCAACGTAATCCGGAAAATGCTTGCGCCCCCGACCCGCTTTTCATCGAACGAGGAAAATTACTTGATTGACTCATGGCTTGCAAACCCGACGGAAGAAATTAGAGTTGAAGAGGCCCTAGTCGAGCTATGTGTTTATCAACGCGCTTACTATATACGTAATTTTAGAAAGCTTCGCGATGCGAATCCAAAACGATTTGCGACAAATGAGTTACCTCGCATTTTAGTTTGTATTGCGCTATATAAAACCATCAAGGAAGGCGAATTTCGTAAATTAATCCAAAAACTGGAGAAAAACTAAATGCGCAGAGATAAGAAAAGCAAATTACTCGACAATCAAATTGTTGACAAACCTGTCCTCATCGATGAGGCTGGCCGACTAAACGCCGATAGGAACCCCCGCTATTTAAGTCCTTGGGAGAACAAAATTATCGACATTGATATATCACACCAAGACGAAAAAACAGCGAAAGTTCGCTCCTTCGAATTGAACAAAATTGCCATCGCACGCATAGATAAATCATGCTTTGCAAGCAATCGCACATTACCATTAAGCTCTCTTCCGGACTTTCAAAACTCATTGAAAGCAGGAATCAACGCAACACTGCATGTTAGGACCGATGCATTAGGCGACCAAATTTCACAGTTTATCAATAACAGCAGCAGACTTTTTTCTTGGCTAATACATCGTGGAATATATCGACTATCTCAGGTCACTCATCAAGACACTCGAGAACTTGCGGAATTATGGCCTGAGCACAGTTGGTGGGGCTTATTGAAGTACGATGCCGCGCTGAAGGAAGTTATTGACGCAGCAAAGAATGATAATACGTTGGCCGCTCGCTTGCGTGGAACTGGCAACGTAAAAAAACTTACTGTCGACGCATTTGAGCTATCTGAGCTGATTGGCCTACCTATCGCTGCAAATCAAGTTCCGCTTTGGTTCATTGATGAACTTGCTGAAATATTAAAGTGTGACAGTGACGGCCAGAACAGAAGTCCGAGAGCCTGGGAGGCAACAGAATCCACCTATGCGCGCCTAATGGTGGAAATAAACCGATTTTCTTTTTTGCCGGACGGCTTCGATATGATACCGTTCCTGCCATATCCTAATAGTAACGCTGATGCTGCGGCTAGATTTCCAAATCAAGGTGGAAGAACCAAAAACATATCAATCTCAGATGCAGTAAAGATTTTCGAAGAAGCTTTGAAGTGGATATATGACTATAAACCAATTATCATAGAAGTTGCAAACGCGGCCCGCGATGCCCTTGAACGTCTAAGCAACGACGATGTTAAAAATGAAGTCCATGTACGCAACGTTAGTGTTCGAGCTTTTAACCAGGCGGTAGCTCGCACAGGCTGTACTCTTCCGATAAAAGACTTTAAGCATTCCGACCTTGGCAAGCTAGTGAATATGCTGCTTACTGCCGCGTTCTGCATTATCGCCAGCAATCACGGCAGACGTCGCAATGAAGTGGTTGGCCATAACGTACCTCATGGTTTGTATTTTGGCTGTTTGAGAAGTCTTGGGATATCTGAAACCGATTATCGCATTGACATTTACGTTGCCAAATCCGTGCGCCAGTACGTAACGTTTTGGTGCAACAATCTAGTCCGTGACGCCGTTCACTGCCTCGAGGAGCTATCACAGGTATTCCGACCACTTAACACGCCATTGAAAACATATCCAAGTGACCAAGCTAGCGGCCGCGACGATAAGCTATTTCTCCACCGCACTTTTACTCTACATGGCTATAAAGCTGCGCCTTCTCAGTTCGACTTTGGCCGCGCATCAACCTGGTTTTTCGAGCTGGCCGGTGTTAGTACTGAATACGTGAATTCGCGTGCCCATCCCTTTCGAAGAATTTTTGGGCTCCTCTACAAGTACCGCTATGACAGATTCAAATTGGACGCTTTAAGCGAACATTACGTCCATGTATCCTATTCGATGACAGAAGTCTACCTGACAGACGCACCTGGAGTGGAGCCAGAAAATAGCGTCCAGCATCTCTATTCCCCGGCTCTTGAAGTAGAGATGGCCAAAATAAGCGCGATGCAGGATGAAGTAGAGAAAGAATATCTTGGCGACCTCATCGAACGACTGCTGAACGGGGAATTGATGGGCGGCGTATTCCCGAAACTGATTCTTGCACTGATGAAGCGGCTCTCAGCAAATATTAGCTTTCGAACTCAAAACAACGCAGAAAAAGCAGCAACTCTACAAGCTCGTCTTATCAAACGTGGCTATGCAGTCTCAGAGAAAGAGCACGGCGCTTGTTGCTGTGGAAATGACTCCCCTACCGAAGGCCGTTCTAACTGCTACAAAGATGGCGAAATTCACCCAGAGAACGCTTCCGCGGGAAAATGTGAGGGCTGCCTGCACCTCCTTACGACGCCGGGATATCGAAAACATCTGGAAGTCGAAACTGCGGAGCTTCATAAACAGCAGGAAGATTATTCGCTTCCCCCAGTCGTCCGACTGAAAGCTAAGCAGGATTTGAGCGTTATTAACAATTACCTAGCCGCGGATGAGCGCGTTGCTATTGAAACGCAGTCTGCTTTAAACAGCATCATTGACCGTTGGGAGCCAATCTTCTTTTCGAAGCTGGGGAAATGATATGAGCATTTCCGGAAATCACTCAGCGAATGTCAGCCGTGCGCAAGCAAAACTGGCAATTGAAATGAAGAAATCCCTTCTCAAATCGTGGATGGACACAGGTGTTCCTTGGGTCGCTACAACTGATGGCGAGCAGGTACGCGATTCGAGTGGAGAACTAAAGCTAGATTATTTTCCCACGTGCATTGCTGAGTTCTGTCGGTGGAACGGAACCCAAAATTGCGAGAGCGTTCGCTTGACTCTGGGCAGTATTACGATTACGAATCGGTCAACGCTTGACACCCATTCAGGGCTCAAATCGGAAATTGATGCCCTATGCAAAGCTCTGGTGAAACGAGCAGCACGACAATTAGGCGAAACAAATAAAAACACGCAAATCGAAGAACTCAAAGAAAAAGTTATCTTCCTAAACTCGATAATTGCAAGGCAGGAAACCGAGATTACCCAGTTGCAAATTGGGGAAGATAGTTTAAAAGGAAAGTTGAGTCGTAGTGAGCGTGCATTGTCAAACAGTGCCAAGCACTATGATGACGCTATTGCTGAACTTAAAAAGCAAGTGGCAGAGTTGACAGCGTCGTTACGGAAAGTTGTCCCCTTAAAGATTGAGTCTTGATTCCAGGTAGCCTCTATGAATCGCAACTCGCAAGCAAAAGGCGCGGAAAACGCAGCAAAGCTAAGAGAGTGGATAAAAGTTACTCCGCTAGGCAAAGTTCCTTTGAACAGCCTTGGTAAGAGTGCGAAACGGCCAATTTGCATATGCCTAGGCATACCGCCGTCGACGATTGGCACCAATCAGGCACTCAACGAATTATTCGTAGAGCTTGACGAGAAATTACGAAATCGGAAAGAAGAAGTTGCAGAGGTATCCGAAAATTCGAAAAATCTGGAACTGAGCAGTGCTGACCTAGCATATGTCCTCGCGGAGCTCGAGCTACTGCGCGCATCAAACGCCAGGCTACGCCACCTGGAGGGTACTGGCGTTTTCATTCCTGAGAAATAGATGGAAGCAATCAACGGAACTGTCACTAGAATTGTGCATGCCTCTCCGACGGGGGGTTCCATCTTCCGAGTGATGCTCGAGGACACTGCACGTACTGTACGGGTTGTTGCTTCGAGCAAAGCCATCCAAGTCAAACCCAGAGAGGGCGAATGTTGGGGAATCTTTGGAGATTATGAAAATGACCGCAAATATGGTCACCAATTTCACGCTGTCAGCGCCGTTCAAAAGGTACCTGCCGGACCTTTGATGATTGGGCTGTTCGGCCGGCATCAGCTGTTTGCAGAGTTTGGCGCGTCAGTAGGGAGACGTCTGTGGCGTACGCTAGGAACAGAGGTATATGAAGCGCTCAACCAAGCAAATCACAGCCTTCTTGCACAGGCCGCGAGGATTGCGCCAAGTGCAGCAGTACGACTCGTAAAGGTCTGGCGTTCGTTATGCATGCAAATAGAGGTCGCGACGTACTTCGCAACCCATGGCTTGCCAGTCGCTGTAGCAGTGCAGGCTATTGATTTTTGGGGCGCATCTACGATACAAGTCATCAGCGCAAATCCTTACTTGTTAGCTTCTCTGATGTCTTGGCGGGAGCTCGATGGTATCGCCAGAACTTCCTTCGCCATAGCTGAGACCTCTCCTCTAAGACTAATTGCTGCATGCACTACCGTAGCTAATATCTATTTCTCGAAACACGCCAACTGGACTATGCCGCTTCGTGACCTACAGGTTGGCGTAAAAAACAAGCTTGGCGACAACAGTCTCGTCGCCCTCGCGACTGAGCTCTCAGTTGCAGCTGGGGCAATCTTCCTTTCTGAAGCGAGCAACAAGACAGTTGTGCAATCACGTGGTTGGCACATCCTTACTACTGCGCTGACAAGCCGCTTATCTGAACTGGCGAGCTACGGACCGAAACCCAACCAGGAACTGTACAGGAGTGCCCTCCCCTTCCCGAAAAGTTTGCAGGACGTCGGCCATGCTGCGCGTGACCATCCCAAAGGCTCGGTTAACCTTGTCTATCTATCCAGGCAGGACCTACCGAGTTTGATGGATGAGGCCCGCCTTGCTGGTGCGATACACCTTTTCCTATCGACCTCGCAGCGCGACGCTGTCGGGATATTTGGGGGCTCAGGCAAGTCGCAGTTGATACAGCAATTTCTGACTAATGATTTAACTCGCATGCCAGAGAGGGATTGTTACGTTATTCATGGAGCCGAAGAGATTGATGTTGTTGTCGCCTGCAAGTTACTACATGTCCAGTCCCGTTTGATCGTAAACGCGTTTGACGAATAATTCTGGGCGCTTCTGCTGCCATTCCTTGAGTGCGAGGATAGGCGTTTTATTGTCGATGGCGCGTTGTGGAATGTGGTGGTTGTACAGCTTCAAGTAGTTCAGCAATGT